>JAPOVX010000227.1 GCA_026707935.1 Paracoccaceae bacterium
GCGGCGCCGACCGGTTGATCCGGTCGTTGTCGGCCGCGCCGGGATCGCGTCAGAAAAAACATGGCAGCAGGAAAGTTTCAACCCTTCGCGCGATCCATCAAACGCTCGGAATGGAGAACGAATTCAGGTCAACCAACAAATTTGGCGTGCACCCTACTTAATGCTCAATGAGCAAGACGATTCCGCGCTGAGGAACTGCGGTTGATGCGGGCCGCGCGCGCTTTGGACGCCTTGATTCTCTTGTGGTTTTCCCCGACCTTTGCGGGGATAGTCATGCCCGTGGACAAGGTTCCGGCCCCAAAAGGCAACCAAGGGCGCCAAAGACGCACGTACACATCGCTTGCCAAAGTGAAACGGAAGAGTTGGCTTCGGAATCCATGGCCAAAGCCCGTCAATAGACGCAACGACAGAACCGTCGATTTGAATGAACGCCTTTACCGACGACCCGACAGGCGCGGGTAGTCTGATTTCCGGCCCGTTCCTGCCGTGGCTGCGTGAATAACCGGGGTCCCGGTGCTGATGAAGCGACACCGGGCGTTACGTCCTTGGCCCGGAATTGCCGGTGGCTGCTGCCTAAGGGATGAGGATCACGTCGAAGCGCCCTGGCGTTTGAGTGCGAAAAGACATGTGTATTCAGAAGGCTAGTCGATGACGTTTTCCCCGCCGTCATCGAGTTGTTCCGGGCGCGTCCAGTAGCGAAACTGGGGAGTCCATGCGTCGCCGCCAAGGCCGGCAAGACCCAACAGGTTCCACATGGAGCAGTACAGGTCACCAGGTCCGAACACTGCGCTACTCCAGCGAAAAACCCGGTCGTCGGAGCGCTTGTAGACGACCGCTCCCGGCATGTTGTCGACACCTGACATGACCGTCTGCTCGCTGATGTAGTCACCACCGCCGTGCGACGCGAGGCGGAATCGCCAGTTGCGTGATCCGGCAAAATCACGCTGGAGCGCAGGTGGATCCCTGGACAGAAGCACGACAGCCATGGTCGACTCAAGATGAGGGAGCAACCCGTTGAAGCCGTCGGCCCACAACGTGCAGTACCTGCATCCCTGGCCCATGTTGTGGATGGCAAGCAGCACGTCCCGCCCGCCGAACAGGTCGAGAAGCGAAACTTTACCCTCCAGCGTCTGGAATCTGTAGTCGGGTACGGGTACTGGTGTCAGCTTGCTGCGCGCCTCGTTCAGGGTCGTGGTAAGTTCAGCGATCTGTTTTTCGAGATCCGTAATGTCCTTGTCGGTCATGGCGATTGCTTTCTGGTTGAGCGCAGTGGCCGGTCACTTGGCGCCACATGCCGTGCAGGACAGGAAATTCCGAACCGCTTCCCAAGTCAAGCGGTTCCGCGATTCCGCAGACAGCCGTGCAGGTGACCGGGCGAGTTCCTGGCCGAAACGAGACAGGCCGCCCGACACGTTGCCTTGACCTGTGATTGTTCATCGGTACGACCGATTGACATTTCACCTCTCACCATGCACTGGGGTCGTGACCAGACTGTGGTGCCCATGCTGGGCGCACCAACAGCCAGTCCCCGCGGGCCGGGATCTTGTTTTTTCGCGCGAAGGGCACGTGAGCGCGGACCAAAACAGGAGGACGACCATGGGTCCGTTTCCACATGATGCACCAAAAGCCAGGATTGACGCGGTCAATGTCGCGGGCACGGACGGGTTCGAGTTCGTGGAGTTCGCCCATCCGGACGCGGCCCGGCTTCACGAGTTGTTCACGATGATGGGTTACGTCGAGGTTGCCCGGCACAGGTCAAAGGACATCAGTCTCTACCGGCAGGGCGACATCAATTTCACGATCAACAACGAACCCGATTGCCACGCTGCGGGCTTTGTCAAAACTCATGGACCCTGTGCGCCGGCGATGGCCTGGCGAGTCGTCGACGCCCGGCATGCAATGAATTGCGCACTCGACTGCGGAGCCGAAGAATATACTGGCAGGGACAAGTCTCTTGACGTCCCGGCCGTAATCGGAATCGGCGGGTCTTTGCTGTATTTCGTCGAGACCTACGGCGAGCGCGGGTCGTGTTACGAGGCGGAATTCGAATGGACAGGCGTACGCGACCCCAGACCGCGCGGCGCCGGTTTCTACTATCTCGATCACTTGACGCACAACGTGGTGCGCGGAAACATGAGCACCTGGTACGACTTCTATGCCAGGGCATTCAACTTCCGCGAAATCCGCTTTTTCGACATCAAGGGCAAACAGACCGGCCTCTTCTCGCGCGCGCTGACATCGCCCGACGGCAAGATCCGCATTCCGATCAACGAAAGCGCGGACGATCGCAGCCAGATCGAGGAATATCTGCGTGAATACAAGGGCGAAGGCATCCAGCACATTGCCGTGGCCACGGAAGACATCTACGAGTCGATTGACCGGATCTCCGGCAACGGGATCGAGTTCATGCCTCCCCCGCCCGGGACCTACTACGCCATGTCACACGCCCGCGTCGAGGGGCATGAAGAGCCGATCGACCGGATGATGAAACACGGGGTCCTGATAGACGGCGAAGGCGTCGTGAATGGAGGCGAAACCCGGGTACTCCTGCAGATCTTCTCGAAAACCCTGGTCGGACCGATCTTTTTCGAGTTCATCCAGCGCAAGGGCGACGATGGATTCGGCGAAGGCAATTTCAGGGCACTGTTCGAATCAATCGAGGCGGACCAGATCGAACGGGGCGTCCTCGGCACCGATCAGTAAGCCGGCCGTCGAAAACGGCCGTCAATGTCAGCGTGCCGATCGTGGAGACCGGGCATCCGGCAAGCGGGACGGCAGCCCGTCTCACGGTTTCCGCCCGGCGGCTTCAATGGCTGAATTGCCGGATTCCCGTGAACATCATTGCGATCCCGGCGTCGTTCGCCGCCTGAATGACCTCGGAATCGCCACGGGAGCCGCCGGGTTGAATGAGCGCGGTGACACCGGCAGCCGTCATTTGGGAGATTGCGTCGGGGAATGGCAGGAAAGCGTCCGACGCCGCCACCAGCCCCCGACCGGTACCGTCGCCCTCTCCCGTTGAGAACCGGTCCCTGGACTTCAAGCCGGCGATCCGGGCGCTGTCCACGCGGCTCATCTGGCCTGCTCCAATCCCCAAGGTTGTCCGGTCCCGGCAATAGATGACGGCATTGGACGTGACATGTTTGACCACCCGCCAGGCAAACAACATGTCCCTGACCTCGTCATCGGACGGATGCCTTTCGCTGACTGTCGTGACGTCGTCAAGACCAGGGGAATCCCCGCCGGAGTCCTGCAGGAGGAAACCGCCCACGATCGGCCGCATCAGTTCGCGAGGGCGCAAGTGGTCGGGAATCGGATCAACTTCCAGGAGCCTGAGGTTGGTCCTGTTCTCGAGGGTCTTTGCCGCGCGGCGGTCGATGGACGGGGCGGAAACGACCTCGGTAAACACGCTGGAAATCGCCTTGGAGACGTCCTTCGTCAGCCTGGCATTGAAACAGACAATTCCGCCAAAGGCGGAGTCGGGATCACAGTCCAGCGCGGCAAGATACGCATCCAGGACCGTTGACCTGCACGCGACCCCGCATGGATTGCCGTGCTTGATAATGACGCAGGCCGCACCGTCGATGTCCGGGCGAAACTCCGAAATCAGTCCGAGGCCGGCGTCGAGGTCACAGTAATTGTTGTATGAAAGCTCCTTGCCCTGGAGCTGTCTGGCGGAGACCGGCCCGGGCCGTCCCGAGCCGTCCGAATAGAGGGCCGCTCCCTGGTGCGGGTTTTCCCCGTAACGGAGTGTTCGCACGAAATGGCCGGCTACGGTCCGCGTCCGGCGCGGCGTCGTCACGCCGGTCCGCGAGGCCATCCAGTCTGCGACGGCCGCGTCATATGAAGCCGTTCTCGAAAAGGCGATCTCGGCCATTTCGCGGCGGAACGCGAGGCGGGTCCCCCCACCGGTCAGCTCCATTTCCTCGATCAGTTTACGATAGTCGTCGATGTCGGCGATCGCGCAAACATGCGCATGGTTCTTTGCTGCCGCCCGGATCATTGCCGGTCCGCCAATGTCGATGTTCTCGATGCAGGACTCGGGGCCCGCGTCGCCGGCAACGGTCGATTCAAAAGGGTAGAGATTCACGACCAGGAGTTGCACGGACTCGATTCCGTGCTCCGCCATCGCTCGCACGTGAGTGCTGTCGCCGGGGTCGGCAAGCAAACCGCCATGGACTCCCGGATGAAGTGTCTTGACCCGTCCATCCATGATTTCCGGGTGTCCGGTCAGATCCGAAACTTCCCGGACTTCCGCCCCGGTCTGCCGAATTGCCGAAGCCGTTGCGCCGGTCGAGACGATTTCGACACCGAACCGTCCGAGGACCGGGACAAGGTCGTCAAGTCCCGACTTGTCTGAAACCGAAATCAACGCCCGGCGTATACGGACAACGTCGTTCGGCGTGTTTCTTGCCCGTGACCTCGTTCTCGTCGCCATGTGTCGCCTTCCGCCCATTGTTGTCCACCAGCCTCGAAACGGCATGTCGGTGTCATTGCAATCTTGCCGCCGGTGCAACTGTTGTCGCCAGCAAGGGAAATTCTGGTCGTGCAATCAGATCAGGGACCTGCCCCTGTCAACGCACACGAACGACCACCGGACGAGGCTTTCAGGATGCTGAATCCGTGATGACACCACGATTCGGGTCGTGGAGACCAGTTCATTGCGATCCAATTCCATCACCGTTGCGGGAAGGAGTGCCAGGGCGCCACTGCTTATCCCGAATTCCCATGTCTCGCCATTCGGCAGCACGAGATGAACGACACTGTCATCGCTGTCAACGCGGACCGTGACGTCCGGATGGACACAGAACCCGATCAGAACGGTAATTCCCGGCTCTCCTTTCGGGCGAGCCCCTGACCTTCGTCCGCTCCGACTCACGGGCATGTCCGGATGGAGCCGATCCTCGCCCCGGAAAGCAAATCCGTTTTCCGTCAATTCGACCCGCCGGGAATGGACGACACCAAATCTGCCCGCGTATCCGTCGTGGTGGGCCTGAAGTGCCGATCCGTGGTGATTGAACCCGGTTTTCGCGGTGACGGTTCTCGGCGGATCAGGCCTGATTGGAGGTGCGTCGAGAGGGTAGAGGCCTTCTGCAATCCAGAGCGTATTGTGTGCCGCCGGCGACCTGGCGAATTCCTCGCTATCGGCGTCATCCAGTATGGCCGGCCCTGCATTGATCAGCAGGGGACTCCGGCCGGATGTGAACTCGAATGCCAGCGTCGAGGAAAAAGCCGCCTCCCCGTGCACCGATTCCGGCCAGGTTCCGGTGTCCATTACGAGGACCGCAGCGCCATTGGTCATCCTGGTGAATCCCATTGACGAAGTCTTGTCATCAGCCGGGTCATGACCGAGTTCCGCGATGGTGTGGTCGATCAGGGCAGTGGACCCCGCATCCCCTCCGTGAAACCGCGCGAGCGCACCATTCCCGAGCCGAAGTTTCCTCACGGCGCCTGCTGCCCGGTGCATCGCATCGAGATGAAGTTGCGAGGGTTCAAGGCCGCAGGCCCTGATCGCGTCGGCCGCCCAGGACATGAAAATGAGTGCTTGGGAGAGCTGCTGCGGATTCCTTGATCGCAGACCGCCGTCCGGGCCCATGTTTCGCGAAATCCAGGAAGTGACCCAACCCGATGCACGGACCGCCAGCGTCGGGCGAAGGTCGATCGCGGCGATTCCGTAGATCAAGCCCGTCAACGCCTCGAGGGCGGGCAGGCCGTCCGGCGAAGAACGTGCCCGCCTGTTCAGGAACCAGATCTGGCGGGTCAGCGATGACTCGAATCCGTCGATTTCCTCGGGGTCCATCGTTGCAGTGAGAAAGTCGAAATGATTCAGCCAGCGCACGATTCGCTGCCCGGTCATCGCAGGCGTCCAGCTCCAGACATGGTCTCCCTGCCCGAATCGTTCGATCCACTCGAGCGTCCAGTCCAATGCAAGCGATCGTGAGCGGATCGATCCTTCCGAGGCGAAATCATCAAGCCAGCCAAAGCCGTGCAGGAGATCGAAACGCGGTGACGACGCGAATTTCAGGTTCCAGATCGAATTGTCCGGAATCAGGACTTCCCGGCCCGAGAGCAAGAACCGGCCTGAAGCCAGTTCGGTACCGAGAACCGGGTTCCCCGCAGGCTTGGGCGAGGGGCGAAACCGTGTGACGGATGCGGGCGGATAGCGTCGGGATTTGCGGATTGCTCCCCTGTCGCCTGCTGCACGGAGCCGGATCCCCAGTCTTGTCAGAAATGATGCCATTCAGGCCGGACCATGAATTGGTTCGAGTTGAGAAAGGATTTGGCGGCTGAACCTGGCGGGTGCATCCCGTTTTCGCGATTTCGGCGGACTTGCAGGGGGTTGACTCGCTTCGCCGGTTTCCATCCATCCCGTGTGGAATTGTCGAATGTTTTCCTTTTTTGCGATATTCGGCAAGCGGAACTGGTTCCCTGTGCAAGACTGCGTCAAACTGCGCACTGAGGTTGTGCGGGTGTCAAGGGGCACCAGATGGAGATTTGATGCCGGGTTGCAGTCGGATCTGCTGACGGCGACCCAACCGGGGACGACTGGTGATGACATGGATTTTTTCCGGTGCCGCCAAATTCGCATGAATGTTCGCTTTTTACTCCGGATGAGAATTCAGTAACTTGGGTCGGCTCGGACCCGAGAACAGGAAGAATCGTGATGAGATCGACCAAAGTTTCTGCAACCATTCTTTCGCAACCTGTCGTTGCGACCGGGCGCGGGGGCAGCGGGACCCGGCTTCTGTCCATGCTGCTGCAAGAACACGGAGTGTTTCTGGGAAACCGTTTGAATGGCTCCGAAGATTCCATTGAATGGATCGGAGTACAATATGAATCCGCCGCCAGGAAGCTCACGGATGGCGCACCCGAGCGCGGGTGTTGGAACGAGGCATTGTCAGGGTGCGCAGAGAAGATTCTCCAAAGGGGCCAATGGAAGGAAGGCCAGCTCTGGGGATGGAAGCTTCCGGAGACGATGTTGATACTGCCGGAAGTCGTCCAGGCGTTTCCGAACGCCAGGATCGTCCACCTGGTGCGCCATCCGGTAGATACCTGCCTAAGGAGCACTCATGTGACATCGCGAACAGACATCCCTGTCGGTGCGGCGACACTTCATGCCGCTTACTCGAGGCTGGGTTGGCGCAGGGATCCAGGCGATGATGACGATTACATCCGCAATTCGGCCTCCTGGGTTTTTCAGGTACAAGGGGCCATTCAGTTTGGCAGGGAACTGGGCTCAAGTCGATACCTGGAAATTCGGTTCGAGGATCTGTGCGCTGACGCACAAGCCGTATCGGATGCAATTGCCCGTTTTCTCGACATTCCTGAAACCGAAAGCGCTGTCGGGGGGATCATTGATAACACGCGTCGTCGCTATTGGGCGGAAGGCGACAAAAGAGCCCTCGAAGTTTGGTCAATTTGCGGCGAAATCGGGAAAACGTTGGGCTACGACCTGAAGTGGACCGGATAAAGAAATGTCAAAGCGAGGAAAGCGTCACAGCCTTGCCGGCAGTGGACGGAACCGCCGGTCCGGCGGCTTCGGCACGTATCTCGAGGCGCTTGGCAAATCCGCGCCGTGTCATCGCACTACCGGATGCGTTGATGAACAGGTGCGGATTGACCGCGTTCTCCGGCCGCGCAACGCGTCGCTCGTATTCTCCCGCAGTGGTTGGTTCTGACCACCCTCCAAGAACACCAGTTCAAGATCATGAGCAACCGCCGTCGTATTCGTTCGCTCGCCCCGGGGAAGCGCCAAAAGAGAGAGTCGCCCGGAACGCGGTTTTCATGCGAGCTCATTGACAACCCGGCCAGGGTCCTGCGGCGTGGCCTTGCGCATGCGTTTCCGTTTCAGCGAAGACGGCGAAATCTCGCGATGAAAAACCCGTCCATTCCACCGCGTTTCTCCCAGTAATCAGGCCGTGTACGCAGCGCGCCGGTCGGGAGCATCCAATCCTCCGGGACTCCTGGCAGGGTGTCAAACGGGGATTCGATGACCCAGCCGGCATGGCGGTGAAGAAATCGGTCTGCCTGCTCCTCGCCTTCGGCGGAAAACAGCGAGCACGTGCTCATGACCAGCCGCCCGCCGGGGCTGACCCAGCCGGCGGCCCGATCCAGGAGTTCGGCTTGCAGGGAGACCAGGTCGTCGATCCGGTCAAGATCGCGGATGAATTGAAGTTCGGGGTGACGGCGCATGGTTCCCGTTGCCGTGCATGGCGGATCGATCAGGACCACGTCGAATTGCGAGTCCGGATCCCATGTCAGCGCGTCTGCGGCAATGGTTCTGGCCGCGAGACCGGTGCGGCGAAGATTGGCCTTGAGCCTGCGAAGCCTGGACGGCGACTTGTCAACTGCGGTCAGTATCGCGCCGGCCGCGGCAAGCTGCATGGTCTTGCCGCCCGGAGCCGCGCAGACGTCGAGCACCCTGTTGCCGCGAACCGGTCCGAGGCAGGGGACGGCAAGTGCGGCAGCGGCGTCCTGAACCCACCAGAGACCTTCATCGTATCCGGGAAGTCCGGAAACCTGTCCCTGTGGCGAACTGATGCGCAGTGTCCCGGTCGGGAGAACCACGGCACCCAGGCTTTCGGCCAGGTCGGGCCGGGCATCGCGGTCGCGCGGTGTCAGGTCGAGTGGCGCGGGCCGGGCATGGGCGCGTTCTATTCTCGAGACCGCGTCCTGGCCCAGCCTGTCGTCAATCTCGCGGAAGAGAGGGCTGGGAAGCGCGTTTGGCCGAAGCCGGCCCGTCGGTGCGATCACGTCTCGGTCCCTGGCCATTCTCCTCCCGACGGCATTGACCATGCCGTGATGACCGGAGACGGCGGAAACCCGTCGCGACAACTCGACGCCGCAGTCCACGGCAGCGTACCCCTGGGTCTTGCCGAGGAGAATTTCGGCAGCGACGATCTTGAGGATGAGATGGATCTTCAACGGGGGCCTGCGCTTGAGATATGGGGAAAGGACCTCGTCCAGCGAATCGCTACGGCGGAGAACCGAGTGGGCAAGGCGTTTGGCCGCGGCCCTTTCGGCCGGGTCAAGGTTCCGCCCGGCCCGCGCCCGCGAGTCGTCTGCCAGCATCCGCCTGTCCCTAAACACGCGAAGCAGATGGTCGAGGGCCGCGGCGCGTTCGGCAATTCCGGGTTTCACAGGGCGTCCGGTCATTGGTAAACCTTGCTGACGCGATCGGTGCGGTTAAGAAACCGGCAGCAGCGTGTTTCCGCTCTTTCCGTCAGGTCAAACCGCATCGTTGACGCAGACACCGGGAGTCCTTGCATGGTGCGTGATGTGAACGGCAACAACAGGGAAGCCGCAATAGCACGGCGGATTCGGGAAGCCGGAAAACGTGCGATCGCCGAGACCGAGAAACGCCGGAAATCGGAGGTCCGGAACAAGCCGCCCGTCGAGGTCGGTGGACGCGACGGCCCGGAACCGACCCGGTTTGGCGACTGGGAAAAAGACGGAATCGTGACCGATTTCTGATCCCCGGCCGGACTTGCCCGTACAGGTCTTCTCGCCGGAGACGGACATTCCTCCCTCGAACGGAACGCCAGCCCGGCAACCGGTCATTGTGGCGACCCTCTCAGGCATGGGCCCTCGGCAGATTCCTGATTCCGACCAGGGCGTTTCCGGCGATGGCGCTCATGAGGATAGCACCGCCGGCAAGGGTCCAGAACCCGGCAGTCTCCCCGAGCACCAACCAGACCCAGACAGGGGCCAGCAGGACTTCCGTCATGGCCAGCAACGCGAGTTCGGCCGCAGGGACAGTTCGGCTCCCGATCGTGTAAATCGTGAGGCCGCAACCGAGAAGTCCCGCACCCATCAGAAACGATATGGCAGTGTCATGGGCGCTTATCACGAGGGATTGCCGCAACAGGAGGCACATGGCGACGGAAACGGCAAGTGACAGGACTCCGGCGAGGAGGACCGACGATGCCATGTCGGAAAACCGTCCCCAACGAAGCGAAAGAGTGAAGATCGCAAACCCTATGGCCGAAATCACGGCGGCCAGGTTTCCGAGAAATGCACCTCGTGCGATCCCGTCGTTTACCATGACGATGACGCCGACCAGCCCTGCGCCGACAGCGATCCAGGTTCTCTTCCCGACTCGTTCACCGAGAACCGGCCAGGCAAGGACAGCGGTGAAAAGGGGAGCCGTGGCAAAGAGGAAGACCGCGTTTGCCACCGTCGTTTCCTGGATCGAAAAAATCCCCCCGGAAAACGCGGCGACCAGCCCCGTAGCGCCAACCACGGCGGGAAGTCCGGCCTCCCGGATTGTCCTGACGGGCGAACGTCCGGTTCGGATGGCGATGAACAGGAAGAGAACCGGGATCAGTCCAAGTGACCTGTACAGGACGATCTGCCAGGTCGCGGCCGAGTCGATCAACTTGATGGCGAGACCCATGAGCGACCAGAAGGTGCCCGCAAGCATGACGCACAGTATTCCGCTGCCGTATCCGAGTCTGCCCGACATGGCCGTCGCTGCCCGAACCGGTTCAGAAAACCTGGCGGGAATACACGGCCGGGACCCGGGCCCGACCGAAAGGAACGGCCATTCTGATCATCCCTGCGTATACCGCTCCTCGAGGCCGCCGGAAAACAGGGGAAACCGGGGGGTGTTCCATTCCGTTCATGTCCGTGATGGCATGGCCTGCCAGGTTTGCAGTGGCCGGGCGTAGCCGACATAGAGAGGATGACGGGGTTGTCCCGTCGCTGTCAGTCCGAGGTGATGGAGACACGCGCCGGTCCGGCGCAAAAGTCGCTCGACGGTGCGGCCGCGGTTCCGAAGCTCTCCGTGGTTGCCCCAGGCGCAGATAACGCGCCCGTCCGCGTTCTGCCGGGCCCATTCGCACCCTTCGAGGATGGCCTGGTCGTTGCCGGGTCCGACAGGGTCGGCGAGGCGCGCGAGCGCACGCGGGTCGGTGCTCCTCCACGCGAAAATGTTGCAGACACGAAACGCACCGAAACCGAGCTTCCGGGCACGCCGCTCGCAGCGTTCGACCGTCGGATCATTCGCGATTTCGGTTGCCGTCGATGGATTCAGCATGATGAATACCGCGTGCGGGCCACCGGGCTTCCAGACCCGGGTCAGGCTGTACCGATAGCCCTCGCAGTTCGAGTAGACCGCGACCGATTCGGTTCCCGGCTTACTGTACCGCCTGGAAATCACGATCCGGCCTTTGCAAAGACGCGGGAAGGATGAAGGCGGCTGTCGCGGACCGCGGCAATCGCGACCAGGTTACCTTCGCTGGCAATCCATACCTTGGCCCCTGCCATCGCTGGCGGGCCTCGATACGGAATCGGTAAACCGTTTCTGATGCGGGCGGCCTCTTCGGGCCGGCAGTCGACACGGGGCACTTCGGCGAGGCCGGCTTCAGGTTTGAGGAGACATCCGGCCAGTTTTTTCCCGTCAGACGACGAGAGGGTGTCGAGCGACATGGCGTCCGCCAGCGAAAAAGGCCCGGTCCTGGTACGCCTAATTTCGCAAGCATGTCCGAGACAGGCGAGCGCGCGCCCGAGGTCCCGTGCCAGTGCACGGACGTAGACGCCTTTCCCGCATGTCATTTCGAAAACCGCATGATCGGGGTCCGGGCGCGACACAAGTTCGATTCGATCGATCCTGACCTTCCTCGCCGGAAGTTCCGGCAAGGTACCGGACCGGGCCAATGCATGGGCGCGTTTCCCGTCGACCTTGATTGCCGAATACGACGGGGGCGCCTGGTCGATCTCGCCGGTAAAGCCGGACGCCGCTGTCTTCAGTTCGTCATCTGACGGGCGTTCGGATGTTTCGGCCAGGATCTTTCCCTCTGCATCGTCCGTGTCCGTTGCCTGCCCGATGCGCATGGTGAACCGGTAGGCCTTGACCGTGTCCACAACGTGAGGGACTGTCTTGGTCGCCTCGCCCAGCGCGACCGCAAGAACACCTGACGCGGCAGGGTCCAGCGTTCCCGCGTGCCCGGCCTTGCGCGCGCCGTGGGCGCGCCTGACAATACTGACGGCACGGGTCGATGGAAGGCCGACAGGCTTGTCAAGGATGAACCAACCGTTGGCACTCATGGTGCTGCGGACATCCATGTGGACCCGTGTCCCTGTCAGGCGATGATATCGCGGCGAACCGTTTCCAGATCCAGCAGCCGGCGGGTCTCGTCCATCATGTCGAAGGACAAGTCGGGGACAAACCGCAGACTCGGGGAGAATTTCAACTTGACTGCCCGATTGACGATTCGTCTCAACTCGGATCGGTTGCGGTTGAGCGCGTCGACAACCTCATCGACCTGTCCTCCCCCGAGCGGAAGCACATAGACGCGTGCCTTACGCAAATCCGGCGACAGGCGAACTTCACTGACCGTGACCGACGCTCCCGAGAGTTCCGGTTCGTACAGGGTCTCCCGGGCAAGGGTTTCCGCAATCGCCCGCCTGAGCAATTCACCGACGCGAAGCTGCCTCTGGCTTTGAACTGCGGGCCGGAAAGCCCCTCTTGCGTGCTTAGCCATGCTGGCCTCCCAAGTTGCCGGCAATTTAACCTGTCGAACGAATCACGCAAGCCTTGTCGACGGCATCAATTTGCTCCATGGCTGTACCGTGTGCCAGCGATGAAGCCGGAGGATCGAGATGTCCGAGCGAACAACAGTAACCGTCGTCGGTGCGGCAGGCCGGATGGGGCAGATGTTGATCGAGACGATCCTCGCCGACGAACGGGTTGTTCTGGCCGGGGCAACGGAACGCCCGGGGCATCCGTGGATCGGTCGTGATCTCGGAACATGCATGGGTGGATCGACGCATGGAATTGAGGTTACCGACGACCCGCTCGAGGTCTTCGCGCGGTCGCACGCCATCGTGGATTTCACGACACCGGCCTCAACAGTCATGCATGCGGAACTCGCAGCCCAGGCGCGCGCGGTTCACGTCATCGGAACCACCGGCCTGTCCGCAAGCGATCATGAGAGAATCGCGGCTGCCGCGTTTCATACGCCTGTCATCCGGGCCGGCAACATGAGCCTCGGGGTCAACCTGCTCGTCCAGATTACCAGGCAGGTCGCGGCAGCCCTCGATGAGGACTTTGACATCGAGATCGTCGAGACCCATCACCGGCACAAGATCGATGCCCCTTCGGGAACCGCGCTCATGCTTGGCGAAGCTGCTGCTGATGGCCGAGGTCGGCGGCTGGAGGATGTCGAAGTCCGGACACGGGACGGAATTACCGGACCAAGGCGGCGCGGAGGCGTCGGGTTCAGCGTCGTACGGGGTGGTGATGTCGTTGGCGAGCACGATGTCATTTTTGCCGCTGACGGAGAACGCGTCGTCCTCCGTCACCTTGCGAGTGATCGCCGCATCTTCGCCAGGGGAGCGCTCAAGGCGGCCTTGTGGGGCCAGGGCCAGCCCTCGGGTGCGTATGACATGACCCATGTTCTCGGGCTCGCGGAACCGGACGGCGCTTCCGACTGACAATCCCGACATGGCCCGATGTTGTCCTGTCGGCTGCATGAGCGGCGGACCGATCCCGGGAACGTTCGGTTGACGAAGGATGTCAGCGCGGGTTCGCCTGCTTGCCATGTGGCGATTGGTCTCGTTTCACCGGCACGTCGACATGATGCGACCATGGGGTCGACATGTCCGGAAAGGGTGTCGATAGATGCAGGATGCATCGACAAGACGCCAGGCCCCGATCGATCCTTCAATGGCCTTCCGGAATTCCGGGAGATGCCGCCGGATTGGGAACGGAGACAAGAACCGTTCATCGCTGCCGCGTTGCCGCGCCAATTCGCGTTCCAATGCCGACGGGGGCTTCGAGACAGACGGCCTGGAAAGGAGCAATTCCGGTGTCGGGGAATTGTCGCATGCATGTGCATGTGCGCGGAACACCTCCATGTTTTTTCTCTTTCACCTCCGATCAATCAGGATTATAGGCCCGGAACTGACGGTTAGCGGATTGTCCGCGCGCCCGCTATTCTCCACAGGCCTTGCTGGACGACATCCCGGCTCGTGCCGTTATTTCTCGTGAAAGAGGAGGCCCCGATGTCGATTTCCCCGGAACTCAAGACGGAATTGATCAAGGAATACGCGACAAAGGACGGAGACACCGGTTCACCGGAAGTCCAGGTGGCCATCCTTACGTCCCGAATCTCGACGCTTACCGAGCATTTCAAGATCCACAAGAAAGACAATCACTCTCGCCGGGGGCTTCTCCGACTCGTTGCGAAACGAAGGAAACTCCTCGATTACGTCAAGAACCATGATGACGAACGGTACCGGACGCTGATCAAACGCCTCGGAATCCGTCGTTGACCCCGGTTCGTGGCGGGGCGGAAGAATCCCGTAACAGCCCGGGAGCGGACGCCGGGGTCCTTTTGCGGTCGCAGTCGCTTTGTTGAACGGTTGCGCAATCGAGCAAGATGCAGAATGACTGCGCGAATTTCGTCCCTGGCTCACGAAGTGGCGTGGACCGGCATGCCGGTCTGGCGACGTGTCGAGCTTCTTCAGGCCGGAAATTGCGACTTGGCGCAAACGACCGGATTCAGGCAAGACGTGCCTGGCAGGAAATCCACTTGCGGTGCCTGGGGCGGCGAAACCGACCGGGCACCGATGAATGAAACGAATGAAACTTGGTAAAACAGATGTTCAATGAAATCAGAAAGTCAATTGAATGGGGGAGTGAAACCCTTGTTCTCGAAACAGGAAAGATCGCGCGCCAGGCAGACGCCTGTGTCGTTGCGACCCTTGGCGAGACCACGGTCATGGCCGCTGTCGTCTTTGCGAAATCGGCACGGGATGACCTGGATTTCTTCCCCCTGACAGTCAATTATCAGGAAAAGTACTACGCCGCCGGCAAGGTGCCAGGCGGTTTCTTCAAGCGCGAGGCGAGACCGACCGAAAAGGAAACGCTGACCGCCCGGCTGATCGACCGCCCGATCCGGCCCTTGTTTGCCCAGGGATTCAAGAATGAAACCCAGGTCACGCTGACCGTCTTGTCCCATGATCTCCAGAACGATCCGGACATCGTCGCGATGATCGCCGCCTCTGCGGCATTGACCCTGTCCGGTGTTCCGTTCCTTGGGCCGATCGGGGGCTGCCGCGTGGGATTTGCAGGTGGAGAGTATTTTCTCAATCCGACGGTAGACAACATGCACGACCTTCGCGAGGATTCGGACCAGCGCCTTGATCTCGTTGTCGCCGGAACGCGCGATGCCGTGATGATGGTCGAGTCGGAGGCGTATGAATTGTCGGAAGCGGAAATGCTGGGCGCCGTCACCTTCGGGCACAAGGCGATGCAACCGGTCATCGACATGATCATCGAACTGGCCGAGGCCACGGCCAAGGATCCGTTCGAATTTGAAACACCGGATCATTCCGACCTGTTTGCGAGGATCAAGGCCGTCGGCGAAAACGACGTGCGTGCGGCATTCGCCCTGACCGACAAACGGGAGCGCGGCAACGCGATTTCCACGGCGCGAAAGCAGATTGCGGAATCCCTGCACGAAGAAGGGGAAGACCAGCCTTCCGGCCTCGGTGCTTGCATGAAACGCCTTGAATCCGAGGTCGTCCGCGGTGACATTCTGACGTCCGGTCGCCGGATAGACGGTCGCGGATTGGACGAAGTCCGCTCGATTGCGGCCGAGACCGGGTTCCTGCCGCGCACGCACGGTTCCGCGTTGTTCACCCGTGGAGAGACCCAGAGCCTCGTCGTCACGACCCTCGGAACTGGCGAGGATGAGCAACTGATCGATGCCTTGCACGGAACGTTCCGTTCGAAGTTCCTGCTTCACTACAATTTTCCGCACTATTCGGTCGGTGAGTACGGCCGGGCCATGGGTCCGGGGCGCCGCGAAATCGGTCACGGCAAGCTTGCCTGGCGCGCGCTGCAGGCGGTGCTGCCATCGGCCGCCGATTTTCCGTACACGATCCGGGTCGTTTCGGACATCACGGAGTCCAACGGCTCGTCGTCGATGGCCACGGTCTGTGGCGGTTCCCTTTCCATGATGGATGCAGGTGTGCCTCTCAGGGCGGCCGTTGCCGGCGTTGCAATGGGATTGATTCTCGAGAAAAACGGCGACTTTGCCGTTCTGACCGATATCCTCGGAGACGAGGATCATCTTGGCGACATGGATTTCAAGGTCGCGGGAACCGAGAATGGAATCACGTCGTTGCAGATGGACATCAAGGTTGCCGGAATTACGCCGGAAATCATGGAACAGGCGCTTGAACAGGCGCGTCGCGGCCGGCTGCACATTCTGGCGGAGATGGGCAAGGCGCTGAGCGAAGCCGGCGATTTCTCGATTCACGCGCCGCGCATCGAGTCAATCCAGATCAATCCCGAAAAGATCCGCGAGGTCATCGGGTCCGGCGGCAAGGTCATTCGCGAAATCGTCGAGACGTCCGGGGCAAAGGTCGATGTCAACGACGACGGTCTGATCAAGATCGCCAGCTCCGATCTTGCGCAGATCGAAAAGGCCCGTGAAATGATCATGGCGATTGCGGCTGATCCCGAGCCGGGAAAGGTCTACTCCGGAAAGGTCGTCAAACTGATGGATTTCGGCGCCTTCGTGAACTTTTTCGGCAAGCGCGATGGCCTTGTTCACATCAGCCAGATCGCCAACCGCCGCTTGGGACATCCATCGGAAGTCCTCAGGGAAGGCCAGGAGGTCAAGGTCAAGTTACTCGGGATGGACGATCGCGGAAAGGTACGCCTTTCCATGAAGGTCGTCGACCAGAGCACCGGAGCTGAAGTGGAAGAAAGCGGGGGCCGCCGGCAACGCCGACGAAGATGATCCGAACCGAATCGACACGGGCTGCACCGGGCGGCACGGCCGCTGAACACGGAAGCGGCAGAAGGCGCAAAACCGTTCTTGTCCCTTGCCCGAATCTCCGCGCGCGATTGGCAGGCGTGACAATACGGTTTTGCTGATCGGTCCCTGGTCCATGGGATCGTCGGCAGGTTGACATCGATCGCCCTGTCTCGTCCTCGCAGCCGGTGCAATTCCCACTTCCTGTGCTTGCGTGGAACAAGGTCAGGCAAGGCTTGGCACCCGTGTCTTTTCCTGAACCCGGCGTCGCCGGGGAGTCCCGGGCCCGGTCCCTCTTGACCACGCGAAAGCCCCGGTCCGAACCATGCGTGGGCTTGAGGCCGCTTGAGTTCGATCAAATGTTTGGCCGGGTGCGAATCCAGACATGTTGAGCAAGCAACCTCCCACCCTTGGTGCAGGTGGCAACGGATGAAACAGGCATCGCCCGATACATCAGGGGCGCGCGCGTCTGCACAAGCGGGCTTGGACCATTCGCTCCTGCCCGGAACTCGCGGGCAAGTTCCGCGGCTTGGCACGGCGCAATGTCGCCATCGACAGCAAGGTCCGTATTTTTCTCGAATGCGCCGTTCCACTCAGAGAGATCGGTCAGGCAAGCCAGCAGTTCTTTGGGCAAGGAAGCATTGGCGATTTGAATCGGCGCTTTCGGGTCGGCCGGATTCCCGATCCGATGTGGCCCCTGGTTCAGCGAGGAATCCATTCCGGACTTGTCAGTAAGGCCGAAATCTCTCATTCCCGTTGTGTTTGCAGGAGGGAAAGCGTCCTTGGAGCGCCAGTCTATTGCTGGCAAGACGATCGCTTGGCACGGGAGGGGGGCCGCTCTTGAGTAGTGAAGACGGCAAACCGGTCACGTTTGGAAGGCGCGTCTCTGATCTTGTGGCGTTTGCCTTTGTCATTGTCATTCTCGTGTATGCAGCCTCGGGACCGATGAACGACTTTGTGCGCTGGGTAATCGAGAGTACGACGCAAGGATGGGAAGAGCTTTCGCGACGCCAGCAGCGTCTGGCATTTCGAGACCATTGGCTTGGCTCGACCTTCAAGAGTTTCGAACGGAGTTTCATTCTGCCAACCGGGCTGATCCTGGGACTTCCGCTGATCTTGTCCTTCGCCATCATCTTTCTGACGCTGCATCGGGCACAGTGGCTGAACTGGTTGCTGACCGCGCTGACAGTCTCGGTTTTCCTGTCCTGGATCCTCAGCCTGTTTGCCATCGACGACGGTCTATTGCCCGTGGCGCGACCCGTGGATTTCGTGCTCTTCCCGATCGCCACTTTACTGACGCTCTACCTTACCTGGCGGATTTTCGGCGGGTTCATTGTCGGCTTCTGCGTGTTCTGGATCGCCTATTTCTTCCTGCGGGGGCTTCTGCCCGAATGGGCCGGGGTTTTTGCCGGTTCGGATTCCACCTTCGATCAGTCGATCCGGGCAATGGTTTTGAATTTTTGGTCGCAAACCGGCGGGATGTTCGGGACGCCACTCCAGGTCGTGTCCGGGAATGTCCTGATCTTCATCGTGTTTGGTTCTGTATTGATGGCTTCGGGCGCGGGCGATCTCCTGCTGAAAGTGGCCAACCGCCTGACCGGCGGCCTAGTAGGCGGCGCGGCGCATGCAGCGGTGGCGAGTTCGGCTCTTTTTGGGACGCTGAGCGGTGCCGCGGTTTCCAACGTCGTCTCGACCGGAGTCATGACGATCCCGGTTGTCAAGCGATCGGGGTTTCGACCGGCTTTTGCCGGAGCGGTTGAGGCGGCGGCCTCCACTGGCGGACAGATCATGCCACCGGTCATGGGTGTCGTGGCTTTCTTCGTCGCCGGACAAATCGGGCTTGAATACCGGTACATCGTCATCGCTGCCATCGTTCCGGCCATCTTCTACTATCTGGGCACTTTTCTTACGGTCTATTTTGAGGCTCGCCGCCAGGGGATCGGTGCACTGCCAGCGGAGGATCGGCCAAGGCTCAGCCAGCGCGAACTTGTGCAGTGCCTTGTCTTTGCTTTGCCGCTTGGGACACTCAGCTACTACCTGTTTGTGCAGCCATCGGTGCCGAAGGCCGGCTTTTTCGGTTTCGTCGTCGCCTTGGCGGCGGCGCTTGTTCTTTTCAACAGGTTCCGCTCCTGGCGGAAACTCTACCAGGCTTTCGTTCAGGCGGGGCGTATGTCGGCGACGATCATCATCATCGTGGCCGCCATTGGTCTGATCGTTGGTCTGATCCAGGTTTCGGGCTTTTCCGGTCGCTTGTCGCTGTTGTTGGCGCAACTCGCCGAAGGGCCGCTTTTCCTGACGCTTGTCGTCGTGGCGCTCGGGTCGATCGTGCTGGGCATGGGATTGCCTCCGGGGGCCACCTATTTCGTGATTGTGATTGCGCTTAGTTCGGGGATCGAAGCAGTCGGGATCGCGCTCCTGACCCTGCATATCTTTGTGGTCTACTACGCGGTGATTACAAAGGTAACGCCGCCGGTGGCACTCGCCGCCTTTGCTGCTGCGCCAATCGCGGGCGCCGACCCGATGCGGACGGGTCTGCAAGCCGCACGACTGTCGCTTGCGGGCTTCCTGATCCCGTTTGTCTTCGTCTATCACCCCGAAGTGCTTTATAAGTTGCAAGTGCTCTTCGAGTTCTTCGGGACGGACCGGCCGAATTCGCAAGCCATGATGGACATTTCGCTCTTTAGCTGGGTGGATTTGGGATGGATTATGCTCGCGTTCGTGGTGTCCATGTGGTTGTTGACATCAGCGCTTGCCGGCTTCGAAAAAAACCGGCTGTTGGGCGCGGAGCGCATACTGAGGGCGGTTGTCGGCTTGGTGCTGTTGAGCCCCAACATGACCATTGCGGTCCCGGCGCTTGTTGCGGCGATCGTTTTGATTGTCGGGCACCGTTTCTTGAATGGAGAACCTTCTGCGGTCGATAGGTCCAGAGAGGGAAAACGCGCATAAACAACAGGGAGGACGACATGCGTAAAAATTTACTGGCAACTGTTGCTGCGCTGGGCCTTGCGGCTTCGGCAGCAGCAGCAGAAACGCTTCGTATGGCGACGATCGCACCGAGCCTGAGTGCGGCCATCACGATGGCGACATTCGCAAATATTGCAAATGACAATCTGGAAGATATCACGATTGAAGTCGCCGCAGGAGGCGCCGCCACGCTTCACATGGTCGAGGTCGCTCGCGGCAATCTCGAACTCTCGATGACCAGCCCGGTGGTCTACAACCTGATGAAAGCAGGCAAGGCAATGTATGCCAAGACACCGGAAGCACCGGAACTGTCTGAAAACCTTCAGCTCTTGATGTGGTACCCCTACGGCGCCTACCACTTTGCAGTTCGTGCTGACAGCGACATTCAGATGCTCGATGACCTTGAAGGCGCCGTGGTGTTCCTCGGGCCTCAAGGTGGCGGTGCCTACAACGGCGCGCGTGGCTGGATTGAAGCCTCGACCGGGCTGAAGGTCGGGGAAGACTACGAAGCGATCAAGGCAAACTGGCAAACAGGTTTCCAGGCGTTCCTGGATGGTAAGGTCGACGTCTATATCAACGGTTGTTTGGATCCGTGCCAGCAGTTTATCCTGTTCACCGAAACCGAAGCTGTCCGGTTCATCGGGCCAGAGGAATATGAAACCGAAGACGTCACGAAATTCCTCGGGAACTTCCGCTTCCTGCGCGAGATCCCGGCAGGGCTCTACGAAAACCAGGTGAATGACGCTGCCGTGATGTCTTGGGACACCTCGGTTGGCATCGGTGTGCGCGCCGATGTGGACGAAGAAACGGTCTATCAGATCACAAAGGCGTTTTGGGACAATATCGGACAAATCAGTTCCGATGCCCCTTGGGCTGCTGGCCTGGATGTGAACTATGCCCCCGTTCAGCGTGGTCACATACAATTGCATCCCGGTGCCGAACGGTATTACCGCGAGGTCGGCGCCTTGAAGTAAAATTTGGCGACGCATCGGGGTGAATTTAATGAACCCCGATGCGTACGACCAAACGTGCCGGGTGCGAATGCCCCTTGCTCGAATTTCCGTGCTGTATCGGGCACGGCCCGCACACCATTCATTACATGGCAAAGCTGCAACCGCACGTGCCCGGAAACCTGCGACCCCGCGAAAGGGCTCTTGCGCATGGTGCAAACCGGGTGGATGATGGCCATTCCAGCTGCGTTTCGGCGTCATCGATCGCAGCATGGCACTTGGCGGAATTCCGCCGAGCGTATGCGGCAAGAATTCCCGTGGCCGGATTGGGCTCCGGGGCGTCGTTCCCTGCGATGCAAACGAACGTCTGCCTGATGACCGGGACAGCTTGGCCCGTGATCAGACGGTCGTTCAGTGCGTCGTTCCAGGTTGCTTCTCCCTGGCGGGTGCGAACCCCATCCAAGACACCGTCGACATTCCGATAACCGGATGGTACCGCATCAGCGGCCCGGGGCATTGAATCCCCCGGGTTCGCCTCTGGCGAAGCGGGTTTTCTCCATGGCCTTTTCCGGGATGCGAAGTTCCTTGCGATGCCGCTGTCAAACCTGATTCTTTCGAACCGCCGCAACATAAAATCGACCGCAACATTTCGGCCGGAAATGGCGCGCCGACTTCCGCGGCAACAGGAATGACACGTAGCCGCCTGTTCCCGGGACCTTGGCGGTCATTTGGGTCACAAGCCCCGGGTGGAATCCCCGGAGGTCGACGGTGCATCGGCCATTCGTTGACTTGGTCCGACACGGTGTCGAGAAACACACGGACGTCTCGCCCGGACTCCCGTGCCGCGGCCAATCGATCGAGGAAAACACCAAAGTCCACGCTCCGGTGACGCCGGTTGTTCACCGGGCACGCTTTTCGATTCCGGCGAAAACTGAGCCGCTGCAGAATCAAGTGCCCGACCTCCCGGGCAGTGACCCGGCAAGGGATCTTGGCACGCAACGGTCGGGCAGAATTGGCGAAATTCAGGCGCAATCGGCCGGAACCCCTTCAGCCTTGCGCTGGAAGTTACGTCTGGACTCGGCGTCTCCGGTTATCCTGTCCTGGTGCACCGATCATGGAATTCGAGGCGGAGTTTCAGCCGGGTTGGGCGGTCTTGCGCAAGTAGGGAAGAACGGCGTCGAAATCCCCGAAACGGTTCTTGGCGTCCTCATTCGAAACCGCGGGCGTGATAATGACGTCTTCGCCATGCTTCCAGTTCGCCGGGGTTGCGACCTGATGGTCGGCCGTCAATTGAATGGAATCCAACGCGCGGAGAATTTCATCGAAATTCCTGCCCGTCGTCATCGGATAGGTCAGCGAAAGCTTCACCTTCTTGTCCGGACCGATGATGAACACCGAACGCACCGTCGCATTGTCGGCGGGAGTGCGGCCCTCTGAACTCGCCCCTGCCGACGCCGGCAACATTTCGTAAAGCTTGGCCACGCTCAGGTCACCGTCGCCGATCATGGGATAGTTGACCGTGTTGCCGGACACGGTTTCGATGTCGGATTTCCACCGGTGATGGTCTTCGACCGGATCGACGGAGATTCCGATGATCTTGGCGTTTCGCTTTGCGAACTCTTCGGTCATCCCGGCCATGACCCCGAGCTCGGTGGTGCAGACCGGAGTGAAGTCCTTCGGATGAGAGAACAGTACCGCGTATCCGTCGCCGATCCATTCGTGGAAATCGATTTTCCCTTCGGTCGTGTCGGCAGTAAAGTCCGGCGCAGTGTCGTTGATGCGTAAGGCCATGATGTTTCTCCCTTGCCCGGTATCCGTGTATCGCGGGATCATGTGGCGACGAAGCCCGGGAATTGCAAGACCGCAACGCCGCAGAATCAAGGACACCGACCGGATCCTGGCGCGGCTCGCCGGCACCCTGGAACATCACGCCCTCGAAACCTGCCGAAAAAACTGATTGGCGGTCAATCGGCCTGGTTACATGTTCAGGCCGCGGCGAACCAGGTTCAGGCCCAACAAGAGAAACAGGATCAACAGGACGGTTTGAAATCGCCTGGCATTCAGCCTGTTGCGCAACCACTCTCCAGCGATGAAACCTGCGATCGAAGGAATGATCATGATTGTGGAAACGACGGCGATCTCGTTGTTGAATCGATCGGCCTGCCAAAAACTGAACAGGAGGGGCAGGCTTCCGATCGCGAACAACACCCCGATGGCCCGAACGAAGTCGTCCTTTTCGATGCGCCGCGCCATGAGAAAGATGATCAGCGGCGGCCCCCAGATGGCCGTGATACCGCCAAGCACTCCTGCAGCGCTCCCGCAAATGAGCTGGCCGGGCCGGTCCCACGCTTCGGGTAGTTTCGGGAGGCGGAAACCCAGGCCGAGCACCGAAAAGGCGATGACGGCGCCGCCAATGATCAGGGTCAGGACCGAAGTCGAAATGCTGTGGGCGACATTGGCCGACAGGTAGATGAAGGCCACCAGGCAGACCGCCATGAGAGCGTATCGTCGGAACGTCTCCAGAAACTGTCCTGCCCTCATGCATTGCCACAAGTTCGAGACCAGGATCGGCAGCAGGGTCAGTGAAATCGCCAGTCTCGGGTCCAGGAACTGGCTCAAAAGCGAAATGGAAACGGTCGGCAAGCCGATCCCGACCGTACCCTTGACGAATCCGGCCAGCAGAAACACGAGGACCGAGACGGCTGCGATTTCGACCGTCAGGTTCGGCACTGGAACGACAATGCGGACGCGGGTTTTTCGGCTGCCGGGGCAGGACTGCCGGCTCGCGGGAACCGGAATTCAGCCCACAACAAGGTCTTCGGCCCGGCTCAGGTCGACAGAAACCAGCTGGCTGACGCCCTTCTCCGCCATCGTCACACCGAACAGCCGGTCCATGCGGGCCATTGTGATGGCGTGGTGCGTGATGATCAGGAACCGGGTATCCGTGCGTTGCGTCATTTCGGCCAGAAGCCTGCAGAACCGGTCGACGTTTGCGTCATCAAGCGGCGCATCGACCTCGTCGAGAACGCATACGGGCGACGGATTGGTCGCGAAGACCGAAAAAACCAGGGCGATGGCCGTCAATGTCTGTTCGCCGCCCGACAGGAGTGACAGGGTCGACAGTTTTTTCCCCGGCGGCTGACAGATGATTTCGAGGCCGGCTTCCAGCGGGTCATCGCTTTCGACCAACTCCAGCCGGGCGCGACCGCCCTCGAACAGGTGCCTGAACAGGCCGTTGAAATTTGAATTGACCTCGTTGAATGCATCGAGCAGTCGGGCGCGCCCGTCCTTGTTCAGCGAAGCGATCCCGGATCTGAGGCGCGCGACCGCGGTTACGAGTTCATCCCTTTCGCTGGCAAGGGAATCGCGTTCGGATGCCAGTGCGCTGGCATCCTCTTCGGCTCTCAGGTTGATCGCTCCGAGCGCATCGCGCTGGCGCCGGAGATATACGATTTCCGCCTCGATCGAAGAAATGTCTTGCCGCTCGTTTCCGCCCGCGGCAATTTCGAGAGTCCGGGCGAGATCTTCCGGACCGCCGCCGGTCTCTGCCGTGATCGTCGCGCTCGCCGCGCGTTCCTGTTCGGTGGCGGTCTCGAGCATGACGTCTGCGCGTGCGCGCTGTTCGCGCACGTCCGAAGCTGCCCGTTCGCAATCGCGTTCCCGCTGTTCCGCTTCCCGCAACGCGTTTTCTGCCGCCTTGAGCAGATCAGAGGCCGAATTGCGTCGGTTTTCCGCCCGGCTGACCTCGGTCTTCAATTCGTCACGTCGAACCGAAATCTCGTCTGGAAGGCTGTTCGCCTCGGACAAAGCTATGGCCGCCCTGTCCCGGCGCAGTTCCAGGTCCTGAATCCGTAGGGCCGCGGTTCGCGCGCGGAGGGACCAGTCTTTCCTTTCGGCCTCGATCTCCGTGAGCCGTTCCTGTCTTGCAACCTGATCGCGGAGGAGCGCGTCGTGTTCGAGGTTGCGCGAAATCATTTCGTCGCGGGTGCCGGACAGTTTCTGCCGCGCTGCATCGACATCGGATTGCATGTCCACGAGTTTGCCCGACTCGTGCAATCCGCTTTCGGCCTCCGAAATCGTGGTGGCAGCGGACGCAATGTCTTCGATCAACTGCTCGCGCGCAAGTGACAAGGCCTCCAGGTTTCCCGACAGCTTGTCGCGTTCGGCCTCGAAACGGGAATGGCGTCTCGATATTTCCGTCAGGAGTTCTTCTGTCCTTTTTCGGCGATCCCGCGCCATGTCCTCGGCAGTGACGGCGGCGGACAGCCTTTCCCTTGCGGCCGCCAGGATCCGTGCAGACTCTGCCGACCTGCCTTCCGCGTCCTGCAGCGCATCGCGCAGGCTGTCCAACCGGTTGATCTGCCGGAGCCGCTCGGCTGATCGGGACGGGGCATCCGAGGCGGATGTCCTCAACCCATCCCAGCGCCACAGGTCACCTTCGATGCTCACCAGGCGTTGCCCGGGCTTGAGACTCCCCTGCAACCGTGAACCTTCGGAGGCGGCAACCAGCCCGGTCTGGCTCATTCTTCGCCCAAGCTCCGGAGGAGACACCACGTGGACGTCGAGTGGCCTGGCCTCCCCTGGCATGGCAGGCGGTCCAGTGTAGCCGGGGAGCGACACCCATCCGGAACCCGATTCATCGTCCGTGCCGGGAAGTGTCAGGTCGTCGCCGAGGGCTGCACCGAAGGCGGCTTCATAGCCGACGTCGACCCGAACAGCGTCCATGAGCTGGTTGCCATCCTTCCGGGATTCGTCGAGCACCTTCTCCAATGCGCCGATTTCGGACCTGAGAGCGGAAGCGGTGCCCTCAGCTTCGGAATGGGCGTTCCAGGCGGCGCCTTGCTCGGCCTGGGCCCGGGCTGCCGCCGCCGCGGAATTCGTGAGTTCCGTCTCGGCCGAATCAGCCTTGGACTTGGCAGCGGTCGCGTCTTCCAACGCGGTGGCAACGGACCTGTTCGTTTCATCCAGGCGTTGCCTGGCTTTTTCGATGCGGGAGGCTGTTTCCTCTGCCCGCGCCGTTCTGCGAACGAGCATCGACTCCGCTTCGGCACGCCGCTTTTCCGATGATTGCCTGCTCGCCGTCAGCTGGGCCAATTCACGCGACAGCGCTTCGAAAACCGTTTCGGCTTCGCGCAACCGTTCGCGCGCGGCCTCCGCATCTTTTCTCGCCACCCCGGCACGGGCGTCATGATCGCGACTGGCCTCGCTCAACGCGTCCTGTTCATCATCGAGACGAGAGACCGCATTGGCGGCATCTGCGCCAAGCGACGATTCACGATCCAGGTCGACTTCGAGTTGACGCACCTGCGCCTGCTGGCGTTCGATCGCCTGCCTTGCCTGCGCCTCTTCGGCGGCAAGGCCCGCGAGTTGCATCCTGAGCTTCTCCAGTGCGGTCGAAGCCGCGGCGTCACCGCTTCGGGCCGTGCCCAGGCTTTCGGCCACCCTTAGCCTCTTTTCCTGCGCGGCGTGAATGGCGGTTTCTGTTTTCTCCAACGCTTCCTTGGCCTCGATGACGGCGTTGGACGCCTCTGCTCGCGCCTCGCTTGCACCTTGCCACCGTTGGTACAGCAACAATTGCCCGGATCTTCGCAGCCTCGCGCCGAATTCGCGGTAACGGGCCGCCTGCCGAACCTGGTGTTCCAGGGATTTCAGTTGCGATTCAAGCGAGGCGATCACGTCCGCGACACGATCGAGGTTGGCTTCGGCATTCTGGAGTTTGAGTTCGGCTTCCCGGCGCCGCTGGTGCAATCCGGAAATCCCGGCGGCTTCCTCAAGGATACGACGCCGGGAGGCAGGCTTCGCATTGACCAGTTCCGCGATCTGCCCCTGGCGTACGAGTGACGGGGAGTTGGCCCCGATCGAGGCATCCGCAAACATTCGCCTGATGTCGCGGGCCCGGACCTGCTTGCCGTTCACACGATAGGCGGAACCTATTTCCCTGTTGATCCGCCGTACGACCTCGAGGGTGTTCGCGGGCTCGACGCCGCCCACCTCGACGTCGGCGCTGTTCCCGATCGTGAGCACGACTTCGGCGAAGTCCCGAGGCGGACGGCCTTCGGTGCCACCGAAGATCACGTCGTCCATTCCTCCTCCACGGACCGATGTCGGGCGACTTTCTCCCATGACCCAGCGCAACGCTTCAAGAAGGTTCGATTTGCCGCAACCATTGGGTCCAACGAGCCCTGACAGCCCGTCAGCTATGATCATCTCCGTTGGATCCGCAAAACTCTTGAATCCGGTCAGACGAATCTTGTCGAAATGCACCGAACCACCTGCTGTTACACTCAATGCAGGGAATTGCCCGCCAATACCAAGTGTTGTCAACCTGTACCATCAGTCAACCACTTATTGACACGACATATCTGATTTTCCGCGATCCCGGTGGGAAACGCGGCTCGCCAGGGATAAGCGACCACGTGTGCAGGTCCGGATCAGTCGTGTACGCCGCACCGTGAACGAAAGGTCTTGACCACGATCAGATGCCGGGTAACAAGGGCTCTGCATGGTTCCCCGCGCGGATGCAAAGCATCCGGGGATGAAACGGGAATGCGGAAGAGGTTGACCGATATCCGAGGGACCTCCAGCCGCAGCCGCCCCCGCGACTGTAGCGGTGAGCGCGCGTCCAGTTCCACTGGCGACTGCCGGGAAGGAGGGCGCGGCGCACTGACCCGCAAGCCAGGAGACCTGCCATGCGCCAGTGCAATTGCGCTGACCAACAGCGACGGACGGGGTGTTCCGTGATGGTGAAGACGGTGTTTCGGTCAATCCATGACCCGCGGATCCTCCCCACGGACTGAACCGAGGAGGAGATTCGATGAACAACCCGCCGAAGGTTTTTTCGATACCTGCCTGTGCGTTGAGTGTCTTGCCGGGCGTTGCGTTCGCCCCCCACCCGCTGGCCGGCAAGGCGTATTCCGCGCCAGCCGCATATGTCGTCGCCATGCCCGGCGGCACGATTCTGGCTTCGACCGACATGGACCTGCCGACTGTCGAGACGGTGATTCCGCTCTCGTTAGTGTGCCTGGGCGGGCTGCTCGCCCGGGGCCGAAAAGCCCGGCTCGGGACAACCCATGGATTATTCATCGGTTTCGGCTTGTTACATGGCCCAGCTTCCGGGGACAGTCCCGCCGCCCGGGAGGCTGAGGACCGATTGGACGTGTTGACCGG
This sequence comes from Paracoccaceae bacterium, assembly GCA_026707935.1. Lineage (GTDB taxonomy): Bacteria > Pseudomonadota > Alphaproteobacteria > Rhodobacterales > Rhodobacteraceae > JAPPHA01. The sequence continues at coordinate 27,851 of JAPOVX010000227.1, forward strand.
ATTGTCGTCGGGTCTGGCCATCGTCCGGTTTCTCGTCAGCGCGGCCAGTGCGCGTTTGGCACGGGGTTGGGCGGCCGGGGACCGGGTCGGTGTCTTGGAATCACGGCTCGCGGGAACGGCCATCGCAGGAATCGGCCTGTTCCCGGTTCTCGAGAGGGTGGAAGACGCCGCCTTTGCAACTGTGGGATTCGGCTGACCGCTCCCGCCGGCGACGACCCGTCCGGGCTCGGTTCCGTCAACTGTTTTCGGAGGAATCATGGCTTCACGCATTCCAGTGACGATCCTCACCGGCTTTCTCGGCGCGGGCAAGACGACCCTGATCCGTCACCTTCTGGGCAATGCGTGCGGTCGGCGGATTGCGCTGGTGATCAACGAATTCGGCGATCTCGGGGTCGATGGCGCGCTCATCGAAGGCTGCGGCGAATCCGCGTGCGGCGCCGGCGAGATCGTTGAACTGACCAACGGCTGTATTTGCTGTACCGTCTCCGACGACTTCGTTCCCGCGATGGAATCCATCCTCGCCCGCGATGTCCTGCCGGATCACGTTGTCGTCGAAACATCGGGCCTAGCCCTTCCACAACCCCTCGTCAGGGCGTTCAACTGGCCGCGACTGCGCAACCGTTTGACCATTGACGGCATCATTGTCGTTGTTGACGGCAAGGCCGTTGTCGAGGGCCGTTTTGCCAGCGATCCGGTTGCGGTCGATATCCAGAGGCAGGCAGATGCAAATCTTGACCACGAGTCGCCATTGGCGGAATTGTTCGAAGATCAGCTTGTCTCGGCCGACATTGTCGTGGTGAACAAGTCCGACCTGCTCGACCCGGATGAAGTTGACGGGTTGATTGCCCGTCTCCGTCACGAATCCCGGGAAGGAACACGGGTCGTGGCTGCGCGAAACGGGGAACTGCCGGCCGATGTCGTTCTTGGCGTCCGGGCTGCTGCCGAAAACGGAGCCGATACCCGGCAGGCGAGGCATCACCACGATGACGAGGATCACGACCACGACCACGATGAGTTCGAGTCGTTCGTTGTCGAATTCGGATCCGTGGCTGAGCCCGAAACACTGTCTGCCAGGATTGAGGAGACTGTCCGCAAACATGACATCCTCAGAATCAAGGGATTTGCCACTGTATCCGGGCGCCCCATGCGATTGGCGGTACAGGCCGTTGGTCCCCGGGTCGAGCACTATTTCGACCGGCCGTTCCGGCCCGACGAAGAGCGCGCGACAAGGCTCGTCGTGATTGGTTTGGCCGGGCTCGATCGAACGGGAATCAGAACCGGGTTGACGGCTGCAGCATGTTGAAAATCGCTTCCGAGAGCCCGGTTACGACGGAAGGCAGACTCTTGATCGAGGGCAGCGAAGCCGCGTTGCGGGAGCACTATCCTCCCGAGGCCTGTTTTTCGTTCAGTCCGGACGAATTGAATGACTCCGATTCAACGTTTCTGGTCGCGCGAGAACTCGGCGAACCGGTTGGATGCGTGGCTCTTGTCGACTGCGGCAGTTACGGCGAGATCAAGCGGCTGTATGTTCGCCCGGAATGGCGCGGCCGTGGAATCGCTGAAGCGCTGATGGACCGTCTTGAAGCGGATGCAGGGAATTTGGGCCTCGGTGTTGTCAGGCTCGAGACCGGATCCAGGCTGGCCGCTGCGGTTCGGTTGTATGAACGCCGGGGATACGATCTCTGCGGGAGGTTCGGATGCTATCGCGAACATCCGGCAAGCCTCTTCATGGAAAAGCGCCTCGACTGATGCATTTGCTGCAGGCCCGACCTGGCCAGATTGAAGATGGCTCCAGCGCCGTTGACCTTGACCAGTCGCCGGGCGATCTGGTTTTTGTCTCGGCAGCCGACACGGAACTCGCAGCGCTCGCGGCGGCCCGTGCCGGACTCGGTGACGCCGTCGGTTCGCTGAGGTTGGCAAATCTCGCCCATCTCGCCCATCCGATGTCGGTCGATTCTCACATCTCGACCTGTGCATCGAGATCCCGCCTCGTGATTGCACGCATACTTGGGGGAACCGACTATTGGCCGTATGGCACGGAGCAGTATTCTGCCAGGCTTGCCCGGGCCGGCGTTCGGTTCGCTGCCCTGCCGGGCGATGACAAGCCCGACGAGGGGCTGTGGAGGTTGTCAACAGTCGCCCGCGCGGACTGGGAGAACCTGTGGGCCTACCTGGTCGAGGGCGGTGCCGAGAACGCGCGCAATTTCCTGCTGTATGCCCATGCGATGCTGGAATCCGTCGACCGGCCACCCGCGGCGCGCCCCCTTTTGCGTGCCGGGATTTACTGGCCGGGAGAAGGTGTCACCGACCTGGTTCGCATTCGGGAACAATGGATCACGGACGCACCGGTTGTTCCGATTGTCTTTTACCGCGCCCTGGTTCAGGGAGCAGGCCTGCACCCCATCAACCGCCTGGTCCGGTCCCTGCTTCGCAGGGGCCTGAACCCGATGCCGATCTTCGTCGTGTCGCTCAGGGACCGGGTTTCCGCTGCGACCCTGGAATCACTGTTCGACAAGGCACCGCCATCGCTGATCCTGAACTGCACGTCCTTTGCTGCAAGATCTCCCGATCCCGGGACGGGGAACCCGGACGCTGTCAGCCCGTTGACAGCGCCCGGGGCGCGGAATGCGCTGGTCATGCAGGTTGTTCTGGCCGGGTCCTCGGAAGAGGACTGGCAGATTGGGCTGGCTGGACTCCGCCCCCGGGACATCGCGATGAACGTCGCGTTGCCCGAGGTAGACGGACGCGTGCTGACGCGTGCGGTTTCCTTCAAGGACGAGGCGTATTTCGACGAGGCGACGGAATGCCCGGTCGCCACGTACAAGGCGCGGGGCGACCGTATCGACTTCGTGTCGAGACTGGCGGCGAACTGGGTTCGGCTCCGGGATGCTCCGGCAGAAGAACGCCGGGTCGGGCTGGTCCTCGCGAACTATCCGAACCGGGACGGGCGAATTGCGAATGGCGTCGGTCTCGATACGCCCGCGTCGGCGATGAGGATCATCCGGTTGCTCAAGGAGAACGGCTACGAAATCCGGGACGAACCGGAAGACGTGGCCGCGTTGATGAAGACCCTGCTTTCGGGGCCCACGAATGCCCACGACAAGCGTTCCGGAAACCGGGACGCCTGCATCCGCCTGTCGCTTGACGATTACCTATGCGCATACCGGGAGCTGCCATGGGAGACGCGCGACCTTATCGAGTCGCGCTGGGGCGAAGCTGCAGGAGATCCGTTCCTGGAGGGCGGCGGATTCCTGTTGCCTGTTTGTCGTTACGGCAAGCTGGCCCTGGGGATTCAACCGGCGCGCGGCTACAATATCGATCCCAAGGAGACCTACCATTCTCCCGACCTGCCACCGCCGCACAATTACCTGGCATTCTATATCTGGCTTCGGGAGGAGTTCGGCTGCCATGCGGTTATCCACCTGGGCAAGCACGGGAACCTGGAATGGCTGCCGGGCAAGGCGATCGCGCTTTCCGAATGCTGTTTCCCCGAAGCGGTCTTCGGCGCGATTCCCCAGGTTTATCCGTTCATCGTGAACGACCCGGGGGAGGGAACACAGGCCAAGCGGCGGACAAGCGCGGTCATCATCGATCACCTGACGCCGCCACTCACCCGGGCAGAGACGTATGGTCCGCTCAGGGACCTCGAGGCCCTGCTCGACGAATATTATGGTGCTGTCGGGCTAGACCCGCAGCGGCAGGAGATTCTTCATCGGGAGATCCTGTCTTTTTCGTCTGCCACCGGGCTCGACATCGATGCCGGTCTCACCGGAAACGATGGCGACGATGACCTGGCTACGCTTGACGCGTGGCTATGCGACGTCAAGGAAGCACAGATCAGGGACGGGTTGCACGTATTCGGGCAATCACCGCACGGCACGCTCGAGCGGAACCTGGTCCAGGCTCTTGTCAGGCTGCCGCGAGGTGACGGAAAGGGAGCCGATGCCTCGCTGCACCGGGCATTGGCTGACGATCTCGAACTCGGGTTTGATCCCCTCGATTGCGACATGTCGGCCAGGTGGCGCGGACCGACTCCGCCCGTGCTTGCCAAGGCGTCGGGGGATCGGTGGCGTTCCGCGGGCGACACCGTCGAAAGGATCGAGGCGTTGGCCTCGGATCTTCTTGACGGCGTGACAACACCACCGGGGACGCGCAGCCGGGAGGTCCTGGACAACGTCCAGGCCCATGTCGGGCCGCTGGTACGTTCGTCGGGCCCGGCCGAGGAGACCGGATTGCTGTTCGCTCTCGACGGGAAATTCGTGCAACCCGGGCCGTCCGGAGCTCCGACATCGGGGAGGCTTGACGTACTGCCGACGGGGCGGAATTTTTTCAGCGTCGACAGTCGTTCAATCCCCACAGCCACGGCATGGACTCTCGGCTGGAAGTCGGCGGCCTTGTTGATCGAGCGCCACATGCAGGACCACGGCGACTGGCCGAAGGCCCTGCTGCTGACGGCCTGGGGCACGGCGAACATGCGAACCGGAGGTGCGGATGTTGCCCAGGCGCTCGCGCTGATGGGAGTCCGGCCGACCTGGAGCCAGGCAAGCCGACGCGTGACCGGTTTCGAGGTCATGCCTCTCTCTGTCCTGGGGCGCCCGAGGGTCGACGTGACACTGAGGATCTCGGGGTTCTTCAGGGACGCGTTCCC
>JAPOVX010000101.1 GCA_026707935.1 Paracoccaceae bacterium
GGCGTCGCGGACACTACCTATGCCGGCATCGACATCGGCTCTGTGGTCGCCACCGAGGCCGATAACAACGACTTGACCGTAACAGTGTCGGCCGACAATATGTCGGTGAACGAAGGCGATGCCGCGAGTTTTACGGTTACGGTGAACGGCGGCGTGATCACCCAGGACCTGACGGTCAACTACACGGTCTCGGGTACGGCGACCGCAGGCAGCGACTACACGACGCCGAGCCCGACCTCTCTGACCATAGCGGCGAACTCCACGAGCGGCAGCGTGTCGATCCCCACGATCGCAGACCCTGTGCTCGACGACGGCGAGACGTTGATCGTCACCCTGTCGGAACCATTGTCCAACGGCGTCGATCCAGTGACCATCGGAGCGCAGGACAGCGCGACGGCGACAATTATCGACGGCGGTGAGGTGACGCTGAAGGTATACAACGCAACCGCGGCGGAGGGCGATCCCGCGACGTTCACGGTCGAGATGTCGGGCCCTGTTTCAAGCGTCGTCGAGGTCAATTGGACGACGGAAGACCGCACCGCGACGGAGTTCGACGACTACGTGGCGAATCCCGTTAGATTGACTTTCAATCCGGGCGTAACGGCCCTGACCGTAACCGTGCAAACGTTGCGTGACACCGTGGCCGAAGGCGATGAGACTTTTGTGGTCAAGCTTGAGAACTTGACCGGTCCGTCGGGTGTGCGCCTTGCCGCCGATCACGAAGGCACGGGAACGATCGTGGACAACGTTCTGGAGGCTGCCGCCGCGCGCCACGACCGAGTTAACCAGGAGGTGTTGCCGCAGGTGGCCCAGGCGATGACCGCAAGCACGCTGTCAGCGATTACCGGTCGCTTCGACGTGGCGGTCCGGGGCGCTCCGTCCGTGCCAACGACGAACCTGCTGGATCCATCCGATATCGATCGCTTCGTCAGAACCAACGAGCAAGCGTTGAAGAATGGCACCTTGACCTCGGAGCAATTGCTGAACCGCTCGTCCTTCCTGCTGCCGCTCTCGGGCGAAGAGGACGGAACGCCCGGCGTCTCTGTGTGGGGCAGTGGCGACTACCTGGCACTTTCCAGTAGCGAGGAAGGCAGCACCGACTGGAAGGGCAACCTGTCGAGCTTCCATCTCGGCGCGGATGCGCTGCTGCAGCCCGACCTGCTGGCCGGTTTCTCGGTATCCCGTTCGATTGGCTCGTTCGAATTCACCGATCGCACCGATCCGGTGGCGGGGAGTGGATCCTATAAAAGCCGGATGACCACTGTGCATCCTTATGTGAACTGGTCGATGCGCGAGGGGCTCGGGTTCTGGGCAACGGTGGGTTACGGTCAAGGCGAGGTCGAAATCAAGGAAGTCGCCGCGACACGCACGAGCGACACGAAAATGACGGCGGCTGCGGCGGGCTTCAACATCGACCTGCTGACGAAGGACGACCTGTTCCTGTTGGAGGGCGGCACGACGAAGCTCAAGTTCAAGGGTGAAGACGCGTTTGCCCGCGTCGAGGTCGAAGGCAGAAACCTGATGGATCCGGAGACTCGGATTAACCCGCTGACTTCCAATGTCCACCGATCGCGCCTGTCTCTCGAAGCCAGCCACGAACGCCGACTCGAGTCGGGCTCCATCGTGACCTCCTCTCTGGAAATCGGGCTGCGCTATGACGGCGGTGAAGGGACGACCGGCGCGGGCGCGGAAATTGGCGGCGTGCTCAGCTACCGCGACCCGACGTCCGGCTTGACCCTGGAAGGTCGCGCCCGTGCGCTCGTGGTACATCAGGACGACCACAAGGAATGGGGCATCGGCGGTCTGGTCCGGCTTGATCCCGACGCCGACGGGACGGGCCTGTCGCTGACCGTGATACCGGCCTTTGGCAAGGTCAATAGCACGATTGGGCAGCTCTATGATCACGGAATCGTCGGTCTCGCGGCCAACGACAACGCACCCGCGGGCAACCTCGACGTCGAGATCGGCTATGGCTTCGGCACGTTCGGCGATCGCGGGCTGCTCACCCCCTTTGGCGGATGGTCGCTCTCCGGCGAGGATGAGCAACGCTATCGCATCGGTAGCCGTTTTCGGGTCGGCCCGGCAATCAATCTGAGCATTGAGGGCGAGCGGAACGAAGCGGCCAACGACGCCCCGCCCAAGCACAGCATCATGCTGCGCGGACAGGTGTGGTTCTGAGTCCTGTCACGCTCGCCGATGGTCGCCAGGGCGGCGAGGTTTTCATTCAACAGTTGCGAGGGTCCTGATACCGGCGGCGACGTCGATGCGGCTCTTGCCGCTCGACACGGAGAGCGCCGCTGGGGGCAAGTCGCACGATTGCAGGCATCGTGGTCGCCGTCGAACTGGTTTTTCCCTTTGTGCCATCCGGTCAGGAGTTCCGCTCTGAACCGTGTTACACTGATCGGCTGGGCCATGTACGCCTCACGTTCCACAGCACCTTGCCGACCACATGAACGCCTTGCGCTTCGCAGGTGTAGCCGGTGTACTCCGGTTTGGCGGTGATCAGCCGAAGCTGCCGGGGTGGATCGGCGTTGGGCACAATCTCGATCCGCTTGACCATGACCCCGTTCCCGTCCCACGCCACGAACATCTCGCCGGTGGTCGGGCCGCCACGCCGGGCGGTAGCGACCAAGTGCCGATCGCCCTCTCCCTCCTCTCCCTTCACGGCTTCTCCCCGGACTCTGAGAATGCGCAAGTTGTCGGGACACGCGTCGCCTTCGTCGGGGATCATACCCTCCGGCAGGAATCAGCGCGCCGTCCCGACCGCGAACTCCTCGCTGGGTTCGCCGAATCCGACCGACGCCTCTGACTCGATCTCGGAAACGCCTGGGTGCGGCATGTCTGCGGTTGCTGTCGCCATCGCACACCTCTTCTTCTTGACCCGCCGTCGCCTTGGCACGGTGTTCGGCGGTCTTGTCGATCTGAAACCGCGAGGGTAGCTTCGCCAAACGATCCCTTTTTGCCGTAGGAGGCGAACATGACTGAACGCGGCTTCCGCGTCCGCGGCCTTGGTGAGATCGCGATCCGCTGCAACGATCTCGGGCGAATGGCAGCCTTTTATAGTGATGTGTTCGGACTGGAGCGGATGGAGGGAAATGTCGCCGAGGGCATCGTGTTTTTCCGCATCGCCGCGGGCTTTGGCGGGCACACGCAGGTCCTGGCGCTCTTCGACAAGCAGAATTTTTTGCGTCCCGGGCTGCACCGGACCAGGGTGGAGGCACCGGAGACGGGAGCAACCTCTTCGCTCCATCATCTGGCGCTCAGCCTGCCCTATGATGAACAGGAAGCCGCGATGCGCTGGTATGAGGCGCAAGGCTTGCCTTTCCGGGTCGAGATCTTCGGCTGGGTGGGGTGGCGCGGCGTTTTCACCGAGGACCCCGAAGGCAATACTGTTGAACTCGTGGCATATGACGGTTCGCTCCGGGCCTGACTGCTTGATCAGTTGCCCGATCTTGTCGGGCACATTCTTCACGAGATAGCGCAGCAAATGCGCAGTGCTCAACAAAACCGTCAAAAACGAATTGGGAAAATTCTCTACGATGCTCCAAGGGAAGCGGGGAACCATCCTCGAAGCGTTTCGCACATTTCCCGGAACGCGGGATCCTTGCATTTTCGGAGGCTCACCTGTTCCGCAAGTTCCTTGAACGACAACGCCGTCGGACCGCGACTCTTCTTATTCATCGCTCGCGTCATTGCCAATTTCGGATCTGGCGGCTTGGCTACGCCGTCCGGCCAAAGGTCTCGCTCGCACAGCCACTTGCGCAACGCTTCGGTCCCTTCGTTCCACCCGAGAACCGGGCCCACGTTCGCGGAGTCGGACCAGACCCACATCTCCAGTTCGGGCTCTATCACGATCGCCTTCGACCTGTTATTCCATCCGGCCCGGCACAGGTCTTCTTCCACGGCATTCTGGATGTCCTGCCTTATCGCCGTTTCGTCTCCGCTCCCTTCCTTGTCGAACAACACCAACACGAATTCGTGGTCTTTGACGTAACTGGCTGCGGTTGAAGCCGCCTGCCGGCGGCACCCAGGATCTCTGTGGATATGCCTGATGATCGTGAACTCGATGCTTCTGATTTCGAGCGAAGCGTGTCGTTTTGTCAACAGCCCACGCATTGTCGCTTGGATGTCGGCGTCCGCCACGAGCACCAACAGGTCTTTCACGACAGGATGTCAGCCGCCCAGAACACGGTGTCATCTACCGAATGCTGCCAATCCTTCAACCGGGGATGCTCGTTGCCGGGCACGATTACCGTCCCCTTTTGCGGGTCGTGGCCGAAACACAGGACCTGGCCGATGCCAACGCAGCGCAGCAGTGTCGGCGAGTGGGAGGCGATGAAAACCTGTGCGCCGGAGACAGTCGACAGCGACTGGTACACATACTCAATGGCCATCGGATGGATGCCGTTCTCGGGCTCCTCCAACAGATACGCCAGAGGAAACTTCCGAAGGTGGGCGATCACGGTCAGAGCGAACAGCCGAAGCGTGCCTTCGGAGACACCCCAGGACGGAACTTCAATGCCGGCACGCCTGACCATCATGTAGGCGTGGCGGTCGTCCTCGCGGTGCACGATCCTGACGTCCTCGATTTCCGGCAGCGCCAGACGCACGAAATCAAGCCACTGCCCCCACTCCTCGGGATCGGATTGAAGCTCTTCCAGCACGCGGGGCAAATTGCTGCCATCGTCTGCCAGTCGTCTGCCATCATCGCCGTTGGGCCTCGACGCCTGCCTGAGTTTCCGGCTGTCCAACTGGATGCACTGCACGCTACGCCGGGCTACCGCATCCGCGATCGTCTCCACGTCGGAGAAATCCATTTCATCTTTGTATCGGAACGGGAAGAACGCGCGCAAAACCAAAAGTTGGCCGATTGCACTCCAGTCGTCATCGAGGCGGCGGGGAAAGTGAATTTCGCGTCGGTCATTTTTCCCGGGGCGGAACCACACGATATTCTTATCGGTTTTCTGACCGAAGATCTGCCGCTGCCTGCGGCCGGGTGCCAGGACGCCTTTACATATTGAATTGGCTGCCGCGCTTTTTGCGAATTCCCCTGGTGTGAGGCGTCGAAGGTAACCGTTCTCGGCGACCACCCTCATGCCATCGCCGGACTCCTCGACACTCAGCTCGTAGCGCAGTTCCTGGTCACCAACTTCGAACTCGAACGCCAGTTCGAAGCCAGGCGACTTTGTCGGGCGACCCCACACCAGATCCTGGAAATTCCGCGTGCGCCTCCCCACCGCCCGTTCCAGTCCCTGCTGTATGTAGTCGGACAGGAACGCGACCGCATCCAGCAGCGTACTCTTGCCGCTGCCGTTCGGACCGACAAGAACGTTGAAGTTCCCGTCGAACCTCAGATCGACATGCCTTAGGCTGCGATAGCCGCGGGCCTGAATCGCCTTAAGCGTTGCAGGGGGGGCTTCACTAGTCACCGGAACTCGACGCCGTCAACGGGGATGGAACCGGCCCCTGTGCCTGGAGTGAAGGTCTGCCCCGAAGTGTCTTCTGGTCCTGCATCGCGCACCCCGCACAGGTAGCCATCCGAATTGTCCCTGTCGTGGTGCTCTGCGAATGGCGAGGGTTAGTCAACAGACAGCCGCCTTCGTGCCTGGGCCAAAGTTCATACCAAATCCCCTGACACAAGGTCGCCACTCCAGAGACGGTGACACTTCCGCGCAACATGCCCGTTCCGCCCGAAAACCGCCAGTCGGAATTCATGTGCTCTGTCACAGAACAGTGGGGCTGGACAGTATATAATTCCCTAAACGAGGCCCGATTTTTCAGGGCCCACTCCAGGAAACGTGCCATATCGAATACAGTGGTCTGCGATTACCGGAACAATTTGCGACGTTCGCGTCTGGCAGAAATATCGCTTTGGTCAGGCGTTTACTCCCTTCAGCACTTCATGGCGCGAACGTGCCATTCATCGCCGTAATCCCGGATCTGTCGATCGCGTGTGAGGATGGTCAGATTCATAACTCCGCCTGTTGCAATGAAAATTCGATCAGCGGGATCAGCAGGTGAGACGCCCGGAAAAAATGATGATTCCACAAGCGCAGGCGTAGACAGCGCCGCCAGTGTGAATTGGCCTTTGTCCAGCAAGTCCTCGAATCACCCCAAGGCAGGGCGTTCCAATCTCAAACGGGAATGGGAAACGAGCATCCCGATTTCCCAGGCAGAGAATGGCGAGACATACGTTTTTCGGCCTTCGCGGAAATGCGCGTCAAGTCTCGCTAAAGCGTCCGGGTCGATCGCATCCCCGTTGGCAATCCATACGACTGAACAGGTATCGAGTAGAATACAGATTCCTACGTATTTGACGGCGATTCCTGCGACATCTGACGGACCGGTTCGCGGTCAGCGCGCAAGTCTCTCCCGGAACTGAAGCCTGGGTTCTGTCCTCCTTTTTGATGTCGGCAGGCTGGCCGAAGGCCAGCCCGGTGCGGGCGCAAGAGAGCTCTTCCCGGATTTCAACTACTCGGTGAACGCGATGTGTGAAACGACAAGTACGTACGACTTTGCGTCGCTGACAAACCTATCGCGCGCATCCTACGCGGCAGTCGTTGTAATACTTGTCGGACTGGCTTCAGTCGTCACCTTGACGGCCGTGCAGCGCGACAATCAAGGTAACAATACGAGCTGCCATCCAGGTTGACGCGCTATACGTGAGGACCACGCGTGCCGCCAGATACGGCACAAGGGCGCCCGAAGCTTCCCGATCCTCAGGGTCCGGGAGATCACGTCCGGTCAGTTCGGGTAGAGATTTCCTGATGTTTGGCGTCACGCAAGGTACAAAGACCGAGACGGCCCGTCAGGTGGCGCCGGACAGGTTGTCATTGCCTTGTTCGGCCACCAGTGTGACGCATTTACGCAGCAGCGGGTGCCTCCGCAAATCCCCACTCGGAGACTGCCGCGGCTGCCTCTATCCGAACGGCTGACTGCAAAACGGCGCCAAAAGGAAAGAGGATGTCGCCTTCACCAAATCCGAATTACGCCGAATTCATCGAACACCCGGTCTACCGAGACGATGGGAAGCGCACGCGCGAGGGATTGGGCGGCAAGCATCCGGTCGAACGGGTCGCGATGAAGGCCCGGCAAGTGTCCCGCGCGTTCGGCGTCAGAGACTCCGATCGCCAACTCCACAAAACCCTGCCCGGTGACTTGGCCCGCGACATCGACGGCGATGGCCTGACACTCCGGCAGTTTGCCGATCCGAAACTTGGTCGTGATTTCCCAGGCGGAGGCGGCGCTGACCAAGACTTCGTTCGCCTCGTCAGCGATCACCTCTCGCGCCGCATCGGAAAGTCGCTTGCTATCCGCGATCCACCAAAGAAACGCATGGGTGTCCAGCAACGCCTGCACTTCTATCGGCTTTCCCAAGCCGCCAACTCTTCCTCGGGCAAGGGATCGAAGAAGGTATCGGGAATGACAATTTTCCCCTTGAGGACATCGGGCCGGCGCTTGATCGGAGTTCTGTATGCGATGAGGCGTGCGACGGCCACACCGCGGCGTGCGATGACGATGTCCTCGCCAGCCTCGACCCGTGCCAACAGTCGGGAAAGTTCAGTCTTGGCTTGATGAACATTGACGACGTGCATTGTTTTCGTCTTGGTCGATGAATATCTAGCTAACATTATAGCTAGATATTCGACTCCGTCAATACTTGAGAGAAAGGCGGCCGGATCGCCACATTCCAGAGCTCATTTCTTTCGTCTTGATTGCGTCTGTCTCGAACTGCAGGAAACAGAACCGTGGGGCCACGGGACGAATTTGCTACGGTTGATTTCATATCGCCGGGGTTCGAGGGAGTCTGGCCCCGTGGAATCCACATGCGCGAAGGCATCCGACATTCCCTGAATTACCGAAACGCGAGCAAACGGAAGATTGTGGCCCTGCACTTCGGGGTGTTGGCGTTCGACAATGTCAACGAGTTTCAAGACAAATTAGGTGGAAACACCATCCAAGACGTAGAACAGGGAGCGACCGCCGACGGGGTGTGGATAGCAAGCGCATTGGCAGGGTCGGCATTTTATACCGGGGTCGCGTACCTATCCAAACGCTCATGGCAGGCTTCGGCCTTCCACCCCGACCGGCATGAAATTTCTTGTGGATCTGCCTGCGCCGTTGCTACAAGTTAACAAACAACTCTCCATTGTCGGGGACAACGTAAACGGGTTCGATGCCGGGCCATAAATCGGGGCTGCCCGAAACGTCAATCCGTCTGCGTGAGTGTCCGACGCGTTTTTTTCGCAGCTTGATTCTGCGGAGGGGTTTATTTGTCTTCAGTTCCCATTTTCCCGGGGGTAATTTCACATCAAAGTCCGTTTCGAAAACAGTGAAGTGTGGGCGGCCGACTTGGACTCTATCACCAAACAGGTGCAAGAAATCGAAGCGGCATTCTCTGTTGAATCACTTCAATCCCGATAGCGTGTCGGCGCAAACGGCTTAAATTCGAATATCCTTCCCATCGACATTCCGCTGCTCCGTTCCTATTCGACCCGCGTCCAGATCTGGTCCTTGCAGAAAAACAGCACGCAGCCCGAGACACTCAACGTATCCTGGTCCTTCACTTCAAGTTTGGAACGGTAGGTTTGGCCGTCTTCGGGATTGTAGATCCGGCCCTTTGTCCACTTGCCGTCGCCGGCTGCGGTGAAGCCCGACATCAGTTGAAGCCCGAGAAGGGGCCGGGTCTGCAACGCCACGTTCTTGTTCTTTACGTCAAGTTTCGGCGTGCCATCCGCATTGCGTGGCTCGGTGAACCAGACGAGCTTGCCACAGAGCTTCTTGCCACAGGACAGAATCTCGATATGCGAATTGCCGGCCGGGGTCAGCCATACCCCCTTGGGGTCGGCGCTGCCGACGCCAGCGAAGAAAATCGTCGCCGCAAGCCCGGTTAAAATTGCCTTGATTTGCCTCTTGATCATGATTTTCGCCTTCAGAAAGTTCCACGGATTTTCGCCATGACCGCCGCGCGGACAATCACGGCCATGCATCACCGTGCCGCAGCAAGCGGCGAAATCCGGACGCGTGACGGCAGCGATCCGCGCGAAGCGCACGGTCTTTCCCGATACCTGTGCTTGGGTTCTGTCTCCCTTTTCCGATTCAGGACCGCTGGCCCGTCGCCGGTCCCGCGCGAGCGTAAGCGAGCATGTCCCGATTTTCAACACGCTGCTGAAGGCGGCGGCCGGATTCAACCCGCGGGTCCAGGCCGGGTAAGAAAAGGCCGCTGGTTTCCGGTCAGGATTCTTTCCACCGGTCGATCAGCCTCTCCGCGGCGTCCCGGTCGGTTCCGTCCTTCCAATCAACGTTTTCCACGAATTGCTCGAATGTCGGCATCACGCGGGCCCTGAACTCGGGATATCGGTCAAACAAGGCAACCAGGAACTGGCCGAGGACGGGCATGATGCGCGCCTCCAGGCGACTTTCCCGGACGCTGTCCCGTTTCATCCTGTGCCGCAAGGCGGTGCCAAGCTGGCATGACCTGGAAGGTCCCGAGGGAGCATTTTCGGCAACTTCGCGAAACAAGGCGACGAGTTCGGCCTTGTTCAGGGCAACGTCCAGCAGCCCGGACTGGGACGCGGCATCCAGAATTGTGGCTATCTCCTGGACCCTGCGACGCTCGCGCGCGCGCTCCAGCGCGGCGGCGCTCTTTTCCCTTTTGCTCACCAACTGAACCCTTCCTGAACGCGTGAATGAAGTCCCGGGAACGGTTGACGACCCGTGTCGGACATTCTTTCCCCCAATGCCGCAATATTCCCGGCGACACGACGCCGGTGCTCTGACGGGAGATCAGGCAAAGACCCTGGAAGTTCCGCGCCCGGGGTCATCAGGGCGCGCATTTCGTGGGCCGTGAACAGGGGCCGCCGGACGCCCGGATTGACCTCGGCGTCCCGTGTTTCCCGAGAATCCGGTCGCGCGCGCAACATCGAGTCGAGGAATTCCGAACGCGCGGCGAAAAGTTCGTCGGGGTGCCTGACGGCACGTTCCTCTACGGCACCTTGGAGTATTCGGACAATGTCGCGCTCGATCGTGCTCCAGGACCCGGGTGCCGCCGTGAACAACCGCGCGACGGTTTCTTCGGCAAACGTTACACCGGAACCGGTCGCCGCCATGGCAAGCATCCGGGCCTTTCCAACCGTCCGGCCGAATACCTGTCCCGTGCGTCTCTCCGGAAGGCCTCGCAAGACCTCGAATACGCGCAGGTCCGCGATTGCGCGTTCAAGCCAGTTGCCGTCGGGCCAGGTGATCCTTTCCGTCATTCCCAGGATCCTTGAATGGATGTCGAGCTTGTGTCCGACATGTCCAGGCGGGGCAATTTCCGTAAACGCGACCGCAAGCGCCACCATGTTTCGTGAATATTCGGCCGCGTCCAGGTCCGGACGATCCGCGAGTCCATCGCGGGACCCCGCGCGCCTGGTATCCATGGCCTCGACGACGAGCCGGTTTCCCTCTCCGCAGAAGCAGCTGACGAGATCTCGCCACGCCCCGGGAGTGTCCGAAGTCCGGCCCGGTCTGCTGCCGCTGCCAGGATCCGCCTTGTCGACGGGCGCCGACCGTTCCTTGAGCGTCTCGCCGAATTCCATCGCCGTTTCCATTGCTGCCAACCGGAGCCAGGCGTTCAGAGCCCGTTCATTGCCAAGACGATTCACGACGCCGGCATCATCCTGGCACGCACCGACGGGAATTCCGGATTCCGGGCGCTGATCGCCAAGGGCCGGATCGAAACGGTCCGGCAGTCGCGGGGCGAGACCCGGGAGACGTCGTTGCCAAGCCTCGCGGCCGATTGATGCGAGATCTGCCATCGGGTTCGTCCAGCCTGTCGTGTTGATCATTTTCGACAGGAAACCGGTCGGATCCTCGTCCAGGACGTGAATGTGGCCGGACGGGCCACCGCACGACAATGCGTAACGTATCGACTGTCCCCGACTGGCGGGGCTGAACACGAGATGGCGTGATCCCGGGAAACCTGCCGAATTCTCGATGGTGTCTGCGAAGGCATGATCAAGGACAACGCAATCTGCCCGCAATCGCATGAATCGCGGCCCGCCGTTTTCCGTCTCGTTTGTGCCGAACGGATCGAGATCCAGGAGAAGGTTCTCGTCCCTGGCAACGACGACTTCTGCCAACTGGTTGTCCCGGATGCCGGTCCCCGGATCTGCCTTGACGACTCGAACGGGATCACCCCCGGCAAGCAGGATCGGCGATCCGTCGGCAAGCCTGGTCTCGGAGGCATCCGGCCGGTTGCCCATCCTGTCCAGGATTTCCCGGTTGATTGCCGCGGCCTGCGCACGCGTCGCGGCAAGGACGATTTTTCCCCTGGCCGGATCCGCGATGAAGTCATTGGCCGCATTCAGGACCAGGACGTCCATCGTCCGGGCGCTTCCGAACCGGGATTCCGAGGGGACGATCTTGTCCAGGACCTGTTCGAAGGATGCCTGTTCGGGGATGAATCGGCACTGGCCGCTGATGCCGCCCGGTCGGGATCGGGAGACGGGCTCAAACAGGTTTCGTGCGGGGAATCTGTCCGTGAGCAGGCGCCAGGGCGATCCCCTCTGATGACCCGACGAGAGGGCGTTCCCGAACATCACCACGGCCGAGCGGTCCCTTTCCGCGCGCCCGAGCAGGCTGGCCATGTCAGTCGCCCCGACCGTTTCCGCGGCGTCAAGCACGTAGCAGTCTGCGGGCTCCAGCCCCCGGACATCTCCAGGCGCGCATATCGTCGCATTTTCAGGGATCCGGTGGCGGATCATCACGGCGCGGTCGTCATCGACGACCAAGGACACGCTCCGTGTCCCGAGTTCCGACAGCCGTTGTACAAGACTGCATGCCGTTTCGGTCATTCCGGAGCGATCCGGGCCATCGACAACCGCGAGAGCCGAACCGGAAAGGATGTCGTTGACGGGTCCGTCCGGGAATCCCTTGCCCGAAGCCCCGGGTTCCCGGCGCAGGCAATCCCGGAGCGTATGCCGGCGAATTCGATAGGCCGCGGAGACGATCGTCTCGTCCAGCCGCAACCGATCCAAGGTGGTCAGAAACGAATCCGGGAATTCGCGGGAGCCCGGGACAAGCACCACGGTCTCGTCGTGGTCGAGAACGTCGTCAGCGGAATTCCGAATGCTGTACCGGTCACCGGAATGGAGGGCGAGTTCGGCGGCAAGTTCACTGGCGGTTACCGATCCCCGGGCCAAAACCATCCGGCGAAGAACCGAAACCGGGCTCGGGGATCGGCTCCCGTCGGCCGGGTGCGTGCCAGGCCCGGTGACGCCGCTGTCCGGGTTGATCCGGAGAGTCCGCGTTGAAGCAGGCGGGGCAGGGGCCGCGCTGAAGGAGCCGGCCTCCCAACCATCTGCATGCACCTGGCGGCCGGGTTGTCGAGAATGTGCGCTTCGTTCGTTCTCGCCGCGTAACCATGGAGGCGCCGGAGCCCGATTCAGGCAAACTGCAAGCTCCTCGATCGCCGCGAAGCTTGACCGATCGATGTAGACCCGGAGTTGGCTTCGATGCCGCGAAAACGCCGTTACCGCCATGTTGCGGTCGATGTGGCCCGTTGCGAGAAACAGCACCCGCTCCAGGACCTGGTTTCGCGCTCGCTTCGGGTCGAGTGCAAACCCCGGTGCGAGACAGGTCGCCGCAGGCCCGGAAAACCCGACGCGCGATTCCACGTCGTCGAAAAGAACCTCGACCGTCCCGGAATCTGCCCCGTTTGCCGCGACGACTGTTCCAAGCATTCCCGGCCGAACCCGAAGCTCAGGCACGGAACTTCGGGTGACAACCCTGTCACCGCGCCCGAATTCAATGCTTCCGTTTTCGGCGGGAGTCTGCCGGAATCCCCTGATCCTTCCGGTTCGGATTCCTTCTGCCCGAATTGCGCGGTTGAGCGCATCGACCAGCAGTCTTTCCGGAACGATGGCAAGGGTTGGAGCGAAACCGGCCCAGTAATCCCGGGCAATTTCATCGCACGCCCCGCCGAAGTCATCCGCAAAGGCAACCGAATCCCGGGAATCGAGACTCGCGAGCGCCTCGCGTGGCCGGGCGGACGCCATCAATCGCGAAACGCTTCCGGCCTCGCTGCCTTTCTGGTGGGAAAATGTTTCGGACACGATTCCGCCAAAGGTTTCCCAGAGCATGCTGAAGGCGGAACGGGCCGGAATTGGTTCGCGCCGCGCGTAGTCGTCCATGAGAACCAGCTTGCCGGAAGCACCTTGCATGAGTTCCAGGAGATCTGCCAGTTCCCAGAATTCAAGAAGGCCGGCGTCATCAAGACAGGCAACGAACGGCGACGGAAGCGTATGCGGTTTTCGTCTCAGCGCATAGATCAGCGCGGGAACCGTCCTTTCGGTTGGTGAATTCCTTGCGGCGGGGAAATTCGTCCCTTCGTAGGGAACAACCATGACAGTGCCGGCTCCTTCGGAGCTGGCAAGCGACTGGATATATCGCTTGATCCGGTCTCGCTCTTCACCAGGGAATCCCGACAGCAGGGCAAGACGGCCCGCGCGGGTGATCGACCGGACGGCCAGGGTGACCTGATCCTGCTCACCGCCGCATTCCGATTGATCGGTCGGTTTCGGAAAATCGGCGCCATTGGACGGCGGATCCAGGTCAAGCAGGGACTGTGCTGCGGCAAGCAACCTGTGTTCGACGGCAATCTGATACCTCGATGCGAACACCGGATCCCGGGTTGCGGGTTCGCGCCCGACGAGAACGAGCGACGGGCTGTTCTCGACCCTTTGCATGTACACGTGGAAGTCGGTTTCCGACGGAAACCGGATCCATCTCTTTGCCTGTTCTGCAAGCGACTGGCGGTTCACGAGCCGTGTTGTCGTCCCCGCCAGTTTCACGAGTTCCTCGATATCGGAGAACATCAGGTCGGAGTTCTTTTCCAGGGCCGACTCTTTCCTTGCCAGGCGCTTCGTGTAAACCACGTGGTTTGACGGATTTGCCGGGGGTGGCCCGAGCTTGTCGACCGGAGCCAATCGAAGCCCTCGTTCGGCATATTTTCTTACGTCCAGGAGTTTGGTTTCACCGGCAAAAGAGAGGAACACGTTCGCGGTCTGCACGAACTCGAAACGGAGATCCTTGTTCATTCTTGCGAAATGCGCGTACTGGTGCTTACTTCCCCATCCGCCGGGAAGCGCGGGTCTTTGGGCGAAAATGACGTGAGCATGTGGATTCCCCGGCTTGTCATGAACAACCAGGTCGAGCGGATATCCGCGTCGTGTCAACGACTTCCGGGCAAATGTGCTGGACAGGCTCACGTTTTCGTCGAGGGTCAACTCCAGGGGCAGCGCGATCATGAGTTCCAGCGCGCAGATCCTGGTCGGACAAGGATTGTGGAGTTCTTCGTGGATCTCGATGTCATTCCAGAGGCGTTGGGCACCCTCGGGTGATGACGGGTATTTCTCGTGGGCCCATTCGGCCGACGACGGAGGGATGACGAGTTCTTCGTGGACAACGTTCGAACTTGAGAAATTTCCACATCTTTCGCCGGTCAGGTCACGCACAAAGACCGCCTTGTGGCAGTACGCCGAAAGCCGGACAGCCGATTTTCCGTCTGAAAATCGCAGGGGACGGATGATCGCGACCGTTATCGCCATGTCCCCTCCCACCCTTCGTGTGCACCGGAGAACGTGACTTTCGATCCGTTCGACTCGATCATGCCCAAACCGACTGCAGACGCGCTTGACCCGGGCCTCCCGAGCCGCCGCCGCCGGGGATGGACTCGGATCTCGCCCGCCCCGTATGGTTCGTTTGCCCGAACATTGGCCTGGACCGAAATCCCGGAACTCACCGGTCAGCAAGGCTTGGAGAAAGGAACATATGGCGAACATCCACAATCCGGGCGCTGATTTCAAGCGAATTATCGTTTATATACGAAGTTTTTCACGCAAACCTCGCGAGGATTGCCGGTTCATGATGTGGCTGGCGAAGCCGGGTGCGACTTGTTGGCAACTGATCCGATCATGCGTCGCCACAAGAGTGAATCCGCGCCGGTTTCGACCTGGAACAAGGACATCGACACTGATGGCATCGGGATGGAACCGTGAGAGGTCTCGGACCACGCAGATCGTGTTGTCATCCGTGCGGGCCCTTGCCTGTCGAGTTCGAGGATGATCGACTTCGGCTTCGGTGAACGGGCCCACATACCACGGTGACGAGAGGCGAACTCCAATTGATGCTCGGCGTAGAGGCACCAAATATTCGGAAATCCGGAAACGTTACCAAAAAAATCTGCGCCCTGTGAATTCTGACAAATCGACGACCCAGACTAAAGGAAGTCGGCCCAACCCAGTGAGCGTGTATGCGGCGGATTTCGTGGGGCACGTGAACCCGGTCCGATCAGGTTTTTGGGTGCGCGATCCGGTCGGCCAGGTCTCGAAGTGACCGCGGTCACCGTTGACAAAGACGGGGACGTTCAGGAAACCATGGAAGAGTTCGGACGTTTGGATGAATCGACCATGAACATGGTGAGATTTAGCGGACCGATTGGCAGGGTCGCGACGGATCGAATCCTGGCCAAGCACGCAGGTCCAGGAAGCCGGGCGGTCCTTGCCCCTGATCAAAGACAGGTCGGTACCAAGAAAGGTCAAGATGGGCAGATATGATCGATTGATGGATCGGATCGCTAAAGGTGACCGGATCCTGATTGACGGCGCGACGGGAACGGAGATCGAACGGCGAGGGGTTCCGCAACTTGACAATGCCTGGAACGGCGGCGGCGCATTGAGCCATCCGGAAGTCTTGTGCGGAGTTCACGAGGATTACATTCGTGAAGGAGCGGAGATCGTCATTTCCAACACCTTTGCAACGCATCGGCACGCGTTGTGCGATGCCGGTATGGAACATAGGTTCGAGTTTCTGAATCGTCGCGGGGTGGAACTTGCGATCGAAGCGCGGGAACGCGCGCGCGCGCCGGAGGTCCTCGTCGCGGGAGGCATTTCTTACTGGTCCTGGTCGGGAAACTGGCTTGAGCCGAAGGATCTGGCGACAGGTGCGGAAGAACAGGCGTTCATCATGGCGCAAGCAGGCGCCGATCTTCTCATGCTGGAGATGATGGTCGACGTGGATAGCTTGCTGGTTACGCTTGAAGCGGCCCGGGCGAGCGGATTGCCGGTATGGGTCGGGCTGTCGTGCGCTCCGGACGAGTCCGGAAATATGGTGCTTTTGCGTGGTGGCGCGTTGGCGGATGCGCTGGATGTGCTCAATGATAGAATGGTTCCGGTCGTGTGCATAATGCACACGGAAGTGGAGGATATCGATCCGTGCCTCGATATCGTCGACGACCATTGGCCGGGACCGGTCGGTGTGTACGCCCATTCTGCCCAGTGGGAAGGCCAGGTCTGCATTTTCGACGACACGATTACGCCAGCCGAATACGCGGTCCGTGCGCGGTCCTGGCTCGGGCGTGGTGTACGGATCATTGGTGGTTGCTGCGGATTGGGCGTTGAACACATCCAGGCATTGAAACGAATTCTTTGAATGGCTTGTCAGTGGCCTGTGCATCAAGGTGTCAAGTTCATTATGGCACGTTGCGTGCTCCGATTGGCCCGAGTTTGGGCGCCTGAGGCATGTTTCGTGGCCCCGGGTTCGACTTCAGGCAGTTCCAGTTGGCAGCCAGAACTCCACGGACCTCATCTTCCCGGGCTGATAGTGACCGTTCCCCGCTCTGAAGGACGGGGCTTCCTGGCCCTCGGGTTGCAGCGGACGGCGTGTCCGTCTCGCGCAAGCGCAATGCGGCTGTTGCGCCGTCGGGACGCTGCCAGATCTGGTACGCAAACCTCTCGAGTTCTCCCCGAAGCCAGCCCTTCGGCGCCGCCGCGCCTGGAGCGACCCCACCACCGCTAAGCGCAAACGCGCCCGGCCGTCGGGGTCGCCGGGTTTGTTTCCCTTGCCCATGACGCTGTCCTCCCTGTGTCGATCCGCGGGAGGCCAGTGCTAGTCGGCCCCGGATTGTCGTGAAAGCTCCATTCTCTGCGGATGTGCTCCGGCCATCGCCGAGACTGAAGGATCCGGTCCACGGACGCAGCCAGAAATGGCTCGGCAACAGCCGCGAATGTCACGAACGCCCCCGTATCGTCCGCATCAGCCAGACCAGCGGCGTCTCCCCGGTCGGCGGCGCAAGGTCGCCCCGCTTCAGACGCCACGCCCGTGTTTCCGGAAATATCTCACACCACCACCGACACCAGTGCCACAGCGTCGTCACCGAAATGCCCGGGTGCTCGGAGATGGTCGTCAGCCGAAACCCGCCGCGCTGAACGAGATAGCTCGCCGCCACGAAGAAGCGAACCGACGACGGCGTCTCACGGCGGCGGCTGTCCCGGCAACAGAAACTGAAACGCCGGACGCCTGCGCGCAGGGATGCCGCAAGACCGTGCGGCTGGCGGGGATAGGGCGCACTGTCCGGGCAACTCCCGCAATGCGGGCAGCCATCTCGACGACAGCGATCGGCTTCCGCCGCGTCAATCCGCGTCAGAAAGGCCCAGATACGGGCGCAGGAAAGGAAGGAACCGGGATGAAATCGTATAACATTGGCCTTGTCACTGTTGATTTGGTGTCACCGAGACAAAACCCCTCGATCGACTTCTTGCAAGGAAATTGAGGAGCACCCGACCCCGAACATCAAGTCATTCGGGCAAAATCGCCCGGAAACCCATCAGTTTTGCTGAACACACTCACCGCGCGCGCAGACCCGCAACCCGAACACGCGCGAAGCCTACGCCCGCGTTTCTTTGTGACTCTGAGACTCTTGGCTGCGTCCCTCAGACCAGGTCCCGTCACCAATTTTGCCCATGATGCGTTTGCGGATATCTTTCGCGACCTCGAGAACCTCGTCCGGTGCGCGGACCGGTTCGCCAACATGCTGACGTAGGGCAACGAGAAGCGGTGTCAATGCAACGGCCTTGGCGTCATCTTTTGAGAGGATTTCGATAATTTCACGTGTTGACGAGCCAGCCGCAACTAAATCGAGCACAATTTGCAACACTCCTTGTATCATCGATTCATCACCGTTTACGAATGTTTCATACAGGGATTTGAATACATCCATGGCAACCTGGAAATCTTTCTGGACCAACAATGCCTGTATCCGCACGCACATTACTTCACATGCAAGTTCGTTTTTTTCATCGACGTCCAGAATGTTGAGACCTCGCTCAAGCTCATCACAGGATTGCAGAGCATCTTCCACACACCCGAGCCTGGTTTGTAACTCCGCCTTGCGAATCCATCCCAGCTTTACCAATTTATTCACCATTGGATCGTCGCTGGCGCCGAAGCGATCCACGAACTCCCCGTAGGCTGACAACGCCAAGGCCTGGTGGCCAAGCTTCCGGTGTATCTCTGCCTTGCCGTACAGCATCACGGCAACAAGCTTCTGCAGGGTCGGATCGTCGCTGGTTCCGAAGCGACCCACGGCTTCGCCATAGGCTGACGACGCTGAATTCGAATCACCCAACTGCTCGTGGGCTTCCGCCTTCATATACAATACCAAAGCGACAACCCGCGACGGTACCAGAGAAACCGCTGTGCCTAAAGTGGCCAAGGCTTGTTCCGCGATCCCAATAACCTTCTCGAATGCCTTCTCCTCGACCGCTGCAGATATTTCCGCGAAATATCGCGAGGCCAGCGTGTGTTCTGACTCAATCTCCACGGCACGAGTTTTGAGTTCTTCCGAATCCACGTGTCGAAGTTCGGTCTCGATAGGCGACCGCATTCGAGTGAAGAGATTATCGAGCGCTGGTATTCCAGATCTTGCCTTGGCAAGGCCCTCCCGGATAATCGAGGATTCTGTTGCTTCGATAATCAGTCCGGGAAACATTTCCGCTTGTTCCGCTTCGCCATAGAACACCGTCATGAAGCGGACCAGGCTTTCCACGATGGCGGCCTCATCACGTTCGCGCCTCAGTTTGTAATAGATGCTGTATAGACGTTCGGCAGCGACGTACCGCCGCTTTCTGCCGCTTCCTTCCGCGATTACCGCGCCACGATCGACCAATCGCCCGAGCATGGTCGACACAACCCGCACGTCCATACGCGCCCGGGATGAGATTTCACCTGGGGTCGACCGCTGCCAAAGGTCGAGGACAGCCACATAAACGCGCCGTTCGGTCTTGCCCAAAACTTCCAAATGTCCACGGAAGTACTCGGTGTGCTCGTCGATCAGCGTTATGAGTTCTTCCATCAGCTGGCGCAGGGACTTGTGCTGCGCAAAGTCAGCGGCGATGACCAGGAGTCTGGGGCTACCACCAGTCAGGATCTCAAGTGGCCTCATCTCACGCCCGCTCACCTTGTCACCGCTGACAACCTGCCACAAACGACGGCACTCATCGGTGGTCAGCGGCCATAGATTGATGATCCGAAACATCTCAAAGAACGGCTGTTCCGCATCATCAAGCTCCCGGAAATGACTGGTGGCTGAAGCGAGCAATATGATCTGAGGTTCTGTTTGTAATACCTCGCGAAGTTTCCAACCGAAATCTTCGTCCACGTCCTTGCAGAGTGCCTGAAAGTTCTCAACCATAAAGACAAGCTTGCGGTTGAGTCGGTCCGCCACGTCCAGAACCGCTGCTCGGGCATGTCCTTCCAGCATCTGCTCTCGCCAGCGTTCACCCAGGGCACCATGCCTGTCGCGCAATTCCTGTGCCAGTACGGGTTCGTGCGCCTCACATTGGCGGGAAAGATGAAACAGGGCTTCAAGCCAGAAGTCAGCTAGGTTGAAGACTTCCTGGTTCTCTTCCATGAACTGGACAGGCAAAAAATGCTGGGAAAACTCGTCGTTCTTGCGCAGTTCCGCTGCCACTCGAGCCAGAAACATGGTCTTTCCCCGGCCGCGAGGAGCGACAATCAGCACATGTTGGCACGACGGTGGTTCTAAATTCCCGCGTAGGACGTCAAGGACAGTGCGAAGTTCATGGTTCCGAACCACGAACTGATCCGTCACGTCTTCATCCGACTGGAACGTCCCCGGGTTGAACTTTCGGATCGGACGATCAGTAACCGAAGCCATCACACCTGTTCCTCCGATTCGTCTCCTCCGGCATGGCTATCGAGGGGGGTGTGATGATCGCGGAAACGCGCGGCCCACCAATCTTTCAACAAATGAGATGAAAAGCGATGACCTTCATCACCGGCTTCGAGATAGCCATCGAATTCCAGAACTTCCACAGCCTCGATAATGCGCTTTGGCGCATCCTCCATGATCGGGGCGTTTTTCAACTCGAGGTGCTGCCGGGCTGCCGGTGTGAATACTCCCTGGGTCGCAGCCTCCGCGAGGATTTGCATGGCTAAAGTATAGCTTTCCCCTTCTAGTGCTTCCTTGAGCCGACTCTCGTAGTGCACGAGATCACTCTGTCCCGAAGGACCGAGAAGTTCTGTACGATAAACCTTGTCGACATCTCCCACCGTTATCCGGTCCCGCGTATGCATTGCAGTGAAATCGCAAAGTCGTGCGAAGAAGGATTGAACGTGATGAGGGATTCCCAAACCGAGTGCATCGTAAACCGCCTGTGCAACGCCGCCCTCTACAGATAGCCCCTTAATCTTCGCGAGGAGCTCGAAACATCCGATGCTGGTGTCGCGGTCCCACGGCTTAAGACGATAGGGATAGAAGTGGTTGATGCGGTCGGATATGCCGAGTCTGCGCACGAGGGGTTCGAGGCCGACACTGCCTGATACGATGAGGACAAGTGAGTCCTTGTCGATATCCTGGAGCACCCCGCGAAACCAACTCAGGAACACTTCAACCTGTTGAGCGCCGTTGTCCCGGGACAGCATTCGCTTGAGGAAGATCGGCAGTTCGTCAAGTACCAGGAGTGCCGGTTGTTTCTGTGAAGCGCAGTCACGGAGCAGTTTCTCGCCGTGACGCCGCCAGTTTTTCGTATCAAGTTCGGCACGAATCTTGATGCGGAAGTCGAATGCACTGATTTCCTCGACGCCACCTTTGAAGAGACGTCCAAGGTTGGCAGCGAAACGGGAGGCAATCGGTTGAACCGAATGCGCTGCACGCGCGATTTCGGCAACCGCATCCTCAGGGCAGGTTGCTCCTTCGACGTCACTGAAAAGAAAAATCCATTCCTCGTTCGTAAGCTGGCGGCCGAGTTCCTGGACGACACTGGTCTTTCCCATGCGCCTCTGTCCGGTCAACAGCACATGGTTCCGGTCTTGAACCAGCCTTTTCAGGATTCCTAAATCAGCCTCGCGGTCGAAGAAGTCCTCACCGCTTACCCAACGGCCCGTAGACGATCTCATGGCGCACCTTATTCAACAAACCTTTTACGCACTATTTTACAACATGGCAGTTGTCAACCATTTTGTTGTAAAATAGCATCGTGTGAAACTGTCGTGATCATCGCAATCAATCGTAGCTGGGTTTCAATGGATCTTGCGACCGAGTTCCTTTGGTCGTGGTCTAGTCCGAAATTTAGATTCCGGCATTGGCTTGGGGCCTTTGATTGAAGGGTTTGAATACGTAGACCCTGAACTCAATCGGGGAAGCCTGCTGTGTGATTGTGTCACTCCCAATTTGCGTCGGGCCAAGACAAACAGTGTTCTTCGTAACTGCGTTGGCTCAATCGCTCCGTGTGGAATTGTTGCGGAAAAAGTGGCGCTTCTGAAATACAAATCATGATGATGTTGAAAATCCAGCGTCAAATTCGGTATTGCGTCCATCAAAGGAGTTTCGCAAGAGACCCCGACGTCTGTCACGGGCTATCGCGCCATGAAGCTCGAACACGACCCATTGTGAAGTGAAGTATTGGCACATTTGCACAATGGTGCGACGGCGGTAGAGGCCCGACCCGCTAAGGTGTTCATATAGATCTTTCTGGCGCCAATTTACTCCCGGTCTTCGAAATTCGGGCGAGGTAATCATCAATTCGCACGGCGCAGAAGAGTTCGTACAGAATCGTCATGAGATCTGGCTCTGCCAGGCTGCCGCACTCTTTCCGCCGATTGGCAAGGTCGCCGCTCGGTCCCTAAGACGGAACAGGCAGAACAGTTCAGCTTGGGTCTTGCGGACATCCCGTCGGAATTTCTTCATTTCGGCAGGTGTCCAGATTTGGCTTCACGCGTTTCCCACATCTTTTATCTACTGTGGATGGTGCTCCGGCCCTCATCAGTGGTTTCATTCCCGGAATCGACTTGCCTCATGAACGACGGCGAAGCGCTCCGTAGGTTTCATAGTGCGTAATGTAAAGGAAGCGTCTGGTTAACGGTGGTCTGTTCGGCCGTCGGCCTATTGAGGCTGTTCCTCGTTCAGTTCCTTTGGTCCGGTTCGTCAATGGTTTCAATGAAGAACATCGTTTTGGCCGAGGGCGACAAACACCCTGAATCGGCTCATAATCGATTTGTTTCGGCCAACTCCGCGCCCGGAAATCGCGCTCTGATGCAATCCCGGCTGGCTCGGCGAGGCCATTTCCACCGGGGGGGCCGGGCCGTATCGCCGGATTTCCCGCCCGCACCCTCGACACCTGGCGCTCGCGTGGCGACGGTCCACCATTCTTGAATCTGGGCCGCCATTCAATGCGCCATTCACGCCGTGCCCTCTTCCGGTGACTCGACGCGCGGAAAAATCCTGCGCCACGGATGACGGCCACAGCATCACGATGGAGATTCCGGCATGCGTTCAACTCAATTGCGAAACGCCGGTTCAGACAGGCGGAAGGAACGCGTATAGAGCAAGGGACCGTGAAAAATCCGAAGGTCATCACGCCGCCGCCGAGGTTGGCGAATCACTGTTCGCAGGGTGTTCGACAAACTGGCTGTGGTGGGTGACGGGGAGGTCAGCTCACCGAAGATCGCGTCCGCCACGGGCTCTCGCATTTCCAATACGGAAGGGATCTCAATGGCTGCGTCCTTGCAGCCCGTACGGGAATGGATGGAACCGGGGAAGAAATCTTGAAACATCGGCCCTGTCTCCGATGATTTGAGCGCCTCTGGGACTAAGCTCCTCGATCGAATTCCTGCAATGAAATCGAGGGGCGCCTCCCCCAAACATCAGGTAATCCGGCCAAATACACCCTGAAATACATCAGGTTTTCTGAAAAAGAACAAATCCATCTTGACACTTGGTGTGCATCGCACTCAATTCTTGTCGCCCCGTTTGGGCGCAGCGAAGGCGGGATTGCGGAGGCGACGAAGGAGACATCGACACCCGGAAACCCGAACATGCACGAACCGTACGCCTCGTGCGTTCAGGCATCATCGGAGCCGCGCTCAAATCCCGCAGGAATCGGCAAACCGAATCCTTTGTAACGCAGTTTTGGCACAAGATTGGTAAAGCGCCTGAGTAATCCAGGGAGACATTCATGGTTTTAAACAGTTCGGACAGTCACTTTCGTTGGAGTTTCTCTTCCTTGGTCGCCCGCATCCGGTTGGGCGCACGGACAGTCGCGATTCCGGCGGCTTGCGTGTTGTCCCTTTCGCTCGCTGCGTATTCGCCGGCGAACGCCGTGGACGGATTCACGGTTGGAACCGCTTCGGCGGGTTCGACGCCCCACATCCTCGGTACCGCAATGCAGCAGCTCTTTTCCGAGAAGTTTCCCGAAGGACGCTTCGAAGTCGCGGTTACCGGTGGAAGCATCGAGAATTCACGCCTCTTGCGGCGCGATGAAGCCAACCTCGGAATTGTCAGCATCACCGGTGCGGCCATGCGTAATGCCTGGCATGGACGCAACCTGGAAGAGGGCGAAGCACCCTACAAGGAAATTCGTACCCTGATGGGATTTGTTCACATCATCGGCCATCTGATCGCACGGCCCGAAGCCGGGATCGAGAATTTTGGCGACATCAAGGGCAAGCGGGTAGGACTGGGCTCAAGTCTCAGGACATCCGCCTTGCACGAGCCGTTCTGGAGAAGCAACGGTGTCGCGTGGATCGACGATGTCGAGGAAGTTCCGCTGTCTTCCGGAGACCGGTATCGTTTCCTCGCGGAAGGGCGGGTCGATGCTGCACTCGCCTGGACGGTCGGGACAAAGCTGGCCGCCATCATCGAGGAATATACGAGTGCCCACGACGCGGTTTGGGTCCGCACAGACAAGGAAGCGATGGAAGAGGCCGGTCTCACGGTCTTCGCGTTTGAACCGGGTTCGCTCCCTCATCTGGATTTCCGGAACTACGGTCCCAGCCTGACGATGTCGGCATTGGCGGCACGCGACGACATGCCGGATGATATGGCGTATGAAATCGTGAAGACGTTGCACGAAAACATCGAACAGATCGTCCTGTTGCTGCCCGCGGTCCGTGCGGCCGTGGAAAACCCCGATGTCTTTACATCGTCGTCCGATCCCTTCCCGTACCATCCGGGCGCGATTCGGTACTGGAAAGAGATCGGCCTCTGGAAGTCGGAATCGGGGAACTGACACCAGGACACCGGCCGGGTCGATGAAGCCCTGGCCTGGCATGGAGCGGGGGCAAAGGTGGGTACGGCAAGCCCTACTCCTCTCTGTCCCGCTCTATGGCATCTACAACTATTGGTCTCCGGGCGCGCCGTTGCCCGAGCGCGCCGTGCTCGCCCTCCTGGCGGTTACGGCGTTCTTCTTTCCCACCCGGTCACCGACGGCAGTCGGAAAGGCGTTCGACTGCCTGCACCTGCTCCTCGGCATCATCGTTTTCGGCTATATCATCCTGAATGCGCAGGAGCTTCCCTATCGCGAGGGAATCCCCAACCAGACCGACATCACGATCGGATTCATCGGAATCTACCTGATCCTGGTTGCCGTGAAATCCAGCCTCGGATACGGACTGGCTGTCGTTGCCGGCGCGTTCCTACTGTACCTTTTTCTCGGTCAGTATCTCCCCGTGTGGCTCGGAGGACACCGGGGGTTCAGTCTCGAGCGGATTATCTCGTTTCTGTACCTGAACGACTCCGGCATCCTGGGTTTTGCGCTCAGTGCATGCCTGAAGTACATGGCGTTGTTCCTGATACTCGGAAAAATCCTTCAGCAGGTTGGTGCGATGGATTTCGTCATCGGGCTGTCGCGCGCGCTGTTCGGCAGCGGGCGCACCGGCCCTCCGCTCATGGCGGTGCTGTCGAGCGCGATGGTCGGCACGGTCTCCGGTAGCACGATGGGCAACGTCTACATTTCGGGGAACATGACCATTCCGCTCATGCGACGTGCGGGAATTCGCCGGGAGCTCGCCGCCGCGATCGAGGCGGCGGCATCGAGCGGTGGCCAGATCATGCCCCCGGTCATGGGATTCGCGGTTTTCTTCATGATCGTCCTGCTTGACGTTGCCTATGCGGATATCATCGTGGCCGCCCTCATCCCTGCACTTCTCTATTTTCTCGTCCTCGGCCTGGCGGTCTGGTTGAGGATCAGCAGAACCGAAGTCCTTGAAGAACGGGATCCGACCCTGACCGACGAGGACAGGCCATCGGTCGGGAAGGCCCTATTGCATCCGGGCATTCTCACCTTTTTCTGCGCGCTTGGAATCCTGGTTTACCTTCTTGCGAACCGCTACCCGTTACAGACGTCAGTGATGATCGCCATGGCCTCCTGCATCGCCGTCAGCCTTCCCTGGAACATCCGCCTCACTCCACGGAAGCTGCTGGATGCCCTTCTGGACAGCGGGCGCGAGTTGATCGACGTCGCCATCGCGTGCCTCGCGCTCGGAATCATTGCCGGTTCCGTGCTCCTGACCGGGCTTGGAACCAAGCTTCCCGCGCTGATGATCGAATGGTCGTCGGGCAACCTCCCACTGCTTCTCGTCTGCTCGTTTCTCGCGTGTATCGTTCTCGGGCTGGGCATCCCTTCGAGCCTTGCCTATGTGCTCGTGGCGTTGCTGATCAGCCACGCGATTGTGGAGCTCGGTGTCGCGCTCCTGGATGCCCACCTGTTCGTGTTCTATGCGGCCCTCGCCGCCATGATCACGCCGCCTGTGGCTCTTGCCGCCTATGCCGCCGCCTCCATCGCGCACAGCAACTACTGGACAACCGGGTGGCTTGCGGCGGCGCTCGGAATGCCGAAATACCTGGTGCCCTTTGCCTTTGTCTTCCGACCACAGCTCCTGATGCGCGGCGAAGCGCTCGAGATCCTGGCCGTCTCCTTGCTGACATTTGCCGGCCTGGCTGCGGTTTCCCTCGGGCTCACGGGTCAACAGAAGCGGACGTTCGCAACGGTGTTGGCGAGAGCCTGCCTGGTTCTCGGCGGCATCCTGTTAGCCGTGCCACCTCTCGACAGCTTCGGGATTTCCGCCGCCGGTGCGGGCCTCTGCGCCATGGGGCTGCTGCATCCTCTGTCGGCATTCCTGCGATCGAAGTCGAACCGGCCCGACCGGGAGGCCCGGGGCTGATGTCTGCCGCCCTGATCTCGCTTGCCAGGGAACTCGGCCAGGACGTGAATTCGAACAAGGCCATCCCGGCGCTGTTTTGCGGCTCGATGTCCGCGGTGATTATCCTTGTCTTCAGCACATCCATGGCCGCAGCCATTTTTTCAGGCCCGCTGTCGCCTTTTTTCACGGTGGGCGCCGGAATCGTTCTATTCAGTTATTGCGTCATCGGGGCCGTGGTCGCGCTGACGAGCGGGCTCCCGGGCGCCATGGCGGGTGCGCCGGCGCCGACCGTGATGATGCTCGTGGTCATCGCGGGCACGATCGACCTGGACGGCATGCCGCTCTTCATGACAGCCGTGACCGTGGCATTGATCGGCACCGCGGCAACGGGCCTGTGCTTCCTCGTGATCGGACGTTTCCGGCTGGCGAATTTCCTTCGCTTCATTCCTTACCCCGTTTCGGGAGGATTCATTGCCGGAACAGGGGGGCTGGCATGCCTGATCGCGCTTGACCTCCTGGGAATTTCATGGACGCAAGCCGGCCTCCCGACGATTCCCGAGCCGGGTTCCTTGCCCCAGATCGCCGTCGGGATCGGCTTTGCGATCGGACTCTTTGTCACGATCAAGCTCGTGAAAGGCTTTCTCATCTTTCCGGCGACTTTCGCCATCGCCGCCATTGCATACCATGCCGGGCTGGCTGTCCTGGGAATATCCGGAGACGAGGCGCGGGAGGCCGGTCTCCTGTTTTCCGGCACGGCCCACGGCGGGCTGTGGCCTCCGTTTGGTCTCTCGGACCTTTCGTATATCGACTGGTCAGGCGTCGCCGGGCAAATACCGAACCTCCTGATTCTTGCCACCGTTACCCTGATCTGCGTGGTCATGAATCTCGTCGGAATCGAGCTCGCCGCAAACTGTGATCTCGACTGGAACAAGGAGTTCCGGGCTGCCGGCTGGGCCAATGTCCTCACCGGACTTGGCGGTGCGCCACCGGGTTGCCTGATCGCGCTGACCAGCATTCGAAACACGCTGTTCGGCGCCATGACGCGACTGACGGGCCTCGTAACCGCCGTCACACTCGGTTCAGTCCTGCTGGTTGGTGATGTGCTCCTGACCCTTTTTCCCGTTCCGTTGATCGGCGGCGTCCTTTTTTTCCTGGGATTGCAAATGTTGGACGAGTGGCTGGTCAGGAGTTTTCGGAAACTCGTGCTCAGCGACTACCTGATCATCGTGGTCGTATTCGTGACGATCGTTACCCTCGGATTCCTCGAAGGGATCGGGATCGGAATGCTGGTCACCGGAGTGATTTTCGTGATCAGCCTGGGCAGGACGGATGCCGTTGAAGCCCGATTCACCTTGCGCGACAGGCAAAGCAGGAAGACACGCGCCGTGCCGGACCGTGCCATACTCTTGGCCGAAGGCCACCGTGCACAAGCCTACCTGCTGCGCGGCTACCTGTTTTTCGGAATTGCCTACAGGCTGGCGGACCGGCTTCGGCAATCGCTGAAAATCGATCCCGTTCCGAACTGCATCCTCCTGGGTTTCGGGAATGTCTCCGGATTCGATTTTTCCGCGGTAAATGCGATCGTCCGGTTCATCCGGTCTGCGGACGCCGAAGGCGTGAAAGTCGTCATTTTCAAGGCATCGGACCGTTTCGAGGCAACGCTCCGGGCAGAACTCCCGGCAACGGTCGGCGATAGACTGGCGATAGAGAGCGACGAAGACCATGCCCTCGAGCGATGCGAGGACATCATCATTGGCGAATGGAAGTCCGAGCTTCGCCGTGAGGACGACATGCGCCGCCGGCTTCTGGACAGCGTCGTGGATGACCTGGAACGCCATTTGGATCGACAGGCAAGGTTCGAAAAACTGGTTGACGAACTCGGGACGTGGTCGGAAGCCCGGACCTATCGGCCAGGCGAGGCGATTGTCGCACTCGACGCGCCGCGCGAAGGTCTCCAACTGTTGACGGAAGGCCGGGCATCTCAATTCGACTCTTCCGGCACCCGGATTTTTCAGTTCTCTCCTGGCGATGTGATCGAACCCCTTGGCGCGTTTCAGTCCGGTGCCGCGACCACCGCCACGATTGCCGACGCGACATGCCGAACGCTCCTCCTCTCCCCAGGCGCGCGTGAACGCCTCGGGAAGACGGAGCCCGATCGTATCCTGAGCCTGTACGAGTACATCCTGACGGCCAACGCGTCGACCGTAGTCCCATCGTGAGCGAGGACCGATGACGGTATGGGCCGTGGCCGCCTGAGTCGGCCATGGCGCCGGCAAGCCAGGTCACCCGGAGCCAGCGGCGGCTTCACCTCCCGTGCGGATTTCCGGCGAATCCTGGCAGACCGGCATTGGAGACCATCTCCGGTAACACCGGATTCCGGATCGAAGCCATGAGGGCGTGATGTCACTAGTATCTTGTCACAGAGGTTTTGACGGTTTGGGTCGCTGAATTTTCAGTATCGGTAGACTGCCTGGATCAACGAGCACGGGGATACTTCGGAGCTTGTCCGGGATGCGTTCAATCAACCGGACTCGGTCGAGATTGAGAACCAACTGGTGCACGGTTGGCAGGGTGACGCCAAAATGTCTCTGCATGTCGGCCTCGGCGGGGGGCCTGCCGTAGACCTTCGAATGGGCATGAATGAATGCAAGGTACTGGCCCTGCTTTTCAGTGAACCCGGTACACGGGGGAGGCGCGGCGCAGCAGTCTGATTCATCAGCGTGTGCAAAACAACCGAGGCACTGATGAACATACGCTATCGAGTGGAACTTCACCAATCAGAGCGTGACGAATTGAAAGTCCTGCTCGCTGGCGGGAAACAGCCGGTCCGGCGCCTGAAGCGGGCACAGATCCTGATGGCTGCAGATCAAGGGGCATCCGATGCGGAGATTGCCGAACGCGTCGTCTGTGGCATGTCGACGGTCACACGAACCAGGCGACGTTTCGTCGAGGGCAATCTGGAGGTGGCCCTCTCGGAGGCACCACGATCCGGTGCGGCACGCAATCTTACCGACAGGGAGGAGGCGCCGCTGGTCGCGACCGACTGCGCGAAGCCACCGGTCGGGCCTGCCCGCTGAACCCTTGAGTTGCCGTGTGACGAAATGGTCCGGTTTACCGAACACGAGAGCCGCGCGCGCGAGTCCGTGCGTCGGCGCCTTCCAGAGAACGATCTCAAGCCATGGCGCAAGGACATGTGGTGCATTCCCAAGGTCAACGCCGCCTACGTCGCCGCCATGGAGGATGTCCTCGACCACTTTAGAGAAGCGGCGCGACCGCCAACCCCTTTTTGGGCTCAACGGGTCTCGCTCATTGACGAAGTGCACGAAGTATTGTCAAATTCTCGGGAGCCTGTGTGACGATCCACTGATCAAGAGAACGCTAATGACAAACCTGGAGTCCGAGAATGAAATGGCCGGTCGAATTGTCAAATCAATTGAAGATCATTGGGCTGAGCATAAGAAACCGCTGCTCTTGAGCCAATTGGGAGGTAAGGAGAACGGCAACGTCGCTCATGTGGCGAAAGAGAAATCCGGTAGCCTAAAGGCTTACCTGGAAAATCACTTTTCCGATAAAGTACGAGTAGTTCAACACAGTTCCAAGCCTCAGGTGATCGGAGCCTTACCTGAACGAATTGCCAACAGTGACGGGAATTCGATCGATGAACTTTTTTCTGTACCATGTGGGCGGAAAGCCGTGGCGGTTGCACGCTATCATCCCGCAGTATGGGCCGCGTTCAGGAAACCTCTTGATAGTGGCAATGAACGTTACCTGTGTGTCGAGGGGCTCATTCGCTTCGAAGATGTCACGTCAGAGATGAACCGCGCGGGATTCGTCAAAGTGGACAGAGTATTTATTGGCTCGATGGATAGTGACCCGAAAGCGATCGAAACTAATATTCTTCACTGGACTGACAAGAATGACCTCGACGCCTCTCGGCTTCAGTTCAGGAAACCGTCTGAGCGACAGTTTCCCTCAAATGATTTGCTCAGCGCAATTTTGGCATCTCTTGGAGCGGAAGACTTGAGGCGGATTTCAATTCCGATGGACATTGTTCACAAGCTCAGAAGCAAACAGCTGTGAGACCGAAAATATTTGTGATTGCGGCCGGGGTTCCGGGCTCAATAGGTAGGGAGTTTGTCAGAGAACTACGAAGAAAAATGGAGCACATCGATGTCGTTGCGTGCCGTCCACTATGTCAAACGGAAGGGTATTCAGCAGCGTATACAGAGTTGGTTTACAAGAAGTTTTTCGAAAACCTGAAGAGACGCAGTGGTTTGAAGGGTGCGGACGCTTTGAGATGTGCAAATGTAGTGCTCATTTATTTGGAAAGAAGCGATGGTAGCAGTGACAAGTTGATGGAGAAATTCGGTACAGAAGCGTTGGTCCTGCCAATTGGCGGAGTAAATATTGAGACTGTTGAACTACATACAAGCAATCAGCGGAATAATGTGCTCAATGACCTTGTAGAAAGAGGAAAGCGGACCATAGAGCGCTCGCAAAAACTCCTCTCAGCAATTGCGGAGGAAGTGACCAATCGAGATAATCGCACATGTTTGTTGTTGCCCCCAAAGAACTTCGGGAAAGGAATGGGGCGGGTTAGGCAATGTGTAAATGGAGCAGCTTTGGATGGGGTCGAAATTGAGGAATTCAACAAACGGGTTAAGGCTGTTGAGAATACTCTTCCAAAGCAAAAAAAGGGTAACAGAAGATATTTCGTCGGCGCCAAGGGATTGTTTTTTGAAAGCCCCACAAAGGCGGGGCCAAGGCATGGGCAGGTTCCGGATTGGGGAAGCAAGTGTCACGACGCGTCATGTATTGTGCGCGGGAAGATAAGATTTGGAATTTCATATGATCAGAACTTTCACTATGACTGTGACTTGCCAAAGGGACGTGGAAGGAGCTTTCCTAGCTGTCATGGCGTAAAGAAGTTGGAACGTGGCAGGGGACACGCGAACATCGCACCGAATGATAACGTAAGATAAAAACAATGGGTCATGAACTTTTGCCACGACCCATTGGATTTCTTTCGTTGCTTTGGTTATCGAAAGGTGCTGTCCCAAAAAATGTTAAACTCATTCTTTAAACAGGAACTTTGCACCTATCTTCACGTCGTTAAGCCAAGTTAGCTAACAAGAAGTGGATGTGCACATCCAAGTTCTCGCTCTGGCCTCTTGGCCACATTCTTGAAGCGGCACAACGAAGACCGCATCGAAGACCTGCGCAAATGGGAACCTCCGCTCCACTGGGAAGGATCGGTATCCACGCGAAACCAAGTCAATATGTATCTACAATACCAATTTTTTTCAAGGATGGGTGAAGAATACGGTGCATTCCCAAATTTTCCGTTTTGGCGACCACGGCCACCTGTGCTTTCCAGTTGAGGAAGGAAGTCGATCAGCAGGTCGAAGGGCAGGGCCAATTCCTGGAATTCATTTATCGAAGCCGCCGTAAAACCCTCTCCTTCAGGGAAGGGATATAAGGCGTCGTGCCTGTTGACGTGGCGCTGCCGCTCTGGCATGCATCCCCATTTCGCTGCGAGAACCGAGTGGCGCGCACGTAGGGATGCCCGTGCCTGCCTGTGGAGGCCTGTGTAAGACCGGAGCACCGGCGGCGGCCCGCGAAGCAGGAAGCCTCGTCATTCATGGCGAGGTCCATCACGCCTACACGAAGATCAACTACAGTCCGCCAGCCGTAACCGACATGGGTATGAAGGAAGGATACATACGAGATGGTTCGCGGTCTCGACAGTGCCCGGTTGATCGAACGCATCCCCCGACGACCTCGAAGTATCCGGGCGCTCGTAAATCCTGACAGTCTACAGGCACTGAAATGAAAAAGCCCCAAACCGTCAAAATCACTGTGACAAGACACTAGCCTGAATTACCAAATCTGATGATGCCATGACATTCTGGCGGGCCGTTGGTC
>JAPOVX010000024.1 GCA_026707935.1 Paracoccaceae bacterium
TTGTTCGCAGGCGTCCGCCACCGTCAGGTTCAGCAAAAGAACCACGCAACGACGATCCTATGAAAATATTTCAAGTCGAGTAAAGAGTTTGGATGGACCCCTCAGCAGAAATTGGAATAGCGATGTACAGACTGTTCTATGCCCGCAAAAGCGCGTCGATGGGCGTCCGGGTGTTGCTGGAAGAGATTGGCGTACCTTACGAACTCGTCCAGACGACTATCGACATGGACAAGCCGCGTCCGCCAGAACAACTGGCGATCAATCCGAATGGATGGGTGCCGGTCCTGGTTTGGGATGGCGGCTCGATGTACGAATGTGCCGCGATTACCGTTTTCCTTTGCGACAGGCAC
The DNA here is from genome assembly GCA_026707935.1 of Paracoccaceae bacterium. Classification (GTDB taxonomy): domain Bacteria; phylum Pseudomonadota; class Alphaproteobacteria; order Rhodobacterales; family Rhodobacteraceae; genus JAPPHA01. Next base: position 351 of record JAPOVX010000024.1, read on the forward strand.
CAGGAAGCTGGATTGGCTCCTGCTCTCGATGACACGGCACGAGCACTATATTTGCAGACGCTGGTGTACTTTTCGAACTCCGTTCAGAATGCATTTCAATTGACATATTATCCGGATCGCTTCGCCGATACTGCGACCGCCGAACGGAGTGCGCAGCGACGCGGCAACCGGAGGCTCAGGGAAACCTGGACTGTTGTTGACGATCAGATCGGCGTCAATGAATGGATGCTCGGAAAACGGTTCAGCGCCGTCGATATCTACCTGTTCATGCTGACCACCTGGCTGAGGTCTGCGAAGGGACACCCGGCCATCAATGAATTTCCCAACGTCAAACGTATTGCCGACGCGGTTGTGCAGCGGCCAAGCGTTCAACTCGTCTACGATACATGGATCGCGAATCCGGAGTACTGAACACGGCGTTCATCCGCTTCGTCTGGACGTGCGTTTCCGATATCCACGTTGGCCAGTCCGGCAGGGCCACCATTGCGAGGTGCGTGGCGTTCGTCGCCCTACCAGTGCGTCGTGAGAAACAACCCGACGGCGGGGGCGTGCTTCTGGGGCAAGGTCAGGCGATCTGGCGAGAATGTGCAGCGTGTTCTCTGTGTCGTCATGCTTCCAGGTTTCCAATTTGGTCTGGAACAAATTCCGCGTCCCGATGATTTTTGATGTGGTTGAGACCCGGTTATTTCAGCCGTTATCCAAGTACGTCCGGAATGCGCTCAACGCCATGAATGGCCCCTCCATTGTCAGTAATTTCAAGTTCGACCATTTCGCCACGATGCTTCGCAGCTTTTCGGAACAACAGGATTTCCGGAAAATATTTCGGCATTTTCTCTGGTCAACCGGGGGGCCTTATTGTCAGTTCCTTAACCTGCGTGGGCACTAAAAAAAATGACAACCGAGACCCATGCATGGCATCGGGCAATACCTCCGGATACAAGCCGTTTCCGATGAAACTGGCCTCTGCAGCCTCATCGAAACTCGTGCGTTTGAGAGTCGATCGGATTTCAATGATGTCAAAAATGCATGACGAATGAAGCAGGTTGCCATGTTGTTACTCCTCCTCCCTCCCGACATTGAATCCCGTCTTGAAATCCTGGCCAGGCAAACGGGCAGAACGAAGTGTTATTGCGCCCGCAAGGCCATTGTCGAGAAGATCGATGATCTGGAGGATGCGCACCTCGGCGGACAGGTCCTTGAAAGCATTCGCAAGGGCGAGGAGACGGTTCTGGGCCCGGAAGAAATGTGGCGTGACTTGGAAGATTGAATACGCCGATGCGTCAAGAAAAGGTTCGCAAACCGGATCGACGGGTCCAGCACCGCACGCCGGATTTCCTTGAGTTGAGATTGGTGAAAATGGAAATCCACCGCAATTCGGCGTGCCGCCAAGTGGGACACGGAACCGGAAGCTCGGGCCGTACCGTGTCAGCACTAACCGAATCATACCGAAATCAGCGACAGGGAAAGTCGTATCCTGATCGTCCGGGCCGCCCACTGCCGCGAGGCATACAAACCCTGACAGGGATGATCAGACACGGCCGCGCGCGCCGACGGGAAAATGCCGATGATGTGGGTCGGGCCACCTGGAATCACGTTGAAATTTCCCATCCGCGATATCTCGAAAGTCTGTTTCGGGGCACCTGGGAACGGTTCCGGGTTCACCGGATGCGGTTGGCGATCGCGCTTGCCAACGAGGATCAGCCTGCACGAAATTCAACACGGACCAGAAGAAACAGCTTGGATTACGTGATGGTTGATGGCCCGATTGATGCTGGCTCCAACTCCCCAGAAGTCGAGACGTCACCTGCCAACGAGGGCGGTTTTTACGACGGATTAACCAACCACATGCGTATAAGTTCAAAACGGCCGACACGAGTGCATTTGAGGGACGCATGCACCGCTTGCCAAACTTTACGCCTTCGACGGCGAAATTGCTTGTCGCTGCCACCGCGGCAAATGCCGTTCCGCCTGATCTCAGAACACCGGTGCCTGTAATTCACTTCGCAGACAACCTGGACGAGGCTAATGGTCTCGGATTGTGCATCGATACAATTGGTCGCGGGCTGTCCGACGGCCTGCATGCGTACTCGTGCAAGCCATCTGGCGGAGACGTTCAGTTTCGCTATTCCGAAACCACTGGCCAAATCACATGGGTTGCCTTCAAAGGAAAATGCATGGCGCATCTGCATCAGGACGATCCGTCCGAACCGCTCGGGCTGGTTGATCGCGACGCGGCGGCCAGTGCCCAAAGGTTCATCCATGATCCCGGATCCATGACAATCCGTCCAACGGTTGACGAAACAAAGTGCCTGAGCGTCGATGCCAACAGTCGCTCTGCAGGTCCCTCTATGGCGCGCTATCTCCGATTCTCTCCGTGTTCAGAAGCAAATATGCAGTTCCGGCAGTGGATTGTCAGGCCGTGACCCTGGTCATTTCCCGGCGTTCGATGTTGCGAGGCACTGCCGCGTATGGCGCGACATCGTTGCTATGTGCTGGTCTTGGGACGGTTGCAGAATCGGAAGACCGGGCCGCGAGGAGGACGGATCTGACCCTGAGGGTGCAAGAGTTAAACGGTCGACCAACCTACAATGGGGTTTCGCCTGGGCCAACCATAGTGGCTGACCCGGGCGATACAATTGATGTGCACCTGATCAACGATCTGCCCGCCTTGCATGACGACTGCGCTGACAACCACAATACGTTCCATGGGCTCAATACAACCAACCTGCACACGCATGGGCTGCATGTCTCTCCGACGACAGATTCTTCAGGTCGATTTGATTCCGACAATGTTTTCGTCAGCGTCGTGCCGAAGGACCAGGTCGTGCCCTGCGCCGAAGTCAATGGCAATAGTGTCAAATCGTTCAGGTGGCACCAAAACAGGTTCCGCTTCGAAACGGGCGCGGATCATCCTTCCGGCACATTCTGGTACCACGCGCACAAGCACGGTTCGACTTTTCAACAGGTTGCGGCGGGTTTGGCGGGACCTCTGGTTATCCGTGACCGCCCCGGGGCGATGCCAGAATATATCGCTCGGGCCAGCGAGAAGATTCTGATGATCATGAATCGCGGCCTCGTGCTGACCAATCCGGCGGGAGGCGGCACCGTAGACCCCACGATCACGATGCGCCCGGGCGAAGTACAGCGATGGAGAATCATCAACGCACAAGCGATCGGCAATTCCTTTGCCTACCTTCGCACCAACGTGCCGGGGCTGGAGATCTATCAAATTGCCTTCGACGGCCTGACGCTGCACAGACGTATCAAGATCGATCAGGGAAACGACGACGAACCCTGGCTGAATCCTGCTGCGCTCGCGCCGGGTAACCGGACCGATTTTATCGTACGCGCACCGCCTGGCGCAAAAGACAGCATTTTCTCCATTCCTATCATTCGCGAAGTACGGGAAGTCCTCGGCCTGAGCGGTGCAATCGCATCCGAAATAAAGATCGAAATTGCTGGGAAACCGGTGGATTCGGCCTGGTCGGACGATGACACTCTGCCCGGTCCGGGACTGGAACCGTTTGTCGAAGCACCGCGACCCAGACGCGAGATCATGTTTTCACCCCAGTTCAGGATCGCTGGTCAGGCGTACGACGGGGAAGTCAAACACAGCATTCCGCTTGGTGCCAAGGAAGAGTGGACAATCTACAATAACACGGGTGGGGTCCACGCCTTCCACATCCATGTCAATCCGTTTTTCGTTACGCACATCGATGGCATCGAACTGTCTGGAGACGATCCTTTGCGCCGCTGGCAGGATACGGTCGGGCTGCCATACAATGACGACGGTCCCGGCTCGATCACATTTCGCACACGATTCGAAACTTTCACCGGCAAGTTCGTCATCCATTGCCATATCCTGCGCCACGAAGACCTGGGAATGATGCAGACGGTCGAGGTCACAGGATGACGTCCCTCCGAAACCTTTGGGCATTTGCAATCCAGAACCTGCTTCTGGTCGGCAGCGCAATCATCTCCCTGGCAGTCGTTTTCTGGATCGTCGGTTCGCTGGCCCTGGATTTTATCCATTTCAACGACCCCCGACACCAGGATCGGGCGCTCAAGGGCTGGATGACGCCGCGTTACGTGGTGATGTCTTACGACCTGCCGCGCCCTCTGGTTCTGGAACTCTTGCAACTGGAACGGGGCGAGCGAAAAATGATGCGCGACATCGCCGACGAGATGGGCCTGACCCTTGACGAACTCACCCGGATCGTCCGCGACGCTGCGGCCCTGTATCGCGAAACCAAGCGATGACCGAGACGTTATTCGGCCTTATCCCCAGCTTCGGCCTCATCGTCGTCTTCGCCGTCGTGGCTCTCGCCTGCCTGGCGATACCGCTTCCGGCTTCGGCGCTGGTTCTTGCAACGGGCGGTTTTGCCGCGGCGGGTGATCTCTCCTTGCCGGCCGTTTTCGGCATCGTTTTTTCCGCCTTTGTTCTGGGCGATCAACTCGCTTTCGGGCTTGCGAACATGTTTGGTCCTCGACTGTTGGGCTGGCTGGCGGAGCGGTCGAAACCTCGATCGGTCCTGGAGAAGGGCCAAGAGATGGTTGAACAGCATGGAGTCCTCGCGGTTTTTCTAAGCCACACGATCCTCAGCCCGAGCTGCCCCTATATCAGCTATGCGTGCGGTGCGGGCGGTATGCGGTGGTCATCGTTTACGATCGCTGCAACGATCGGGGCTGCCATCTGGACCGCCGCATACATGGGACTGGGTTATGCCTTTGCTCGTCAGTTGTCACAGGTTTCGGAGATACTGGGAAAACTGTTCATCCTCGCAGGAGCGCTCCTGGCATTGATAGTCTTCTGGAAGATGATCCGCCGAAGATGGAGAATGATTCAATTGGCAAGTCTTCCGGCCGATGCCTGAGCTCGATTTTTCTTGGGAACCAATTCGCCGCGAATCCCCTCTCTACATTCGGGATCCCGCCTGGAGCGGCACTCCGGTGATCTGATCGGGTACAGGGACACGGCGTTGCCGAATCCACGCGACCAAGCTAGTGTTTCGTCAGGTGCTTTTACGGAGGATTGCGCGTGGTAACCGAGGTTCCTGAAGTCAGGGAGGTCACCGAGTACCGCGTGGCCTGTGATGGTGGCGAAGGAGGACACCCCCGGGTCTGGTTGCAGATTCCCCCGGAGACAGGGTGGACGGAGTGCCCTTACTGCGACTGCAGGTTTGTCTTGAAGGACGGGATACGTGACCGGCACTGAGGCAAGGGGAGGACCAGTGGACGTGGTCCGGTCGTGGTTGCCGTGACGATGGAGGGAGTTGGCGCAGGGCATCACCTGCAGCTCATTGACGGATCGGGCTTCATTTTCCGCGCCTTCCATGCGTTACCGCCGCTGACGCGAAAATCCGACAAACTGCCGGTCGGCGCGGTCAGCGGATTCTGCGCGATGCTGTTCAGGTATCTTGAGCAATGGCAGGCGGCCGATGCACCGACACATCTCGCGGTCGTTTTCGACCACAAGGGTCCGACATTCAGGTCGGGCATTTTCCCCGAATACAAGATGAACCGGCCCCCGCTGCCGGAAGACCTGGTCCCGCAGATGCCGTTGACACGCGAAGCCACCAGGGCATTCAACATCGTCTGCCTGGAGAAGCAGGGTTACGAGGCCGACGACATCATCGCGACCCTCGCCGTCAGGGCGCGTTCCGCGGGTGCCCGGGTGACCATCGTGTCGTCCGACAAGGATCTCATGCAGGTCGTCGGCGATGGCGTCGAGATGCTGGATGCCATGAACGATCGGAGGATCGGGCCGGAAGAGGTGTTTGCGAAATTCGGCGTCGGCCCCGACCAGGTCATCGATGTCCAGTCGCTCGCCGGGGATTCGGTCGACAATATTCCGGGAGCGCCGGGAATCGGCGTCAAGATCGCCGCGCAGCTGATCAACGAGTATGGCGACCTCGACACGCTTCTTGAACGGGCGGCCGAAATCAGGCAGCCGAAACGGAGGCAGACTCTGCTCGAAAAGGCCGACCAGATCCGGGTGAGCCGGGAATTGGTGACCCTGAAGACCGATGTCCCGATCGAGACGGGGTTCGGCGAGCTGGAACTCAGGGAACCGGATGCAGGTCAATTGCTCGGGTTTCTTGCCAGGATGGAATTCCGGACACTGAGCAGGCGGGTTGCAGCCAGGCTCGGTGTCGAGGCCCCGACGATTGCCGACCCTGCAAGTACCTCCGGCGGCCCGGAAGGAACAGACCCGGAATCGTCTTCTGCGCGGATCAGGAACCTGCCGTTTGATCCAGAGAAGTACGAGACGGTCAGGACGATGACTGAACTCGAATCCTGGATCGAGAGGATTCGAAGGCGCGGACGCGTGGCCATCGATACCGAGACCACGGGTCTCGACGAGATGCAGGTCGGCCTGGTCGGAGTAAGCCTGGCGGTAGAACCCGGACAGGCTGCCTATGTTCCCCTCGCCCATACGTCGGGCGAAGACGACCTTTTCGGCAATGCGGAACTGGTTGCCGGGCAGCTTTCGCTCAAGGATGCCCTCGCTGTCCTGAAACCCGTCCTCGAAGACCAGTCGATCCTGAAGATCGGGCACAACATCAAGTTCGATTCCAAGATTCTGGCGCAACCCCGCTACGGAATCCTCATGGACCCGATCGATGACACCATGCTGATTTCCTACGCGTTGCACGGTGGGCTGCACAATCACGGCATGGACTTGCTGTCGGAGCGGTATCTCGATCACAGGCCGACACCGATCAAGAGTCTCATCGGATCAGGCCGGAAGCAGCTGACATTCGACCAGGTCGACATCGAAAAGGCGACCGCCTATGCGGCGGAAGATGCCGACATCACCCTGCGCCTGTGGAGTGAATTCAAGCCGAGGCTTCATTCGGCAGGCGTATCGACGGTCTACGAAACACTCGAGCGTCCCCTGGTTCCTGTGCTCAGGGATCTGGAGCGAACGGGTATCCGGGTCGACAGGGAACAGCTGGCCCGCCTCTCGAATTCCTTTGCGGCGGACATGGCTGCGCTGCAGTCGGAGATTCACGGCCTGGCCGGTGCCGAGTTCAACGTCGGCTCGCCCAAGCAGTTGGGCGAAATCCTGTTCGAACGCCTTGGATTGCCCGGAGGGCGCCAGGGCAAGTCGGGCGCCTATTCGACGGGCCAGGACGTGCTCGAGGATCTTGCCTCCGAGGGGCATGAATTGCCGTCACGGGTGCTGGACTGGCGACAGGTGGCAAAGCTGAAGAGCACCTATACGGACGCGCTTCAGGACCACATCAATCCCGAGACCGGCAGGGTCCATACTTCGTACTCGATCGCGGGAGCTAATACCGGGCGCCTGGCGTCGACCGACCCGAATCTTCAGAACATCCCGGTGAGAACCGAAGCTGGCAGGAAGATCCGCGAGGCTTTTGTCCCGAAAGACGGACATGTGCTTCTTTCCGTGGACTACAGCCAGATCGAGCTCCGCATTCTCGCGCATATCGCCGGAATCGAGAGTCTCAAGCAGGCGTTCAGGGATGGCCACGACATCCACGCCATGACGGCCAGCGAAATCTTCGGCTTCCCTGTCGAGAACATGGACCCGATGATCCGGCGCCAGGCAAAGGCGATCAATTTCGGGGTGATCTACGGGATCTCCGGTTTCGGCCTTGCTCGAAATCTGCGTATCCCCCGCAAGGAAGCGCAGGCCTTCATAAACACGTATTTCGAACGATTCCCCCAGATCCGGGAGTACATGGACTCGACGGTCGCGTCGGCCAAGGAGAACCTCTACGTCGAGACGCTGTTTGGACGCAGGATTCACACCCCCGAAATCGTCAGCGCCAAGGGACCTCATGCCGGTTTTGCGCGCCGTGCGGCGATCAATGCTCCGATACAGGGAACGGCGGCGGACATTATCCGCCGCGCCATGATCCGGATGCCCGCCGCCATCCGGGACCTGCCTGCCAGCATGCTCTTGCAGGTCCACGACGAGTTGCTGTTCGAGGTTCGGGAATCAGCTGTTGACGAGACACTGGCCGTTGTCTCGAATGTCATGGAACAGGCGACCTTGCCGGTCATCAAGCTTGATGTGCCCTTGACGGTCGACGGGGGAATCGGGGGCAGTTGGGCTGAAGCCCATTGAGGGATTGCGAGATCAGGCTGAACCGACCGTCTGCCGCAGCCCGGAGACCGGCTGGCAGCGACTCCCACCCGGGATCGGTGGAGCCTCCGGGCTTCGGATGGTCCGGAGAACCGGTCAGAGTTCGGCGGAAGGGATGATCGGGAAGAACACCCCTCCCGACCAGACTCCAAACCATCTTTCGCCGTCCTGAATCGCGTGGCTTCCGATGTCGACCAGCCGGTAGAAACTCTTGCGGTCGATCAGCGCCTCGAGGCCGGCGCGAACCATCACGTATGGAGAAGGCTCGCCCGTTTCCGGGTCCCTGGCGACACGAATGGGGTTCGTGGCGCCCGCGGCAACCACGTCATCCACATGTGTGAGGAATCTCACGACCTGGTCATGCCGGGATCCCTCGACCTCGAAATCGACCGCGACAAACGGGGCATCGTCAACCGTAATCCCGACCTTCTCGACGGGCGTGACGAGATAATACGCGTCTCCATCCTTCCGCAGTATGGACGAAAAAAGTTTGACGAGCCGTTTTCGGCCGATCGGGGTCCCGAGATAGAACCAGGTTCCGTCCCGCGCGATCCGCATGTCCAGCTCCCCGCAATACGGCGGGTTCCAGAGATGAACAGGTGGCAGGCCCTTTTTTGAGGCTTTCTTTGCGGCGGCGGCCAGGCCGTCGGCGCTGACCCGGGCTTGAGTGTCTGATTCCACGTCGGTTTTCATCGAAGGACAGCCTTGTCTTCTTCCGTCGGCAATCACGGCTGGTCGCGGCCGACTGAGGGTACCGGGTTTCCCAATCGCGTTTTGGCGCGTATGTTCCTGCCAGGAACATGGGTTCTGATGCTGGCGGGGAATCGTAGTTGCGATGACGGATAAAGCAAGTGGATTGATTGACGAGATCAACGCGGTCGGGGAATTGTTGTCCCGCGCACTGGAAAACGTCACGCGGAGAGTCATTGGTCAGGACCAGGTCGTGGAGACGGCATTGATCACGATGCTGTGCGGCGGGCACGCCCTGCTTGTCGGAGCGCCGGGTCTCGCCAAGACACGGCTGGTGGAAACCCTTGGCACGGTGATGGGTCTCAATTCCAATCGCGTACAGTTCACGCCCGATCTCATGCCTGCGGACATTCTCGGTTCCGAGGTGCTGGAGACCGCCACGGGAGGAACAAGGCATTTCAGATTCCTCGAGGGTCCCGTCTTTTGCCAGTTGCTGATGGCAGACGAAATCAACCGGGCAAGTCCGAGAACCCAGTCCGCGCTGCTCCAGGCCATGCAGGAACATCACGTTACGATTGCCGGCCAGGAACGGGCTCTTCCGGTTCCGTTCCATGTGCTCGCCACCCAGAATCCGATCGAACAGGAAGGAACATATCCGTTGCCTGAAGCGCAGCTGGACAGGTTCCTGCTTCAGATCGATGTCGGTTATCCCTCCCGGGACAAGGAACGCGATATCCTCCTGGCGACAACCGGAGTTGTCAACGTCGAGGCGGAAACCGTGTTCTCCCCGGAACTGCTGTTGAGTGCCCAGGAACTGGTTCGCCGCATGCCGGTCGGCGAATCGGTGGTCGAGGCCATTCTGGACCTCGTCCGTTCGGCCCGTCCGGATTCGCCCGAGGCAGGGGACCAGGTCAAGGAAACGGTTCGGTGGGGGCCAGGACCTCGCGCTGCCCAGGCGCTCATGCTGGCCACCAGGGCGCGCGCGCTGGTGCAAGGCCGGCTTGCGCCTTCCATTGACGATGTCCTGGCGCTGGCCCGTCCCGTGCTGATTCATCGAATGGCGCTCGGGTTCGCGGCGCGAACCGGCGGTCAGACACTTGACGACCTGATTACCCAGCTGGGTCGTGACATCGGGCTCAAAGAGGCTGCGGCATGATTCATCGCGGATTGGGAATTCGCGAACGGACGATCCTCTCTGATCGCCGCGAGGCAGAGGGTCTTGCGGAAGGCCTGCCGCCTTTGCTCGCAAAGGCGAGGCAGCTCGCTGCAACGCTTTCACTCGGGATACACGGACGTCGTCGATCGGGCCCGGGCGAGGACTTCTGGCAATACCGGCCCGCGGTCGCCGGTGACCGGCTCGGCGAGATCGACTGGCGCAAGTCGGCCCGGTCGGACGAGCATTTCCTGCGGCAGAAGGAATGGCAGACGTCGCAGTCGGTTACCTTCTGGATCGATCTCAGCCAGTCCATGCAATACCTGGGCAGATCGGCCGACGAACGGAAATCCGACCGGGCCCGGTTGCTCGGTCTTGCCCTTTGCGTCCTCCTGTCGCGTGCGGGCGAGCGGATCGGATTGCTTGACGATCCCGCGCCACCAAGGACGGGAGATGCCCAGTTGACCAGGATGGGCCTGATGCTCCTCGAGCCCGGCGCTGACGACTACGGCATACCCACGGAGAGGGAATTGCAGCAAGGTGGCGTCGCGGTATTTCTTTCCGATTTCCTTGGAGATTGGGATCGGCTGGAAAGAGCGCTCGAGAAGGTCGCGAGCCAAAGGGTTTCAGGCTGCCTGATGCAGATTCTTGACCCGACGGAAGTGGAATTCCCGTTCGATGGCAGGAGAATTTTCGAAAGCATGGGCGGGACGCTCGAGTTCGAGACGCTTCGAGCGGCCGCACTGCAAAAGGACTACAGCCGCCGTCTTGCTGAGCGGCAATCGCTGCTCGGGAAGCTGGCAAAGCGCCTCGGCCTGCATGTTTTGTTCCACAGCACCGGGGAGTCGCCCCTTCCGGCGCTGCTTTGGCTTTACATGGCCCTGGAGACCGGAACTTGATCGAACTCGCGGGTTTCGGGTTTGTCCAGCCGTTTCTCCTGGCCGGCCTTTTGTCCCTGCCGATTCTCTGGTGGTTGCTTCGCGCAACACCGCCCGCGCCGATGCGGTCCAGGTTTCCACCAGTCGTCCTCTTGCTGGGACTCCGCGACGAGGAGACGACGCCCGACCGAACCCCGTGGTGGCTCCTGCTGCTGCGGATGCTTGCGCTGGCGGCAGTCATCGTCGGTTTCGCCGGCCCGGTCAAGGATCCGAATACCGAGTTCCGGGCCGATGCAGCCCTCCTGGTTTCGCTTGACGGGAGCTGGGCTAGTGCGGGCGACTGGGAGAACCGGAAACAGAAGGTCGAGAAATTCCTGCGCCGCGCCCAGGCAAACGCACGCCCGGTTGCGGTGGTCCAGTGGACAGATGCTCCTCGCGCCCGCGATCCGATCGTTTTCGGGACCGGTCAGGGCGAACTTGAACGGGTTCAGGGTCTCGAACCGCAAGCATGGGATCCGCTTTATTCCGAATGGGTCGACGTTCTGGAGGACCTTGATGGTGCGTTCGATTCGGTCTGGCTTTCAGACGGGCTGACCCATGAAGCGGCGGAGAGGGAACGTCTCGTCTCGCTGCTCCGGTCGAAGGGGCGAATGAGCGTCATTACCAGTGACGAGGTCACGACGGCTCTTCGGGACCCGAGAATCGATAACGGAAAACTGACTGTGACCGTACTTCGCGAAGAAGGCTCCGGCGGCGATGACCATCGCCTGGTTGCGGTCGGACCCGGGCCCAGGGGAATCAACCGGGTTCTCGGGCGTGAACAGGCGTTGATGGAAGACGGCGCCGTCTCGCTGGATGTCGCTCTCGACCTGCCGACGGAAATCAGCAATCGCGTACAATACATCTCGCTTGAATCGGCCAAGTCCGCCGGAGAGATCGTGATCATGGACGACGCGGTCCGGCGGCATCGCGTTGCCCTGATCGGCGGAGCGACCGAGCAGGAAGGGAATCTCCTGCTTTCACCGCTCCACTACCTGAGGCAGGCATTTGCACCGACTGCAGAAATCATCGAAGTGGAACTGGCCGACGCGCTCTCCGTCGATCCCGATGTCCTGGTGTTTGCCGACGTTGGCCGGTTGACACCTGACGAGACGGCAAGGGTCGAACGATGGGTTGATGCCGGCGGATTGTTGCTGCGGTTCGCGGGGCCGCAGTTGGCTGCGCTCGGAAGCGATCCGCAGGAATCCGATCCCCTGTTGCCTGTTCGCCTGCGTGCAGGCGGTCGCCACGTCGGTGGGGCGCTTTCGTGGGGAGACCCGAAACGCCTCGGCGCATTTCCGAAACAAGGACCATTTGCAGGCCTTCCGATTCCGGACGACGTGCGTGTCAGGAGGCAGGTCATGGCGCAACCGGGTCCGAACCTGTCGGAACGGACGCTGGCCGAACTCCAGGACGGGACACCGCTGATCACCGCGCGTGACCTTGGTCTCGGACGGGTTATCCTGTTTCACGTCAGCGCCGATTCCGGATGGTCGAGCCTGCCGCTTTCGGGGCTGTTTGTGGATATGCTTGACAGGCTTGCCATCTCGGCACGGCGAAAAGGCGCAGCGCCTGAGTTGCTTGTCGGATTGAACTGGACACCGGTGCGTGTCATGGACGCGTTCGGGACGCTCCGCGACGAAGACTCGTTAGCGGCGGTTCCGGGTGAACAACTGGCGAGCGCCCGCCCAAGGGGCGATATGCCGCCAGGCATTTACGAGAGCGGGAATCGCCGGATCGCCCTGAACGTGATCGGTCCCGACCGGGAGCTGGTGACCGCTTCCTGGCCGGCGGATGTCGATGTCAGTTCTCTTTCGGCTGCCGGCGAACGCGATCTCAAGCCGTGGTTCCTCGCGGCAGCCGTTCTTCTTCTTATCGTCGACCTGATCGCCACGCTGTGGCTTTCCGGGAGGATTACCGGAACGGTGCGGCCAAGGGGCGCCGGGCCGACTGTTGCGGCATTCGCCGGTGGAGTGGCCGCGCTCGTCACCCTGTCCCTGATGGCGGGCACGGTCGGGGCAGAGGCACAGGAGGCGAGCCGGACTAGCGGGTTGCAGCAGTCATACGCCGCAAACAACACGGTTCTTGCCTATGTCCTGACCGGAAACCAGAGGCAGGACGCCGTGTCGGCAGCGGGGCTTCTGGGCCTGTCGACGGTTCTTTTCCAGCGGACATCCGTTGAACCGGTCGAACCGGTAGGCATAGACCCGGCAGTTGACGACCTGAGTGTCTATCCATTCCTCTACTGGCCTGTCGTCGCAAACCAGGCGCTGCCGGGGGATGATGCGATCCGCAGGTTGAACACGTTCTTGCGTACCGGAGGCGTCGTCCTGTTCGATACACTTGACGGGGACCTGGGTTCGTATGGAGGTGAAAGCCCGAACACCCTGCATTTCCGGCAGATCGTCGAAGGGCTGAGTGTTCCCCCCCTGGAGCCCGTTCCCCCGGATCACGTCCTGACGCGTTCGTTCTACTTGATCCAGGACTTCCCGGGTCGTCACCGGGGCGCCGACCTCTGGGTGGAGGCTGCGCCGGACGAGGCGGAGCAAATGGCCGGGGTCCCGTTCAGGCACCTGAACGACGGGGTCACCCCGGTGGTGATCGGCAGCAACGACTGGGCGTCCGCCTGGGCCATCGATGACGACGGAAGGTTTCTCCTGCCCGTCGGACACGGCGCCAGCGGAATGCGCCAGCGGGAACGTGCTTTCCGGTTTGGCATCAACCTGATCATGTATGTCCTCACCGGCAACTACAAGTCCGACCAGGTCCACGTCCCCGCGCTCCTGGAGCGCCTGGGACAATAGAGGCCTGACCCAGTGGAGGCCGAACTCTCACTATTGCCGCTGTTGCCGGTTTCGATTGTCGCAATCGTCGCCGTAATTGCGGCCGCGGCGGCGGCAATTGCGCTCTGGCGCGGACTGTCCGGATGGTGGCTCAGGGCGCTGGCAACGGGAGTCCTTGTTGTCGCCCTGATTGAACCCGTCCTGCGACAGGAGGAACACGAGGGCCTGTCGGACGTTGTTTTCCTGGTTCACGATCAAACCGAGAGCCAGGCAATCGCCGATCGTTCGCAACAGTCCGCAGTCGCGCTTGCGGAATTGTCTGGAGAGCTCTCGGCGCTGGAATCAGGCGGTGTCGAGACCGTGAGGGTCGATGTCCGGAACAATCCCGGAGACGGCGACAGCGGTTCGATGGTTCTCTCCGCCCTCGCCGCGGCGGCCGCGGACGTGGCGCCGGATCGAATCGCGGGAGCCATTGTCGTCTCGGACGGGCAAGTCCATGACGGGGGCGTTCTCGATGATTTCCCGGCGCCCGTTCACCTGGTCTTGTCGGGGAGGGCTGACGAGTGGGACAGGCGGGTCGTGGTCCGAAGGGCGCCGTCATTCGCCATCGTTGACGAGGAATTCCGGCTGGCCTTCCGCATCGAGGACAAGGGCGAGGTCCCGGCGGGAATCTCGGGCGCGGCAGAAGTCACGATTTCGATCAACGGTGGAGACAGCAGGAGGGCCCGCGTTCCCGTCGGCCAGGAAGTTGAACTCTCGGTAACGCTTTCGCGCGGCGGGCTTAATCACCTGCAGGTCGAGGTGACGCCGATTGCCGGGGAGTTGACCGACCGCAACAATGTATCCGTCATCTCCGTCAACGGGGTTCGCGATCGGCTGCGGGTCCTGCTGGTTTCGGGACTCCCTTATGCGGGTGAACGGTCCTGGAGAAACCTGCTGAAATCCGATGGTTCGGTCGATCTCGTGCATTTCACGATTCTCCGGCCGCCGACAAAGACGGACAGTGTTCCGGTTCAGGAACTCGCCCTGATCGAGTTTCCGGTGCGCGAATTGTTCCTGAACAAGATCGATGAATTCGACCTGATCATCTTCGACCGGTACGAGGTTCGCGGGATTCTGCCCGGAATATACCTGGCGAACGTCGTCGAATATGTTCGGGGCGGTGGAGCATTGCTTGTCGCTGCCGGGCCGGCCATGGCGGGGCCTGGAGGCCTCTACCGAACCGCCTTGTCGGAGGTCCTTCCCGCGCGCCCGACCGGAAAACTGGTTCAACGTGCCTATCTGCCGGAAGTCACCGATCTCGGCAGCATACATCCGGTGACCGAAGACCTGGCAAGTGTTCCCGCGCCCGGGCTGAGCGGTCCGGACGACCCCGGCGAAGGACAGGTGTGGGGCAGCTGGTACCGCCTGGTCGAAGCGATCGCCGAACATGGCCAGACCATCATGAATGGTCCGGACGCGCGTCCCCTGCTGATTCTCGACCGGTTCGGCGAGGGTCGAATTGCCATGCTTCTTTCCGATCAGGCCTGGCTGTGGACACGCGGCCACGACGGAGGGGGACCGCAACTCGAGTTGCTGCGCCGACTCGCACATTGGGCGATGAAGGAACCCGAACTGGAAGAGGAACGGCTCGAAGCGGAATCGTCGGGAAGCGGAATCGTCGTGACACGGCGGACCATGACGGACCGGGTTCCCCGGCTTTCGATGACGACCCCGGGCGGCGAACGGATCGAAAGTGACATGGAGCCGGTTTCGCGGGGGCGTTGGCGGGCAGGGATCGAAGGACTTGAAAGCGGCGTGCATGTCTTGAGGGAGGGTGATCTGGTGCGGGTCGCCGTCGTCGGGTCTCCAGCGCCACGCGAGTTTGAAAACCCGCTGGCGACATCGGCCCTTTTGTCCGGACTGGTGGAGTCGACGGGAGGTGCGGTCGTTCGCCTCGACCGGGACAGGACTCCCGATATCCGGCACGTACGCGAGGGGAGGGTAGCCGCAGGGCGCGACTGGGTCGGTGTCGCACGCCGGGATGCGGTCCTGGTCACCGACGTTCGGCAGCAACCGCTGTTTCCGTCCTGGCTCCTCTTGCTCGCCGCCCTGGCCGCGTGCGTTGCCGCATGGAGGCTAGAGGGTCGTTGAGCAGCCATTGGCGCCATGGCGACGCATCCCGAGTGGCCCTGGCGGCGGATCGAGGATTCGCCGTACCGGGCTTTGATGTCACCATGAATGTGGAAGGCTTGCGCAGCCGCGAGAGAAGCGGTCCGGAGAACCTCGCCGTCATCCGCTGCCTTGCCCTCAGTCCGGTTCGCATAGCGCATAGCGCATAGCGCATAGCGCATGGCAGGCGGATCAAACAATGCATGGTAAATTCAAGGCAGGAGGCTGAAGCCAAAACATCCCGTTGAAGCTCGTCAAATCGGTCACATTCCCGGCAATCACCGAACTGCGGCTTGAATTGAAAGGCGATTGTCCTGACGCAAGCCCATTGTCCGGGTGTGTTTTCCCGAGTACAGAATTCTTACGGTCATCCGGTTTGTTCCGGTCAATTGGCGCAAGAGGCCGCTCATGAACATCCGGGCACCTGAATTGACGGAGACGTGACGATGGACATGCCGGTCCCGAGTGCTGCTGTCCTGGCGAAAAGGAGCCAGGTCATCGCGCGGTTGAAGGAGGTCTTGCCTTACGAATCCGTGATCGACGGCGAAAACGAACTCAGGGCCTACGAATGCGACGGCCTGACAGCCTACCGGTGCCCGCCGCTTGCCGCTGTGCTCCCCGCCTCAACGGAAGAGGTTGTTTCCGTGCTGAAGATCTGCGCGGAGATGAGCGTGCCGGTCGTGCCGAGAGGATCCGGGACTTCGCTTGCGGGAGGGTCCCTCCCGACTGCGGACAGCGTTGTCCTCGGAGTGTCGAAGATGAATTCGGTCCTCGAGATCGACTACGGGAACCGGTTCATCCGCGTCCAGGCCGGGATCACGAATCTCGGCGTCACCGACGCCGTGGAGACCAACGGGTTTTTCTATGCGCCGGATCCTTCGAGCCAGCTCGCTTGCGCCATCGGCGGCAACATCGGGATGAATGCGGGCGGCGCACATTGCCTCAAGTACGGCGTCACGACGAACAACCTGCTGGGCGTCCGGATGGTGATGATGGATGGTGAAGTCGTCGACATCGGCGGGGCGAACCTGGATGCACCCGGACTCGATTACCTCGGGGTCATCTGCGGCTCGGAGGGCCAGCTTGGTGTGGTGACGGAAGCGACACTCCGGATCCTGAGGAAACCGGAAGGCGCTCGCCCGGTACTGGTTGGATTTGACAGCAGCGAAACCGCCGGTGCCTGCGTGGCGGACGTGATCCGGTCCGGGGTGCTCCCGGTCGCGATCGAGTTCATGGACCGGCCCTGCATTCGGGCCTGCGAAGCCTTTGCCGGCGCGGGATATCCGGATGTCGAGGCTCTGCTGATCATCGAAGTCGAAGGCTCGGATGAGGAAATCACCGAACAGCTTTCGAGGATCATCGGCATCGCCCGCAGACACGAACCGGCCGAGCTTCGCGAGAGTCGCAGCGGGGCGGAATCGGCAAGGATCTGGGCGGGGCGCAAGTCCGCATTCGGCGCGATGGGCCAGATCGCCGACTACATGTGCCTGGACGGGACGATTCCGGTATCCGAGCTGGCCAACGTGCTGAAAAGGATCGGCGAGCTCTCGGGGGAGTACGGCCTCGAAGTTGCAAATGTGTTTCATGCGGGCGACGGGAACCTGCATCCGTTGATCCTGTTCGATGCGAATGGACCCGGGCAGATTGAGCTCGCGGAGGCACTCGGGGCTGAAATCCTCCGCCTGTGCGTCCGATCCGGTGGATGCCTGACCGGAGAGCACGGCGTCGGGGTCGAAAAGCGCGACCTGATGCCGGACCAGTTCACCGAGGACGACCTCAAGGCGCAGGTCCGCGTGAAGGATGTCTTCGATCCGGACTGGCTGCTGAATCCGGCGAAGGTATTCCCGCTGGCAGTATCGGAGAAAAGACCGGGGCCGTGAAACCGAAGACGACAGCCGAACTCGCGGAGATCATTACATCAGCCCGGTCAGGCCTGCGGATTCACGGCGGGGGAACCCGGCAGGAGCTCGGCAACCCGGTTGCTGCCGACGACACGGTCCTCACCGGCGGTATCACGGGGATCAAACTCTATGAACCCGGCGCATTGACGCTCAGTGCCGGAGCCGGAACGCCTCTTTCGGAGATCGAGGCGGCGCTGGACGAGCATGGCCAGCAGCTCGCCTTCGAGCCGATGGACCACCGTGGCCTCCTTGCCTCGGCCGGAGAGCCGTCGATCGGGGGAGTTGTCGCGTGCAATGCTTCCGGGCCGCGGAGGATCCAGGCGGGCGCCTGCCGCGACTCCGTGATCGGCATCACCTTCGTCGACGGTACCGGAAAGGTCGTCCGGAACGGTGGGCGCGTGATGAAGAACGTGACCGGCTACGACCTGGTGAAGCTCCTTGCGGGAAGCTACGGGACCCTCGGCGTTCTGACGGAGGTCACGTTCAAGCTCTTGCCCCGGGCGGAAGCACGGGCGGTTGTGCTGATCGAGGGACTGACCGATGAGCAGGCGATGGCGGCCATGTCGCGGGCGGTCACGTCGCCCTTCGGCGTGACCGGTGCCGCACACACTCCGCGCGGGATCGACGGAGATCCCGTGACCATGATCAGGATCGAAGGATTTGTCGGGTCGGTCCGATACCGGTCGGAACGATTGGCCAGGCAGCTGTCAGACCTCGGGACGGCAGAAATTGAAACCGATCCTGCGCGGACGGCCGCGGGATGGAGGTGGGTCCGGGACGCGGAATCGTTTCACGGGAAGCCGGGTGACGTTTGGCGCGTCTCGGTTCGGCCTGGCGATGGCGCCCGGGTTGCGCGGTCGGCACGAAACGGATTCTCGGAGGACATCGGGGTCCTGTACGACTGGTGCGGTGGACTGGTCTGGCTGCTGGTGCCGGAACAAAGCGACGTCCGGAACTGCCTGGGCGAGGTTTCGGGGCATGCGACGATCGTTCGAGGAGGGGTCGAAACACGCAACGCCCTTGGCGCATTCCACCCCGAACCGGCGCCCCTCGCGAGGATCGCCGGCGCGCTCAGGAGAAAATTCGATCCGCGGCAGATACTGAACCCGGGATTGATGGGAGCGCAGCCGGACTTGCCATGAAGACGGAATTCACCGAAGCCCAACTGCAGGATGCCGCGACGCGGCGGTCGAACGCCATCCTGCGTTCCTGTGTCCATTGCGGTTTCTGTACGGCGACATGCCCGACCTACAGGGTCCTTGGCGACGAGTGCGACAGCCCGCGCGGGCGCATCTACATGATCAAGAACATGCTGGAGCGCGGCGATCCCCCGGACAGCAAGACCGTGACGCACATCGACCGTTGCCTTTCGTGCCTCGGATGCATGACCACGTGCCCTTCGGGCGTCAACTACATGCATCTTGTCGATCATGCCCGGGAATTCATCGAAGACAATTTCCGCCGC
This sequence comes from Paracoccaceae bacterium, assembly GCA_026707935.1. Taxonomy (GTDB): domain Bacteria; phylum Pseudomonadota; class Alphaproteobacteria; order Rhodobacterales; family Rhodobacteraceae; genus JAPPHA01. The sequence continues at coordinate 19,527 of JAPOVX010000024.1, forward strand.
CCGGTGGCCGACCGGGTCGTTCGCTGGTTCCTGCGGAAGACGCTGCCGTATCCGACCAGGTTTCGTCTTGTCCTCCTGCTTGCCCGTCTCGGCCGGCCCTTTGGGTTCCTGGTACCGGACCGCCGGTTACGCGGCATGATGAACCTTGCGCCCGGTGCGATCCCTCCCGTGAGCCGGAACGACGACCCGCAAGTCTTCCCGGCGCTCGGTCGCCGGGACCTGAGGGTCGTGCTGATGACGGGCTGTGCCCAGAGGGCGCTGGATACCGACATCAACGATGCGTCGATCCGCTTTCTGAGGCGGCATGGATGCGAGGTTGTCATCCCGGGCGGCAGCGGATGCTGCGGTGCGCTCGAGCACCACATGGGACGAGTCGCCGACGGCCGGAAAAAGGCCGCGCGAAATATCCGAAGCTGGATTGCCGAGTTCACGGCCGGGGGTCTCGATGCGATCGTCATCAACGCTTCCGGATGCGGAACGACGATCAAGGATTACGGCCATCTGTTCCATGACACCGAGTTCGCTGGAGACGCCTCTCGCGTTGCCGCGCTCGCAAAGGACATATCCGAGTTCGCGACGGAGCATGACCTTCTCTCGCGGGCGGCCCCGCGGCGCAGGGGTATGCGTGTTGCGTATCACTCCGCCTGTTCGCTCCAGCATGGCCAGAGGATCAGGGAAGAACCGAAGGCTCTGCTCGCGTCCGCGGGCTTCGAGGTCTGTGAACCTGCGAATGCCCACATGTGCTGCGGGTCGGCCGGAACCTACAACCTGTTGCAACCGGAGATTTCCCGAAAGCTCAGGGATCTCAAGGTCGACGCCCTGGCGGCAACCAACCCGGAAGTCATCGCTGCCGGAAACGTTGGATGCATGGTTCAGATCGGGTCCGGGCTTCGCGTCCCGGTCGTCCATACGGTTGAACTCCTCGACTGGGCAACAGGGGGACCGAGACCGCAAAAGATGTCCGATCGGGTGCAGAATCTACCCGTTTGATTTTTCTTTCGCCGGAAGTTGAAATTCTCCTGCCACCTACCCAAATAATGCGTGCCGGAAGCCTGGATTTGGATCCGGCAACAACCCCGGCCCGTCCCAAGCGAGGGCCACAACGATCATATTGCTTCATGAGGAGGATGTGTGAAATGCGTACGTTTGACTTCGCACCACTTTACCGCTCGACGGTCGGCTTCGACCGCATGGCGAACATACTGGATCGGGCGATGGCCACCGGCGAAAGCTCGAACGGTTATCCACCGTACAACATCGAAAAGTCCGGTGAGGACAGCTACCGGATTACCGTCGCGGTCGCCGGGTTCAGTGATGCTGAACTGTCGGTCGAAACGCGCGACGGTCAGTTGGTGATTGCCGGCAAGAAGCCCGAATCCAAACCGGATGGAGAAACCAGTTATCTTCACCGGGGAATTGCCACCCGGGCATTCGAACGGCGGTTCCAGCTCGCGGATCACATTCGTGCCGTGGGGGCGACAACCGAGAACGGACTGCTCCACGTGGAAATCGTCCGCGAGGTTCCGGAGGCGCTCAAGCCACGACGGATCGAGATCGCCTCTCCGGTCCGGACCATCGACGGTTCTGCAAAGGAATCGAAGTAGGACCGTCTGCAGAACGACAAGTCAAACGGCCCGCATTGCGGGCCGTTTTCGTTCGGAACAGGATCGCGTCGGGAAACCGCCGGGTGTATCCGGGCGTCAAATCCCGACGCAGACGTATTTCATCTCGAGATAGTCATCGATTCCGTGGCGGGATCCCTCGCGGCCAATGCCGGACTGTTTGAAACCGCCGAACGGCGCCACTTCGGTCGATATGATCCCCGTATTGACGCCAATGATCCCGTATTCCAGCGCTTCGGCAACGCGGTGCACCCGGGAGAGGTCGCGGGCGTAGAAATACGCGGCCAGGCCGAAGATGGTGTCGTTCGCCTGTTCGATGACGTCAGCTTCGTCGTCGAATCGGAACAGGGGTGCGACGGGCCCGAATGTCTCGTCGTTCGTAACCATCATTTCGCGGGTCACCCCGGTCAGTACGGTCGGCTGAAAGAACGTCCCGCCAAGAGCATGACGGTTGCCGCCGGTCACGACCTCGGCGCCCTTTGTCTTCGCGTCCGAGATGTGTTCCTCGACCTTGAGAACGGCGTCCCGATTGATCAGGGGGCCGGTCGTGACCGATGCGTCGAACCCGTCACCGATTGTCAGCCTGTCCGCTGCAGCCGCCAGTTTTTCGGCAAAGGCATCGTATATGCCTGCCTGCACGTAAATCCGGTTGGCGCAGACGCAGGTCTGGCCGTTGTTCCGGTACTTGCAGATCATGGCGCCCTCGATCGCGGCCTCGATGTCGGCATCGTCGAAGACGATGAATGGCGCGTTGCCGCCAAGTTCCATGGACATTTTCATGATCTGGTCGGCACCCTGGCGCATCAGGATCCTTCCCACTTCCGTTGACCCCGTAAAGGAGAGCTTGCGAACGATGGGGTTCTCACAGAACTCGCGCCCGACCGCCGCCGACCTCGTGGATGGAACGACGCTGAAAACCCCGGCAGGAATCCCGGCGCGTTCGGCAAGAACGGCCAGGGCGAGCGCGGAAAGCGGCGTCTCCTTTGCCGGTCTCGAAATCATGGCGCAGCCAACCGCGAGGGCCGGAGCAGCCTTTCTCGTGATCATGGCGTTCGGGAAGTTCCACGGAGTGATCGAAGCCGTAACGCCGACCGGTTGGCGAATCACCTGGATTCGCTTGTCCGCCTGGGTCGGGGGAACGATCTCGCCGTAGACACGCTTGCCCTCTTCGGCGAACCATTCGATGAAACTCGCGCCGTAGATGATCTCGCCCTTTGCTTCGGCGAGGGGCTTGCCCATTTCAGCGGTCAGGATGGCCGCCAGATCGTCCGCGTTTTCCATGAGCAGGTCATACCAGCAGCGCAAAACGGCGGCGCGTTCCTTGCCGGTCCGGGCGGCCCAGGCCTTCTGCGCGTCTTCGGCTGCCGCGATGGCCCGCCGGGTTTCGTCGATTCCCAGGTCCGGAAGCTCGACGATGACATCGCCCCTGGCCGGGTTGATGACCGGAAATCGGCTGCCATCGTCCGCCTCGATCCATTCTCCGGCAACATAGGCCTTTGTCGCGAGAAGCTCGGAATCGTTGAGCAGGAGTTTCAGGTTCGTTTGGTCGAGCATATTCAGATCCGGGATTGAAGATGGTGAAACCGTACAAGTCGCACAATATGCGGCAACAGGCAAGTTTCATGAACGATCAACGATCAAGCAATCGGAGCTGTTGTCGAACAGCAGCATCATGTTGAGCTGGGTGCCATGCCTGCCCGGGCCGGCGGGCTCAATCCGTGCGAGTCGATGCTGGACCGTGACACGACCCACGACGTGTTCCGCGACGACCTGCTGACCGAGCCATTGGAAATCCAGGGCCAGGGCCAAGTCTCGGTGCGGGTCCGTGTGCGTCCCCGATCGTCCGGGGCTTGGGGGTCAAGTCTGACCCTGGCGTCATCCGCCGCAATGAATTCACGGGTTGACTCAGGGAGCACAGCATGTGCGGCCGCAAACCCGCAATCAACCTGACTGGGCACGACCTGTCGCGTCTGCCAATGGACATCGACCTCACCTGTCTGCCGTGTGGGCTTCGCAGGAGGCGCCGCCAGTGATTCGCCAGGGCCTTGATGCCGTTGCGTTGGACCCGGCCCGGTCAGTCCGACCCAATCCTCCTGGAACCATCCGGGAAAAACGGCGAATTCAAAACTGACGGGACTATCGAACAGTTGAGTCGTCAATTCCGATGTTCGGCAGTGACGATTGAAAACGAACCTGGCCCTTCGAACAGAGGGACCAGTGTCGCGATCGGCGTGCAGGTCAGGATTCCGGCATCAGACCTGGTTCCAGCACGGGAGAATATCGCCGGGTTCAGGCATGGCATATCGAACGGCCCGTGCAACTGCCCTCGCCAGGCACAGCGACGAAGCGTGGCAGAGCGACAACAGATCGGTCGGCGTGATCAGCCGGGATCGCGTCGAAGTCGCTGCCGCGAAAACCAGGTCACCGTCGAAAGGAGTATGGGACGGAACGATGGCGCGTGCCATTCCGTCATGGGCGGCAACGGCCACGCGTTCTGCCTGGCCCCGGGTCAGATCGGCGTTCGTGGCAACAATCGCGATCGTCGTATTTGCCATTTCATCCGGAATGGTGTGCTTGCCCAGGAATGTCTGCTCGGGAAGCGGTGCGGTCCGAGGCAGGCCGGCATCCCCGAACTCACCATCGATCTCGAAAGGTGCGGCCCAGAACCGGCTGCTGCCGGGGACCGTGACCGCGCCGACCGGATTGGCTGCCACCAGGGCTCCGACCACGAGACCGTCGTCAAGCTCAAGCGATGCGGATCCAAGGCCCCCTTTCAGGTTTGCCGTCGTCGCACCGGTTCCCGCTCCGACCGACCCAAGACTGAACTGTTCTTTCGCTTGGTTGAATGCTTGCCAGCCGAGGTCGCGGTACGGGTTCGAGGTCCAGTCCTTGTCCCCTCCGTTCAGGAGGTCAAAGAGAATGGCGGCGGGGACGATCGGAACCCTGATGTCTCCGATCGGATACCCCCGGCCGACTTCGATCAGGGCATCAGCTACGCCGGATGCCGCGTCGAGACCGAATGCGGATCCTCCGGAGAGGACGAGTGCATCAACCTGTTCCACCAGCCGCGACGGATGGAGCAGATCGGTTTCACGGGTTCCCGGAGCGCCACCCATGACATGGACCGCCGCAGTGAACGGTCGGTCCGACGTGAGGACCGTGACCCCGGACTTGAGCGTTGCGTCCGATGCGTTTCCGACAAGAATTCCGTCGACATCGGTGATCAAATTGTGCGGCCCCGGCTTCACGTGACCGCCCAGGGGCCAGAACCTGCGTTTCCGAATCGAATCAGGGAAGCCGGGTTTCGTGCCATCGATCCGTGATCCCGCTCCATTGCATGGTTGCCAACCCGCGTTTCGACATGCCGCACTATCGACCATGACGCCAAACGTGTAAACAACCAGCCCCGGTCAGTGCCTGTCAGGCGCATCACGTCAGAGGAGTTCGAATCATGCGGTACCTGGTGCGGTTCATTCCCCATGCCGTCCTGTTCGCAATTCTTGCGGCGTTCCTGCACTATACGCTTCCCCAAAAGGACATCGCCAGGATCATCGATGGCTACGAGCGCCGGGTCGATTTCGGCCTGACCAGCATTTTCTGGGCGAAATCCCCCGCCGGAACCGCCAACCTCGAAACGCGCGATGTGTTTTTCATCGATGCGGCGATGCCCGACGGCAGCCTGATGGTCTATCGCAATGAGGACACCGGATTTGGCTGGCCGCCATACTTCAAGGTTGACAGCGCCAACCTGAATGCGGAGGCAAAGACCCTCGCGAGCACGGAAGAGGATCCTGTCTGGTTAGCCATTACACATTATGGCTGGCGTAGCGAATTCCTGACGATCTACCCGAACGCCATATCCATCGAAAAGGTGTCCGGCCCCGACGTATCGACGATTCCGTGGTTCAGCCTCATCCTGCTGGCGGTTCTTGCGGTGCTGTTTTTCATTCTGTACCGGGTCACGCGGCGGTTCTATGTTCGCCGGATTGCACCGGTTCTGGAACGGCTGGGATCGATGTTCCGGTACGGTGCGGGAATGGTCGGTTCGCTTTGGCGGAGCCTTGCTTCCCTTTTTCGCCGGTCCGGCGGGTGACACGCGCGGTGGTCGCGCATGCGGCGCAGGCAGCGGATTCGAATTCCTGCGCATTTGTTGTATACCAATGGCAACCTTGTGCAGGTGCCGGTGATTGAACGCAATCGGAGACAGTGGTCATGGCTATGATACCTTATCGATCTCGCACAACGACCCACGGGCGCAACATGGCCGGGGCGCGCGGACTGTGGCGGGCGACCGGAATGAAGGACGGAGACTTCGGAAAACCGATCATCGCCGTCGTAAACTCCTTTACCCAGTTCGTGCCGGGCCATGTTCACCTGAAGGACCTGGGACAGCTCGTCGCCCGTGAAATCGAGAACGCGGGAGGCGTCGCCAAGGAATTCAACACCATCGCGGTGGATGACGGCATCGCCATGGGACACGATGGAATGCTGTATTCATTGCCGTCCCGCGAAGTCATCGCCGACAGCGTGGAATACATGGTCAACGCCCATTGTGCCGACGCCATGGTCTGCATTTCCAATTGCGACAAGATCACACCGGGCATGCTGATGGCGGCAATGCGCCTCAACGTACCGGCGATCTTTGTCTCGGGCGGGCCCATGGAGGCAGGGAAGGTCGTCGTCAAGGGCAAGGAACGGGCCGTCGATCTCGTCGATGCCATGGTTCAGGCGGCAAACCCCGACCTGTCGGACGAGGAAGTCGCCGAATACGAGCGGAATGCCTGTCCGACCTGCGGCTCCTGTTCGGGGATGTTTACCGCCAATTCCATGAATTGCCTGGCGGAAGCCCTGGGGGTTGCATTTCCCGGCAACGGCTCGGTCCTTGCGACCCATGCCGACCGCGAGTCTCTCTTTCGCCAGGCAGGCCAGCGAATCGTGGCGCTGGCACGGCGTCGCTACGAAGACGGTGATGCCAGTGCGACGCCCCGCGGAATCGCGACGAAATCCGCGTTCAGGAACGCGATGTCGCTCGATATCGCGATGGGCGGCTCGACGAACACGATCCTCCACCTTCTTGCCATTGCCCATGAAGGCGAGGTGGACTTTACCCTCGAAGACATTGACGCCCTCTCGCGTCACACGCCTTGCCTGTGCAAGGTCGCGCCGGCCGTCTCCAATGTGCACATGGAAGACGTGCATCGCGCTGGCGGGATCTTTGCCATCCTTGGAGAGCTCGACAGGGCCGGCCTCATCGACCGGTCGGTGTCGACGATTCATTCCGCCAGCCTGGGCGAGGCCCTCGATACCTGGGACATCGCGAACTCGCGGGATTCGGCGGTCTGCAACCTGTTTCTGGCCGCCCCGGGCGGTGTTCCGACCCAGACCGCGTTTTCGCAGAACCGGAGGTATACGGACCTGGACCTGGACCGGGAGAATGGCGTCATCCGGAGCGCGGCGCATGCGTTTTCACGGGACGGCGGACTCGCGGTGTTGTTCGGAAACATAGCCAATGAAGGTTGCGTCGTGAAAACGGCCGGGGTGGATGAAAACATCCTGAAGTTTTCCGGGCCGGCAATTGTCTGCGAGTCGCAGGATGAGGCGGTCAAACGGATTCTGGGCGGAGACGTCGCGGCAGGAGATGTCGTGGTGATCCGCTACGAAGGTCCCCGGGGCGGCCCGGGCATGCAGGAAATGCTGTATCCGACCAGTTACCTGAAATCGATGAAGCTGGGGGCGGCCTGTGCCCTCGTTACCGACGGCCGGTTCTCCGGAGGGACGTCGGGCCTGTCCATCGGGCACGTGTCTCCCGAAGCGGCGGAGGGAGGCGCCATCGGACTGATCCGGGAAGGCGACATGATCGACATCGACATCCCGAATCGCGAAATCAATGTTCGCCTGACCACGGAAGAACTTGCCGAACGCCGGGCGGCAAAGGACGCCGCGTGCCCTTCCGGCTGGCGGCCCGAAAAACCGCGCAAGCGCAAGGTGTCGAAGGCGCTGAGGGCGTATGCGGCGCTGGTTGGAAATGCCAGCCAGGGTGCAATTCGCCTGGACCCGCAAGGTTGACGAAGCGCAAGACTTGAAACCGTTCGCTCCACCTGCCGGGATTTCGAATCGACAACGGCGGGCCGGATGTTTCTTCCTGGCCCTGGTTCTGGTCATTGGGGGGACGATTTCGGCGGGCGCCGGAGACGCGTCGGGGCCGGTCCGCGCAGTTACGGGGCCACCCGGGTCTTCGACCGACCAGGTGATGGCGTTCCTGCTGTCCTTCGCGGAGATCGATTCCGGCCGGGCCCGCGTGAGCGTTTCTCATGGCACGAACGCGGCGATACACATGGTCGAGGCCGCAAGGGGGCAACGCGACGTCGTCCTGTCCTCGCCGGAAATCCTGCTTCAAATGATCGAAGGGCAGGGGGTGTTCGGCTGGCTCCGGAATGCACCCGATCTCAGCCGCAACCTCGGCCTGGTATTCTGGTTCCCCGCCGCTGCGTGGCATCTCGTCGTTCACGCTGACAGCGACATCAGGCGGTTGCCGGATTTGCGGAGGAGCCGGGTCTATCCGGGCCCGCCTGGCTCGGTTGTCAGGAACATGGCGCTTGAATGGATCGAGGCCGTAACCGGTCTCGTTCCAGGGATCGACTTCGTGATTCACAAGGCAGATCCTGCTTCGGCAAGACGATCGTTCCGCAACCGCGAAATCGAAGTCTATGTCACGGCAGGTATTCCGCCGTTTCCGGAGGTCGAACGGATCGCCCGGAGAACCCGTGTGCGATTGCTCGGGCTTTCACCGGAGGAAACCGGGGCACTTCCCGTACGGGCAAGCGAGATCGTCAACTCGGTCGGGGGCAGGCTTAGGGAAATTCCGGAGAACGTGTACTCGAGACGCGTCGTCAATTCGGAACCGGTCTACACGGTTGCGACGAATGCCGGTGTCTTCGCGCGAATGGATTTCAGCGAAGAGCTTGTCTACGAAATGACACGGTCTTTCTGGGAAAACATCGAGCGGTTTCGTTCGGAGGCGCCATACATGGATTGGATCACGCTGGAAGGTGCGTTTGATGGCCCGGGTGTTCAATTGCATCCGGGTGCGCTCAGGTTCTACACCGAAATCGGTCTCGACCTCCCGCGCGTGCGCGCGGAGCAGACAGCCGCACGGACGGCCGACCCGGGTTAACAGGGGGGGCTCGATGCCGGGACGCGCCAGGAATATCCTGTTCATCATGTATGACCAGTTGCGGTTCGACTACCTGTCGTGTGCCGGGCATCCATTCCTGGAAACACCGAACATGGACCGGCTTGCAGAGACGGGCGTGAGATTCAGCCGATGTTACGTCCAGTCACCGATCTGCGGCGCCTCCAGGATGTCGTTCTACACCGGCCGCTATGCCCATAGCCACGGAGCGCAATGGAACGGGTTCCCCCTCAAGGTGGGGGAATTGACCCTTGGCGACCACATGCGCCGGATCGGGATGGACTGCTGGCTCGTCGGCCGCACCCACATGAGGGCTGATGCCGAGGGCATGCGGCGTCTGGGGCTCGAACCGGACAGCATTGTCGGTGCGAGAGTGTCGGAGTGCGGGTTCGACGTCTTTGTCAGGGACGATGGTCTCTGGGCCCATGGTCCCGACGGTTACTACGATGACGGCCGGTCGCCGTACAACGCCTACCTGAATTCGAAGGGCTATGCCGGTGAAAACCCCTGGCATGATTACGCCAATGCCGGCATTGACGAGGACTCCAACATGGCGAGCGGGTTTCTGCTCATGAACGCGGACCGGGAAGCCAATGTCGAGGAGCCGGACTCGGAAACACCCTGGCTGACATCACGCGCGATCGAGTTCCTGGACAAGCACGTCGGCGGGACGTCGAAACCCTGGCTTTGCCACCTGTCCTACATCAAGCCGCATTGGCCTTACATCGCGCCGGCTCCATACCATGACATGTACGGCGGGAACCAGATCGTTCCGGTTCACCGGAATCATGCGGAACTCGAAAACGCGCACCCCGTTTACGCCGCATTTACCCGGAACCCGATCAGCAAGGCGCTGAGCCAGAAGGAAGTCCGGGAAAGGGTCATTTCCGCGTACATGGGGTTGATCAAGCAATGCGACGACCAACTCGGCCGGTTGCTGGACCACATGGAAGCGTCGGGTCGAATGGAAGACACCATGATCGTTCTCACCTCCGACCACGGCGATTACCTGGGTGATCATTGGCTTGGGGAAAAAAACCTGTTCCACGAGGCGTCGGTCAAGGTCCCCCTGATCATTTATGATCCGGATCGAGAGGCGGACTCCACGCGCGGCAGCATCTGCGATGCACTCGTGGAGTCGATCGATACGGTCGCGACTTTCGTCGAGGCCGGAGGAGGTGCCGTTCCGGACCACATCGTCGAAGGTCGATCCCTGTTGCCATTCGTTCGCGGGAAAGCACTGGATTCGTGGAGGGATTACGTGATCAGCGAGTACGATTACTCGGTATCGCCGATCGCGGCGGGACTCGGACTTTCTCCCCGCGATGCCAGGCTGTTCATGGTCGCGGACAAACGCTGGAAGTTCGTTCACGCGGAGGGCGGCATGCGGTCGATGCTGTTCGATCTCGAGACCGACCCGGACGAGTTCGTGGACCTTGGCGAGTGTCCGCACCATGCGAAGGTCAGGGACATGATGTATGAGCGGCTGGGGCAGTGGGCGCGACGAATGTCCCAACGCACGACGCGCTCCGATGATGAGATCGAAGCGATGCGGGGAAAGTCGGAGAGACGCGGCATCGTCCTCGGTGCGCGCGATGCAACGGATGTTGAGCAGGAGCTGATCTCGAAATATGTAGGGTCTCCCGGCAGAGGTGCAGGTTAAAGTCGCGTTCGCCCGACAGACATGACGCGGCATGAGAACGAGGACAGCATCGGACCACCTCGGCGATTGACCGAGGGCGGGAACGAATCCAGTCAGACGACGGGGGACGCGTTGAAACCAGGCAAGGGAGGGCAAGGATGACCAGGGCGGCAGATGCAGTCATCATCGGGGCTGGCGTCATCGGCACGGCGATTGCGCTCGAGTTGAACAGGCGCGGATTCAGGACGATCTCGATCGACAAGAACCTGGCGGCCGGCCACGGGCCGACCAGCGGATCATGCGCCATAATCCGGGTTCACTATTCGACCCATGACGGCACGGCCTTCGCCTTCGAGGGATACCATTACTGGCGCGACTGGACAGACTACCTGGGCGCCGAGGATCCTCGCGGCACGGCCGAGTTCCGCGAAACGGGCTGCATGGTCATGCGGACCGGGCAGAACGGAAACCTGAACAAGCACGTCGCTATCTGCGATGAACTGGGGATTCCGTACGAAGAATGGGATTCCGGACACATCGTTGACAGGCTGCCAATCTACGATCTTCAGAGTTTTGCGCCGGCACGTCGCATGGACGATCCAGATTTCGGCCAGCCGAACGGCGACCGTATCGAAGGCGCGATCTTTTGGCCGACGGCCGGTTATGTCACGGACCCGGCGTTATCGGCTCAAAACCTGCAGTACGCGTCGGAGATGAATGGCGGGCAGTTCGTTTTCGGCCGCAGGGTGACCGGAATTCTCACCCGGGCGGGGCGCGTGAGCGGAGTGAGCCTCGATGACGGCAGCGAGGTCGACGCCCCGGTCGTTGTCAATGTCGCGGGCCCGTATTCGGCCGAAGTCAACGCGATGGCAGGCGTCCTGGAGGAGATGACGATTTCCACCAGGGCGCTCAAGCAGGAGGTGGCGCATGTGCCGGCGCCGGACGGATTCGACTTCTACAATGGCGGAATCGTGATTTCAGACAGTGACATCGGATGTTATGTCAGGCCCGAGAAGGGCAACTTCATCCTGATCGGGTCCGAGGACCCGGAATGCGATCCGCGCGAATGGGTGGATCCCGAAACCTACGACCGCAACTTTACGGACCAGTGGACCCACCAGGCTCTACGCTATGCCCAGCGCGTCCCGTCCCTCGGAATTCCGAGTCGCATGAGGGGTGTCGTGGACCTGTACGACGTGTCCGACGACTGGATTCCCATATACGACTGTTCGTCACTTCCCGGATTCTACATGGCGATCGGGTCCAGTGGAAACCAGTACAAGAATGCACCCATCGCGGGGAAAATGATGGCGGAGCTGATCTCCTGGTGCGAAAACGGGAACGATCATGACAGTAATCCGTTGCAGTTCGAATTACCCTACATCGGCAAGAGGATGGACGTCGGATTCTATTCGCGCAAGCGCGAGATCAATATGGAGAGCAGCTTTTCGGTCCTTGGATGATGTCCCTGACGCCGGATCACCGGCAAGGAGGCCGTCCTGGCCGGGCTCGACCGCCTGTCCACGTTCTTCCGCTCCACCCACGCGGTTCCACGCCTGGGCTGTGGGCAGGCAGAAACCACCATCGAAGTGACGACCCGGCCCCGGACCGACGCCGGTCAGCAGAGGGCGTTGTAAACGCTGGAGGATATCGGGTAGTTGAAGCGAAGCGACGAAATGTCGGCAGATGTAAGCGTTCGGTAAGGGGGTGATGGCCTTTATTTTCGGCGTTTGATGGCTGTAT
>JAPOVX010000182.1 GCA_026707935.1 Paracoccaceae bacterium
GTATGAGGTAGCGAGTGGTCGCCAATAGAACGTCCCCCTCACTGGCTATCCGGGTCTCATCCATCGCGAAGCCTCTAAAATTCGAAAAGAGTTACTGTGTGCCGCTCCAATAGCCAAGGGAGCGCGACGGCGAAGGAACAACCGCAAACGGAGAGACATCCCTCCATCATTGGGACTCCGTGCCGGGCGTCAAGTAATAGGGGTAATCCCCGTCTTTTGCGCCTGTCTGAATTAATCCCATTGAATCTTGTATTCGGCAATCCTGTGCTGTATTTGGTCTGCACGCGCGTGCACATCATGCATGATCCGGGAGGTCGAATTGCGCCAGAAACTGCTCATCCTGTATCTCCAGAACTCCGCGCTCGATTCCCGCGTTGTCGGGTGGTCGCGATATGACGGCGACACGGACACGCCACCTGTTTCCGGTGACGAGGATGAACCGCCCTACGCAACAGGTCTGGACGCATTGCGCGACGGATGGCGCGCGATTCAGTTCTCTGCCCTCGAGCCCCAGCCCGGCGAATTGAGCTACCAGCCCGGCTGGCAATCCTTCGAGGTCATTCTGGAAAGACTTGTGGAGACCCCGAGATGAAGCGACTTGGCATTGGCGAAATGATTCGCTTTGTGAGGGACGGGTTTCTGAAGCTGGAAGGCCTGGTGCCCGGGGATCTATGCGACGCTTTTCGCTCCGCCTACGTCAAGGATTGTACGGACGACAGGTGCGGTCGTGCGCTATTGCCCGTTGTCCCTTGGGGGACTCCGCTCGCCAGTGCGTTTGACGACAGCGATGTTCTTTCGCGCGTTTTCGCGCTGCCTGAACTCGCCGGAGCGGTCCACTCGCTTCTCGGGCCCGGATGCAGGGTCGATCACCATGTCATGCACATCCGCGAGCCCAATCAGGGAGTTTCGCAACACCTGCATTGTGACGCGATGATCGATGCGCGGGACGCCGCCTTCGACATTCAGATCATGATCTACCCGCAGGACATGACGCGTGAAATGGGCGGAACGCTGGTCATCCCGGGCAGCCACACGCGCAAGGCCGGGGAGACCAGCATTGCCAGGTACCAGAACCTGGCGGGCCAGGTTCAGTTGACCGGTCCTGCCGGAACCGTCCTGATCCTGCATCACAATCTCTGGCATGCCGGGCGGCGCAACGCGAGCAACGGCGTGCGTGCCATGTACAAGATGCGCCTGAACCCGGCCGGGCCGCAGACCGGACATTGGGACATGTCGGAATACGATGCCGCCGAAGTCCGTGCACCAAAACCGTTACATTCGCAGGCCACAGACAGGCATGACATCCAGGCGCAGTTGGCGTTTTTCCATCCCTGGGCAGACATGCGAAGCGCGCATCTCGACATAATCCAGCGGACCCGGCTTTGGAGACTGCTGAGCGGTGACGAAGAATTCTCGGCTCACCATTTCCTGTCCCGGCTGGAAAACGAGCCGGCCTGAACAGGGTTCGGCGACGGTTCGTCCGCCAAATCGGGAACGGCTTGATGAAGGAACCGCGGATGTCAACGTTGTCACGCCCGGTCACGGGGCGACGCGCCCGTGCGAACGATGTGGCGGAATTGGCCGGCGTATCCCGCTCGGCTGTGTCTCGCGCGTTCTCGCAGACAGCCTATATCGCCCCTGATACGAAGGCCAAGGTGCTGAAGGCGGCTGCCGAGTTGGATTACAGCCCCGACACCTTGGCGAGCAGTTTGGCCAAGGGCAGATCCAACATCGTTGTCGTCGTCATAAACCAGGTCGATGCGATCAGGGGGCCGAGTCTTCATTCCGCGCTAATCCGGTCGCTGCAGGATTCCGCTCGCCTTCCCGTGGTGTTGAGCCTGTCACCGACAGATGACGGCGCAACCTCGCTGAAAAGACACCTGACATTCCCCGTCGAGGGGTTGATCGTCATGTCGGACTCGGTCTCGGTCGAGGTCGCCCGGCACGCGGTGCCGTACGTGCGTCCGATCATGCTGAATTTCGAGAGAACCAGCGCCGATGTGGACAGCATCGTCGCCAACGACGCCGCGGGCATCGCGGAGATGGTGAATCACCTGTGGGAAACCGGGCATCGCTCGGTCGGATTCATGGCCGGACGATCGTCCTCGATCTCCTCGACCATGCGGAGGAATGCGCTTGCCCTGGAGATCGCGCGAAAGGGAATGAACCTCGCCGTCGAGGCGAGTGGCGAATTCAGCTACGACCAGGCCTACGAGGCAGCTCCGGCCCTTGTGGCCGGCGAGAAACTGCCTGACGTGATCTTTTGCGCCAATGACGTGATGGCCTTTGCCGTCATGGATTATCTTCGGCTCAACACCAGGCATCGCGTCCCTGAAGATGTGTCGATCGTCGGGTTTGACGACGTGTACATGGCAAGCTGGCCGATCTACAACCTGTCGACCGTCCGCCAGGATATCGACAGCATGGCTGCCGCGGTCATCGCGATTCTCGAGCATCGACACGATCCGCAAACCCGGAAATTCGATCCGCCGACAATGGTGGCGGAGTTGGTCTTGCGCGGGACCATAGGCCGACGTACTCAATAGATCCGACCGGCGCACAATTCTTTCAGCCGCAATCAGTCCGTCACGCGTTTGAAACTTCGTGTTGTTGGAGTTGACAAGTCTGCACGCGTGTGCAGACTTGCAGGGAACTGCATTTTTCGAAGGCCATGAGCCAGAAAGGGTCAAAGAGATGAAAAAGTGTCTACGCCTAACCGCAGCAAGCTGTGCTGCCGTCAGCTTCGGCCTGATGTCGGCCGCGGTTGCCCAGACCTGCTCCGAATACAACGAGTCGCCCATGCTGGCGGAAATTGTTGCAGCCGGAAACCTCCCTCCCGTTGGCGAACGCCTGCCGGCCGAACCACTGGTTGTCGAACCGGCCGAGCAAATCGGCGTCTACGGCGGGACGATGGTCGACTCCACCGGGGGCAACCGGCTGGCCGAGTTCCGTCACTTCGGCTACGAGCCGCTGGTGCGATGGTCCGTCGACGGCGGCGAAGTGCTGCCAAACGTCGCAAAGGGCTGGGATGTCTCTGACGACGCGACTGCCTACACCTTCCATCTGCGCGAAGGCATGAAATGGTCGGACGGCGAAGACTTCAATGCCGACGACATCGTCTTCTGGTGGGAGCATGTCGAAACCAACACCGACATCCAGTCGAAGCCACGCGGTTTCTTGGTCGTCGATGGCGAAGCAGCGACCGTGACGAAGATTGACGACTACACTGTCGAATTCAAGTGGTCGAAGCCGCATGGCCTGTTCCTCGAGAACCTGTCGACCTCGTATGGTGTGCGCGTTGTTCAGTTCGCGGAGCACTTCCACCGCCAGTTCATCAAGTCGCTGAATCCTGACGGTGTCGCCGAACTCATGGCGGCTGCCAACACGGAAGACTACGGCCAGTGGTGGACCGCAAACGTGGGTTCGTACGGCAAACAGTCGGAATACAACAACCCGGAACGGCCGTTTGTCCAGGCCTGGATTCCGACCGAGCCGTTCCTGGGCAAGGAGCGATTCACGTTCCAGCGCAACCCTTACTACTTCAAGGTCGACACGGCCTGCAATCAGCTGCCCTATATCGACGCGCGCACCTGGGTGCTGGTTTCGGATCCTGAAGTTCAACTGGCCAAGACGCTCTCGGGCGAGGTCGACATCTCGCGCGTGAATATCTCGACACCGGCCAACCGGGGGGTGATGTTCCAGAACATGGAACAGGGCAATTACCGCTTCGTGACGGCAAATTCTGCCGACAAGAATGTCGCTGACTTGCGTTTCCCGCTGTATTATCCGTCGGATCCGGTCAAGGCAGGGATCTATTCCGACAAGAACTTCCGCATCGGCCTGTCGCACGCGATCAACCGGCAGGAACTGATCGACGTGATCTTCCTGGGTCAGGGCATACCCCACCAGATTGCGCCGCGCCCCGAATCTCCGCTCTACAACGAGCAGTTGGCGACCCAGTTTACGGAGTATGATGCTGATCTGGCCAACTCGCACCTGGACATGGTGCTGCCGGAGAAAGACGGCGACGGTTTTCGCCTGCGTCCGGACAACGGCGAGCGGTTCACGGTGATCGTTGACGTCAATAACGAGTTCAAGTCGGACTGGGGCGACATGATGGAGCTGATCGAGGGTTACTGGGAAGCAGTCGGTGTCGACGTGGTTCTCAACGTCATCTCCGATGCGGTTTCGGTTGCCCGACGCAACGATCCGGAGCGTGACATCTTCCTGTGGCTTTCCGAGAACGGATCCGGTCGCCTGCCAATGCTGGATGCCAACGAGATGATGCCTCGCGGCAAGACTTGGACCGAAGAATGGGAAAAGTGGTACGACTCCGGAGGAACGGAAGGCGTGGAGCCGCCGGCAAACTACGCGCGTGCATGGGAATTGCAGGACGCGATCCCGACGCTCTTTGGCGACGCGCAAATGGAAGCCTGGGATGAGTTGGTGCAAATCGCTGCGGACGAGTTTGTACAGCTGGGCATCGCGCTGCCTATGGGGAACTACCGCGCCGTCAACAACCGACTGCGCAACGTGCCGGAGCCACTCCTGGAAGGATGGCTCTACCCGGGCATTTCGCCGGCCAACTTCTCGACTTTCCACATCGAACCATCGAGCCAGTAAGCCGGCGGACATGAATTGGGAAAGGGCGTACGCGCCCTTTCCCCCGAAGCCGCTGAGGAACAGATCGTGGCCCGCTTTCTAGCTCGCCGTCTCGTCCTGATGCTGCTTACCGTCATTGCGATTTCCGTCATTGCATTCTTTATCATTGTCCTGCCGCCGGGAGATTTCGTGGACCGCCTGGTGCAGGAGGCGAACCAGTATGGTGAGGACCTGGAGCCTCACGAAATCGAAGACCTGCGCCGCCACTACGGATTGGACCGAAGCGCCGTAGAGCAATATTTCGTGTGGATCCGGAATATCTTGTTTCGCGGGGACTTCGGCTACTCGTTCGGCTGGGACCTGCCCGTCTCCGAACTGATCGGCCAGCGTCTCGGCCTGACAACTCTTCTATCGGTCGTTACGCTGCTTTTCATTTGGATCGTGGCAATCCCGGTCGGTATCTATTCGGCGGTGCGGAAATACTCGCTGGGTGACTACGTCTTCACGTTCATGGGCTTCATCGGCCTAGCCATTCCCAATTTCCTGCTGGCGCTGGTGCTGCTCTACATTTCGTTCCGCTATTTCGGACAGAGCGTCGGCGGCCTGTTCTCACCGGAATATGTGAATGCGCCATGGACCCTGGCAAGGGTCGCGGATCTGCTTTCGCATCTTTGGATCCCGGTGATCGTGCTGGGCACCGCCGGAACCGCTGAAGTCATCCGCAAGATCCGCGCCAACCTGCTCGACGAGCTGCATCGCCCATACGTACTGACTGCCCGCGCCAAGGGCCTGGGCGAAACGTTCCTGTTGCTCAAGTATCCGGTGCGCCATTCGCTGAACCCGTTCGTGTCGGAACTGAACGATCTGTTCGTCAAGATCGTCTCTGGCGAGACCATCGTGGCCGTCGTGCTCGGACTTCAGACAACGGGCCCCTTGCTGCTCGAGGCATTGAAGGAGGAAGACCTCTACCTGGCCTCGACACTGATCATGTTCCTGAGTTTCCTGGCCGTGCTTGGAACGCTTTTTTCGGACCTTCTCCTGATGCTGCTCGATCCGAAGATCCGGCGCCAGGCAGCGAGCCAGGAGATGATGTGATGACATACGCCGCACATCTGAGTCACTCCCAGCTCGTGATGCGCAGATTCTTGCGCCACCGCCTGGGAATCTTCGGCGCCGTCATGACGCTTCTGATATATCTGGTGGCTGCCTTCGTGGAGTTCCTCGCGCCGCATACCCCGGGCACCTACCAGGCCAGGGACGTCTATGCGCCGCCCCAGAGTGTGCACTGGATCCTGGAAGGCCCGGACGGCCGACGGTTTCAGCCGCATGTTTACAGCCTGCGCTCCACGACGGATTACAACACGGGCCAGCGGGTTTTCGAGGAGGTCCCTGACAGGGTGATCGAGCTCGGTTTCCTTGTGCGCGGCGACAGCTACAGATTCTGGGGACTCGTCCCGGCAAACCTTCACTTCTTCGGCCCCAAGGATCCCGGCGAACGGGTGTATTTCCTTGGTGCGGACCGGCTGGGTCGCGATGTGCTCAGCCGCACGATCCACGCGACGCGTGTCTCGATGACGATCGGATTGGTCGGTGTCGGCATCAGCCTCGTTCTGGGAATTGCGATCGGTGGCGCCTCGGGTTATTTCGGCGGCATTGTCGATCTGGCGATCCAGCGGCTGATCGAGTTCCTGCAATCCCTGCCATCCATCCCGCTCTGGATCGGACTTGCCGCCGCCATTCCGCCCACGACTCCACCGATCAGGACATATTTCTTCATCACGGCGATCTTGTCGATCATCGGCTGGACGGGACTTGCACGGGTGGTGCGCGGGCGGTTCATGGCGCTGAAGGAGGAGAATTTCATCAAGGCAGCACGCCTCGACGGCAACCGGCCGGTACGGATCATCCGGCGGCACATGGTGCCCAATTTCCTCTCCCATATCATTGCCGTGGTTACGCTGGCGATTCCGGGGATGATCATAGCGGAAACCTCGCTCAGTTTTCTGGGAATTGGACTTCGGCCGCCGGTTGTCAGTTGGGGCGTGCTGCTGCAGGAGGCACAAAACCTGAGATCGATTGCCACTGCACCGTGGCTGTTCCTGCCGGGTGCGGCGGTCGTCGTGGCCGTCCTGTCGCTCAATTTCCTTGGCGACGGTCTTCGAGATGCGGCAGACCCCTATGCGAACTGACTCTCTCCTTTCGCTGCAGGGTCTGACTGTCTCGTTCAGGGACGGGCGTCGCCGAAGCATAGCGCTTCAGGATGTAAGATTCGACGTGCCACATGCCAAAACGGTCGCGATCGTCGGAGAGTCCGGTTGCGGCAAGTCTTTGACCGCGCGAAGTATTCTTCGCATCCTCGACTCAAACGCGACCATCGATGGCGGACAAATCCTGTTCGAGGGCGTGGACCTTGCCGCATCGTCCGAGAAAGATCCCGTTCTGCGCAGCATTCGCGGTGGAC
The DNA here is from genome assembly GCA_026707935.1 of Paracoccaceae bacterium. Classification (GTDB taxonomy): domain Bacteria; phylum Pseudomonadota; class Alphaproteobacteria; order Rhodobacterales; family Rhodobacteraceae; genus JAPPHA01. The sequence continues at coordinate 7,064 of JAPOVX010000182.1, forward strand.
GCATTGGGTTGATCTACCAGGAACCCCTCACCGCCTTGTCGAGCTTCTACACAGTCGGCAACCAGGTAACGGAAGTGGTTCGCCGGCATCAGAATGTGACCAAAAAGCAGGCGCGCGCGCGCGCACTCGACCTGTTGCATGCGGTCGGCATGCCGAATCCGGCGCAACGCCTTGATGCGTACACGTTCGAACTCTCGGGCGGGCAGCAGCAGCGCGTGATGATCGCAATGGCGCTGGGTCCGCATCCATCGCTCCTGATCGCCGACGAACCGACGACCGCGCTCGATGTCACGACCCAGGCCGTGATCCTCGATCTTCTGCAGGAACTTCAACTTAGCCGGGGCATGTCGATCCTGTTCATTACCCATGACCTGGGGGTCGTGTCCCGCATGGCCGATGAGGTGGTCGTGATGTATCTGGGCGAGGTCGTGGAGCACGGAACCAAAGCAGACGTGCTGACAACACCGAGGCATCCCTATACCCAGGCGCTCTTGGCGTCACTGCCGGGGCGCGGCCAACGCCGGCAGGCGACGATCCCGGGAACAGTGCCCACCCTGGAAGAACGTCCGGCAGGGTGTGCCTTTGCGCCGCGCTGCGCGTTTGCCAGGCCCGGTCTCTGTGACGTGCAACGGCCCGAGTTCGTGCGTTCCGGCGACGTTCATGTTCGCTGCCATGCCTTCGGGGACGCCGCGCCAATGTTCGACCTGTCGTCGCAATCGGCACCGCCGGATACGGTCACGAAGGGAATGTCACGGCAATTCGGCGACAGGATCCTGGACCTGCATCGCGTCAGCAAGACATTCGAGAAGCGCGAAGGCCTGTTCGGGCAGCGGATGCGCGCGATCAAGGCCGTGCAGGAAGTTTCCCTCGAGCTGCGGCAGGGCGAAACCTTGGCGCTCGTCGGCGAGTCCGGTTCCGGAAAAACCACCCTGGGGCAAACCATTGTCGGCCTCCACAGGGTGACGCGCGGTCGCGTGATGTTCGGGATCGATGGGCGAGACAGGGACATCACCGATCTCTCTGTTGGTGAGTGGCGCGACGTATGGCAATCGATGCGGATGGTCTTTCAGGACCCGTTCTCGTCACTGAACCCGCGCATGACCGCATTCGACATTGTCGCCGAGCCATTACGGCAACGCCCGGGAGGACCGCCTCCCGAACCGGACCTGGTGAGGAAGGTCCACGAACTCTTCCGCCTGGTGGGGCTGGACCCCGAAATGTCAAGCCGTTATCCCCATGCGTTTTCGGGAGGGCAGCGTCAGCGGATCGGCGTGGCGCGAGCGCTTGCCCCCGATCCGAAGGTCATCATTGCGGATGAGCCGGTTTCCGCGCTTGACGTGTCGGTACAGGCGCAAGTGCTGAACCTGTTGCGCGATCTTCAGTCCAGTCTCGGCTTGAGCTACCTCTTCATCTCCCATGATTTGAACGTGGTGGCGAGCCTCGCTCATCGAGTCGCGGTGATGTATGCTGGCCGAATTGTCGAACTGGCGGAGACGGATGAAATCCTGGACCACCCTTTCCACCCCTACTCCGAGGCGCTCTTGAGCGCAGTGCTGACTCCGGGTCGAGCCCGCCAGGACAGTCACTTGCGTCTGCGCGGCGATCCGCCGGATCCCTCGAATCTTCCCCGGGGCTGCGTCTTTGCCGAACGCTGCGCATACGCGACGAATGCCTGCACGCAGGAAATACCCGAAATGCGCAACCTGGGAGGGCATTGGGTGGCCTGCCATCACACCGAAGCCCTTGCCCTGCAGGGATTACGCAATGAGAACGACCCCGGGAACACTGCGCCCGACCCATAGCCGCCCTTCGACCCTGGGATTGGTCGTGCGCCCTCCGGTATCCGGGGAGAGTCACTACCTTTATGTCCCGGTCGATATTCCCTGCGGCGTGACGCGGCTGGACGTCGAAATGACTTACGACAGGAACCCGGACAACCTGGTCGATATCGGATTGTTCGATCCACGAGCCGGTGCCTTTCCCACGCAGGAAGGGTTTCGGGGGTGGAGCGGCGGTGCACGTGACAGTTTTTTTCTTGGCCAGGGCGGTGCGACGCCCGGATATGTTGCCGGAGAGATGCTGCCAGGACGCTGGATGATCCTTTTGGGGCTGGTATCCATCCCGGATGGCGGTTTGCCGTTGAGGCTGGCGGCGCGTGTCTCGAATGCACCGGTCGATGAAACCGACAATCCGGATACTACCGTTTCCCGGTACCGCGGTCCCGGCTGGTATCGCGGCGATTGCCACGCACATACGTTCCACTCCGACGCCAAGGGCGCACCGGAAGTGCTGCACGAGGAGGCGAAGATCGCCGGCCTCGATTTCCTGTTCATTACCGACCATAACAACATGACGGCCTGGTCAAACTACTTTCGATCCGCATCAAGCGAGGAATTGCTTTTCCTGCCGGGCATGGAAATCACGACAATGGACGGACACGCGAACGCGCTGGGCATATCGCGCTGGGTCGACTTTCGCATGGAACTCCCGGGAGACCCGGCAATTCTGGCCCGGCAGGTCGGTGCCGCGGGAGGGCTTCTATCCATCAACCATGACAAGCCGCCGATCCCGTGGCGGCATCCACGACCCCGGATGGATTGCATCGAGGTATGGCAACGCCACTGGCTGGCTGCCAATGACATTTCACTGGCGCGCTACGACCAACTCCTCAGGAAGGGGCGGCGCATAACTGCAATTGGCGGCAGCGACTACCACCAGCCCGCCAGCATCGACCTTTCGGTTCCCTTTCGACTGGGAACGCCGACAACCGTACTTCATTGTGAGGAACTGAGCCAGGACGGGGTGATACGCGCGATAAAATCTGGACAGGCATACGTTACCGAAGCTCCGAATGGTCCTTCAATCGTTCTTGAAGCCAATGGATCAGGCATGGGCGGAATTTTGCCGAGTGGGTCTGCACAAAGCATTTGCACGTCGATTTCCGGAGCGCCAGGCGACGAATTCGTTCTTGTCAGCGACAAAGGCGAATGTGCACGTCAAGCCATTGATAGTGCGGAGTTTGTGTCCGAACTGCCTGTCCCGCAAGAAGCGATCTTCGTGCGCGGCGAAATCCAGGCGCATGCCAGCCGCAGGCAGTTGCTGGATGATGCATTCGCTGCGTTTTCAACCAATGGACTGCCGAGGGTCGTGGATGCTTCGGCAATCGAGCAGACGCCGCTTCGCCGGGCGCTGTCAAACCCGATCTATTTCGGCGATTGGAACCCGTGAATCACATGACGCAAATGGACAGTGAAAATGGCTGCGTGTTCGAAGGCGCGCTCACCCTCGATGATTTTGCGCGGCATTTGCCGCATGGGTTTGATGTCCCCAAGGGTGTCGGTACACTGCGCGTTCACTTCGAATACGATCCCGCGTCACCCCCTGCCGGTGGAATTCCGCACCTGCTGAGCATCTCTGTCTATGATCCGGCAGGCGCGCGCGGGACTCGACACAACAATGCTGATCAATCCGTGGTTATTTCCGCAGACTACGCATCACCCGGCTACCTGCCGGGCCAAATCGAGGAAGGACGCTGGACCGTCGAGATCGACACGCATCGAATTTTGGCGCCGGGTCAAGTCCGATACAGGATCACGGTGGAGTGGAGCGCGGACGCGCCTGAACCTCCTGAACCGGCCGTTGCAAGCGTTGAAGCCCGCTATGAACCCGGCCCCGGTTGGTTTCGCGGCGACCTGCACGGCCATTCTCTTCATTCCGACGCCGGTTGGAGCGTCGAGGAATTTGAAGCGGATGCGCAGCGGCGCGGCCTGGATTTTGCTTTCCTGACCGATCACAACACGGTCTCCGGTCTCAGGGACCTGTCGACCTCGAACCGGGGAAGGACATTCATTTTCGCCGGAGTGGAGCTGTCGACGTTCTTCGGACATTGCCTGGTGCTCGGGACGGACAGGCATATCGACTGGCGGATCAAGGACGGCGAGACGATGGCCGCCCGTGTTGCGGAAATCCAGGCCGAAGGCATGCTCTTCGTCATTGCGCATCCGATGGCGCGCGGTCATCCGTGGTGCACCGGTTGCACCTGGCAATACCCGGACGTGTATCCCGGTCCGGCGACCCATGTCGAAGTGTGGAACCGCGCCTGGAGCATCCCCCATAATGAACACGCGCTTCAACTCTACTACGGCTGGCTGGGCCGCGGCTGCAAGGTGTTTGCAACCTGTGGTTCGGACACCCATGGACCGAATGGTCGAGACCAGGCCGGTTACAATATTGTTTTTGCACAAGCTCTCACGCAACGAGAGATCCTCGCGGCCATTCAAAAGGGGCGATCCTACCTGTCTTCAGGGCCTGAAGTCGGCATCGATGCGCACACCGAAACCGGCGAGATATTCGGAATGGGCCAGTCTGTTTCCAAGCCCGTAACCTCGGTCTCCATCGACATAAGTCGCGCACCGCCCGGATCGACCCTTCGGCTAATAACCGCTTCGCCCGGCAATGGCGGCGCAAGTCTGGCTCACGAGGTCGGACTGGTGGCGGACACGAGACTTGAGTTCGATCAAGTCGATCTTGCCTTGACCACCTTCCTGACCGTCGAGGTCAGAGATGCCAACCGGCAACTTTGTGCCATGACCAATCCCATCTTTTTGGGACAGGATACGCAAGATACGGAATGACGACGAGATCGCCGCCTGGTTGAACCCGCAGCACGGGCACCGAATTCAACGACAGCCTGCTACTTTGCCCCCGATTCCGATTCGCCCGTCGCCCTGCGCCGCGGGCAGCCCGGCATCACCGAATGGTGGATTGCATCCTGCTGACAGAACCAGATCGGGCGGACCAATACGAAACAGCATCCAGCCCCGGGACCGATTGGAGGATTTCGAGTTTTTCCGCCCCCCGGCACGTTTCTATCATCGCGGGGGCTCAACATCGTTTTTGGCGTAGGCCGAGTCAGCCGCACCGGCATCGAGCAAGCCGCAGATGGTTCCGAAGTTCCGCGTGTCCCGGGGATGGGTGGTGCGTCCAAGCCGGGGGATTCAGGCATCGTGCCGTGAGTTGATCATGGGACAGATGACCGCGTGATCCCCCGCATGCAGCACTTTTTGCAAGTGCGCAGGATCGGGCCAGATCGCATGTGCATTCGGGGCGGTTCCGAATGGCGCGGGCGGGTTGAATGCCCGCCGGCTCCAGCTCGTATTGTCTTTGCCGGGCGATCTCGACCACCTTGACGAGATTTCGCCTTACTCGGCGACAAAATCCCCGGCGGCCGGACACATCCGAACACGGAAAGCGGTGACATCGGTCACGTCGAACCTAACGCCCTTGGCTTGGAATTTTTTGACCGCCGGTGCGCCTGCATGTGTCGACGGTTCAATTTGGAGTCGCGCCCACTCCGGTGGGCGCGGGCCATGTCGTGGAAGCAAACCTGGTTCCCGCGTTCGCGATTCATGCTCCGGTTGCCCCGGGCGCATCGCGGTGCACGAACACGCTCCGCCTTTCGCCTCGCCACGTTGTCAAGTTCGGCAAGCCCTGCCATAACTGCGGCTCTCGTCGGATCATAGGGGTCGCGGACAGAATGCGTGAGCCGAGGCTGGCGCATTGGAGGCGCGTCCGTTCAAGGGGAATTCGCATGTCCGACCTCATCCTTCTGCGCGATGCAACGATCGTCGACGCCCGGGGCAGCGAGCCGCGCCAGGGGTATCACGTCCTCATCGAGGGCGATCGCATCCGGGAAGTCGCGGACACCCCGATCAGCGCGGGCAACGCCACCGTTTTCGACCTGAACGGGCGCGTGGTGATGCCGGGACTGATCGATGCCCATGCGCACATCTACCTGACAGAAGTCGACCTGACGCGCCTGGCCGGTATTCCGATCTCGCTGATCTCTGCCCGTGCCACCGTGGCGCTGCGCGAAATGCTGAACCGGGGATTCACGACGCTGCGCGACGCGGGCGGCGCCGATTGGGGGATGCGCGAAGCGGTGGAGCGCAACCTGGTGCCGGGGCCGCGCCTGTTCATTTCCGGCCGTGCGCTCAGCCAGACCGGCGGCCACGGCGACATGCGGCGCCGAACGGATGGCTTCGATCCCTGCGGTTGCAGCAGCGCGCTCGGCTTGACCATGTGCATCGCCGACGGCGTCGAGGGCGTGCAAAAGGCTGCCCGAGAACAGCTCCGCCAGGGTGCCGATCAGATCAAGATCATGGTCTCCGGTGGCGTGGCGTCTCCCAATGATCCGCTCGAGTCGCTCCAGTACACGCCCGAAGAGGTTCGCGCGGTCGTCGCCGAAGCCACGGCCTGGAAGACTTACGTGCTGGCCCATGCCTATACGGCAGAGGCCATACGCCACGCCGTTGAAGCCGGCATTCGTTCAATCGAGCACGGCAACCTGATCGACGAGCCGACGGCAAAGCTGGTGGCGGACTCCGGGGCCTTCATGGTGCCGACCCTGGTCGCGTATGAAGCGATGCACCGTCGGGGCGCCGAGCTGAACGTACCGGCCTCCAGCATGAGCAAACTCCGCATCGTGCTCGAAGCCGGGCTGCGCTCGATCGAGATTGCCAGGCGCGCCGGCGTTCCGCTCGGCTTCGGTACCGATCTGCTCGGTGCGCTGCAAGTGGACCAGTCGCGGGAGTTCAGCATCCGCCAGGAGGTCATGACGGCGCACGAGATCATCACCTCGGCGACCGCGACCAACGCGTGCCTGCTGATGCGGGAACACGAGCTCGGCCTCGTGGCACCCGGATACCTGGCCGATCTGCTCGTCGTCGATGGCAACCCGCTCGAGGACCTGGGGCTGCTGCAGGAACAGGGTGCACACCTGTCGCTGATCATGAAGGCGGGCACGATCCACAGCACCAGGCTGAGCGCGACCTGACCCATTGTTCCGGGATTCGGTGGGAGTGGCCTCCGCGGTGCTTTCACTCTGCCTCGGCCGAATACCCGTAGATGCTCTCGGCATAGGCCGGCGTGACCAGTTCGTCGCGCAGGTCGGCAGCAATGGCCGCACGGGGCCGCGCCCGCGGATCGCCATAGCCGCCGCCATTGCCGGTAACCATGCGAATGACCTCGCCTTCGGCGATGGGCATCCGCGCCGTCTTCCCATGTTCCTCGACGGTACCGTCATTGCGCAGGATCATGATCCGGTTCGGTGAGCCGTCACTGCCGCCGGCCATGCCCCAGGGCGGATAGTCGTGCCGGCCGAGGATCGAAGTGAGCCAGGCCTGCGACAGGCAGCGGTACTCGACAACGAGCCCCTTGCCGCCGCGAAACCGCCCTGCCCCGCCATCCTCAGTGTTGAAGGTGTAGCGTTCGACCCGCACGCCGTACCGGGTTTCGGCGACCTCGATCGGGATGTTGTACGTCTCGCCGTTCGCCTGGCAGAATTGACCGTTGTCGCCGTCGCGGTCGTGCCCCGCGCCCCAGCCGCCGGCAAGGGGTTCGACGAGGAGATAGAACTCACCCGTGTCCGGATGGGTGCCCCAAATGTTGGTCGACCCGACCGTGAGGTATCCGCCGGCGGGCAGGCGTTCAGGCACATGGGGCGCCATCGCCTTCCACACCAGGTCGATGACGAAGTTTCCCGATTCCCAATAGACCGAAGTCGGGGCCGGACGAATTGCAGTGAAGAGGGTTCCGTCGGGGCAGATCACCTCCAGCGGGCGGAACATGCCTCCATTGACCGGAACATGCGGAGCCGTGCAGGCGACGTAGACCGCACGCGCGAAGGAGTTCATGCCGGACCGCGTCGTGTTGATCGAGCCCGGCGCCTGCGGAGCGGTGCCGGTGAAATCGATCAGGAACCGATCCCCGGAGATCGTCACCTTGACCTGGGCATGGAACGGGCCGTTGCCAAGTCCGTCACCGTCGAGCATCGCCTCCGCGAAGAATTCGCCCTTTGGCATCTGCTCCAATTCGGTGCGCACCATGCGCTCGCCATAGTCGAGGATCCGGGACATTGCGCCGGTCACGGTGTCCCGGCCATAGCGCGTCACCAATTCGAGGATTCGGCGTTCACCGACGCGGTTCGCGGCGACGCTGGCCCACATGTCGCCGAGTGTCATGTCCGGAATGCGGACATTGGCCTCGATCATGTCGACCAGCGGCTGGTTGATCGTGCCCCGGTCGGAAAGCTTCACCGTCGGGAACATCAGCCCTTCCTGGTAAACTTCGGTCGAGTCGGTCAGGTTGCCGCCAGGCGCCATGCCGCCGACCTCTGTCCAGTGCGCCTTGTTCGCGACAAAGGCGATCAGTGTCCCTTCGAAGAAGACCGGCAGAACCAGGGTCACGTCCGAGACATGCGTGCCGCCGCCGCCATAGGGATCGTTGGTGATGAAGATGTCGCCTTCGTGGATGCCGTCCGGGCCGTGCTTGTCCAGAACCGCGCGCACGGCCGAATCCAGCGTCGCCATGAACAGGACCACGCCGTTGCCTTGGGCGACCAGGTTGCCGCGCGCATCGGTGACGCCGACCGCGAAATCCAGGATCTCGTAGACGATCGGGCTCATGCTGGTCCGCTTCATGGCCGCGAACATCTCATCCCCGACCGCGACCAGCGCGTCCTTCAGGATCTCGTAGGTAAAGTAGTTCTCGTCAATCATGGTTTGTGGTTCCCGAACCCCTTGGGTTGCGGCAGGCATGACTGTGTGTCGGCGTTGCCGCGACGAGCGGCGGCACCCCCTGCTCGCAGAGCGCCACGGCATGCGGGCACCGCGGCAGAAATGGACAAGCCTCGCCGACCGGGGGCTCGGCGCCGAGCACGGCGCTGTCCCAGTCCCAGGACGGTTTCAGCGTCTCCTCCGGCTCGGACACGACCGGAATGGAAGACAGGAGCATCGTGTTGTAGCGGTGCTGCGGATTCGCGAACAGCTCCGCCGTTGCGCCGCGCTCGACAACAAAGCCGCGGTAGAGCACGACGACCTCGTCCGCGATGTTGCGCACCACGCTCAGATCATGGGTGATGAACAGATAGGTCAGCTGGTACTGCGCCTGCAGCTCGACAAGCAATTGCAGGATGCGGGCCTGGACCGACACGTCGAGCGACGAGGTCGGCTCGTCGAGCACGATCACGTCGGGCTCCGATGCAAGGGCACGCGCCAGGGCCACGCGCTGACGCTGGCCGCCGGAAAGCGCATAGGAATGCCGCTCCATGAAATCGGCCGGAATGCCCACGACCTCCAACAGCTCGGCGACGCGGTCGCGGCGCTGGCGCCGCGTACGGTCGCTGTGGATCGCGATCGGCAGTTCGAGGATCTGGCGCAAGCTCCGCTTGGGATTCAACGTCGTGAAGGGGCTCTGCTGCACGACCTGGATTCGCCTCCGCATGTCGGTGTCGCGGGCCGCGGTGATTTCACGCCCTTCGAACAGGATCCGCCCCGATGTCGGCTTGTCGATACCGAGGATCTGATTGCCCAGCGTGGTCTTGCCCGACCCGGATTCACCGACCACCGCGACAGTCTGCCCGCGGCGAATGTCAAGGCTCACGCCGGCGAGCGCCGGGACCGTACGGCTGCCGACGGTAAAATCCCGCCGCAGATCCTCGATGCGGATCAGGACCGGATCTTTCATGGGGGGCACGACAGGTTCAGCCATCAGGAACCAAGAACACATCTTACCCGGTGCCCGGGTACCGGCTCGGCGAACGGCGGATTGCTGCAGGCGGCCCGCGCATGGGGGCAGCGCGGCTGAAAGCGGCATCCAACCGGCGGGTTGGTGTAGTCGGGCACCTCGCCGGGGATCGGCTGCGGCAGACCCTCGCCCGTCAGCCGTGGCACGGCGGCCAGAAGCGCCTTGGTGTAGGGGTGCCTCGGCGCCTCGAACAGTTGCGCCGTCTCGGCCTCTTCGACGATCGTGCCGGAATACATGACATAGACCCGCTGGGCGAATTTGCGCACAACGCCCAGGTTGTGGGTGATCAGCAGCACCGCGGCGCCGACTTCGTCCGTGAGCGCCTTCATCAGGCGCAATGTCTGTTCCTGGACCGTCACGTCGAGGGCCGAGCCCGGTTCGTCCGCAACCACGACCCTGGGCCGATTGACCAGTGCCATCGTGATGAGAATCCGCTGGTTGAGGCCGCCGCTGAGCTGGAACGGGTAGGACGCGAGCACCCGCTCGGAATCCACGACATGCACGTGGCGAAGCGCTTCCGCGGCCCGTTCATGCGCCTCCGCCCGTGACGTTCCCGGATCGCCCCGCCGGATCGCCGTGACCAGCTGATCGCCGACCGTGAAGACCGGGTTCAATGCTGCGACCGGATCCTGGAACACCATGCTGATCCGGCGCCCGCGAATGTTTCGCCATCCCCGCTCGCCAAGCGCGAGAAGATTGACTCCTTCGAGCATCACGCGCCCGTCGACCGACATGTTGCCGCCGTTCATCAGCCCCATCGCCATCAGGGCGGTGCTGGTCTTTCCGCAGCCGGATTCCCCCACCAGTGCGACCCGCTCTCCGGCGCGCAGGTGCAAGCTGACGCCATTGAGAATGTGCGCCTCGCCCTCGAACTGGCGAATGCGAAGGTGCAGGTCTTCGACCGTGAGGATGGAATCCGGGTTCACCGTCCTTCTCCGAACACGCTGCGCAACCCGTCGCCAACCAGGTTGAACGCCAGGACGACCAACAGGATTGCGAGTCCTGGAAACACCGGCAACCACCACATGTCCGGCTGGTAGGTCGCGCCTTCCGCGACCATGGATCCCAGGTCCGGGGTGGGCGGCTCGACCCCCAACCCGAGGAAGCTGAGCGCGGAGGCCACGAGGATGACGAAGCCGAGATCCAGTGTGAACTTTGTCAGTACCGACGGCAACAGGTTCGGGAGGATCTCGCGGAACAGGATGTGAAGATGCGAGGCGCCGACGACCTGCGCCGCAACGACGAACTCCTCGTGCCGCAAGGTTCGGGTCTGATTGTAAACCATCCGCGTATACCAGGGCCACCAGAGGACCGCGAGCGCGAGCAGGCCGTTGAGCAGGGTGCGCTCGAGCACTCCGAGCACGGCCATCGCCAGGACCAGCGCCGGGATCGCGAGGAAGACATCGGTGATTCGCATGATGACCGTGCCGGTCCGGCCGCTCATGTAGCCGGCGACAAGCCCGAGCGTGACGCCCAGCGGCGCGGCGAGCCCGAGCACGACGAATCCGATCACCAGCGAGATGCGGTAGCCGTAGATCACCCGGGTGAGCACGTCACGCCCGACCAGGTCGGTCCCGAACCAATGCTGCGCACTTGGCGGTCGGCTGGTATTGCCGAAATCCACGAACCGGCCGGCGTGCTCCGGATATGGCGTCACGACCGGCGCCAAGACCGCCAGGAACACGATCGCGGACAGCAACCCGAGACCGAACACCGCCAGCGGCTCGGATCTGTAGCGATACCACGCGCGCGAGTTGAAGATACCCAGCATCATTGATCCTGGTACCGGATCCGTGGGTTCATGTAGGCGACGACGATGTCGATGATCATGTTGATGATGAGAAAAAAGGCGGAGATCACGAGGACCGTGCCGACAATTCCGTTCAGGTCCTTGCGGATGATGACCTCGACGCCATAGCGCGCCATTCCCGGCCAGGCGAACACCATCTCCACGAGAAAGGCGTTTCCAAGCATGATCGCGAAGTCCAGTCCGAGGATCGTCAGGGTCGGCACCATGGCCGGACGCAACGCGTATTTGAAGGAGATCTCCCGTTCCGTGTACGAGAATGCCCGGGCCAGCTGGATATACTGCCGGTCGTAGACCTCCGACATGTTCGCGCGGGTCAGGCGCGCCGCGGTGCCGAGCCCGCCCATCGCCAGCGCGATGGCGGGCAGGACTATGTGACGCACCGCGTCGAAGAACGTCGACCACATGCCGGCGATCGCAGAATCGACAATCAGGAGACCGGTGACCATCGGCGGCAGTTCCGCACCGCGCGACACCCGACCGGCAATGGGAAATATGTCGAGCGCGAAGGCAAAGACGAGCATCAGAAAAATCTCCCACACGAAGGACGGTGTGACGACACCGAGGAGCGCCGCGAGATTAGCAGCGCGGTCGACGCCCGAATGCCGATAGCGCGCAGCGACAATGCCGAGCGGCACACCGATGAGCGTCATGATCAGCGCAGAGGCGAGGACAAGCTCGAAGGTTGCAGGCAGCGTTGACAGGATGTCGCTGGTCACCGGGCGCTTAGTGTAGAGCGAGATTCCGAGGTCTCCTCGGAGCAGGTCCTTCACGAACTCGCCATACTGCACGACGACCGGCTCGTTCAGCCGCAAGCGCTCGCGCATCAACTCGACCTGCTCGGCCGAGGCCATCGGTCCCAACGCAATCCGGGCAGGGTCGCCAGGGATCAGGCGCGCGATACCGAAGACCAGAATCGAGACCCCGATCAGGACGAGCAACGATCCGAGGAGACGGCCCAGGAAGTAGCGCCAGAGATTCACGCGGGTTCGTTCTCGCAGATAGTAAGGATACGGCTGAAGATCAGGGGCGGCATCTCGAAATGCCGCCCCTCCCGGAGTGAATCAGTTCATGGTCATTTCACGGAGCATGAAGTTCATCCCCTGAACCGAATAGGTCTTCCCCTCTTCCTGCAGGGCCGGCACGTGCACCACGTCGCGGATCGGGAAGACGCCGACCAACTCGTAGGCGAAGATCGACACCTGGTCTTCGACGAGCATGTTGCCGAGTTCGCGGTAGATTGCCGCGCGTGTTTCCGGGTCCGTTTCCGTGCGCCCGGCCTCGATCAAGCTGTCGACCTCGTCATTCATGACCCAGTCCACCGAGGCCCAGGTTCCGACTGCATTGCTGTGATACATGGTGTAGAGCATCGAGTCCGGATCAGGCGTCGTCAGGATGAAGTTCACCGGGCTGACATGCGGGGTCCGCTCGGCTGTCGCGGCAAGCTCCGTGAACATTGCCCAGGGCGTCGTCGTGATCGTCGTTTCGAAACCAAGCTCACCGAGATTGAGCTGCATCATCAGCTGGATGCGTTCCTGGATCGGGTTGCCCGCGACCCAGTTGAGCTGGATTTCATGATCGCCTGGATCGTATTGGCACTGTTCGAGTTCCGACCGCGCGGCGTCGAGGTCGAACCTGCCCGTCGGGATGTTCTCGTCGGAGCCCAGCACGCCCAACGGCAGCGGGCCATATGCCCGGCGACCAAACGCGATCTCGTCGGTGACCTGCGTCTGCTCCAAGATGGCGTCATAGTCGTATGCGTGAGCGAACGCACGCCGGCAGTGCACGTCGTCGAGAGGCGGACGCTGGTTGTTCAGTTTCAGATAGAACGACGAGATTCCGGCCACTTGACCGAGGGACACCCCTTCTTCGGCCGAGACGGCGGCCTTGATCTCGGGCGCCATCCACTGATCGCCAATATCGAGTTCACCCCGGGTGATCAGCGCGCGCAAAGTCGCCGGTTCGATCGCGTATTGCAGTTCGGCCGTATCGGGCGCTTCGGCTGGCACTCCGAGGAAATAATCGGGGTTCTTCTCCATCACCGTCAGTTCCTGCGGATTGTGGGACGAGATGGTGTAGGCGCCGGTCCCGGCCGTGTTCGACGTAAGATAGGCCTGACCGTAGTCGCCCAGATCGCCGTAATCGCCTTCGGCCAGGTTTTCGAGAACGGCATCCTTGTCGACGATCGCGAGTCGGACGAGCGAACCCAGGAACGGCGCAAAGGGCTCCGTCAGCGTGATCGACACGGTTCGCGCATCCGGCGTCTCCACACTGTCGATCACGCCGGCGAACAGGCTTGAGAAGCCCTGTCCAAGCGCCATCTTGCGTTCGATCGAAAACGCGACATCATCGGAATCCATCACGTTGCCGCTGTGGAACTTGACGTCGTCGCGCAACGTGAACGTGTAGGTCTGGCCATCGATGGTCCAGGATTCGGCCAGATGCGGCAGGATGTCCGTACCGCCCGCTGCGGGAATCACCAGCGTGTCGTAGATATTGTAGAAGATCATCGAGTCGGCGTAGTCGGTCGCCTTCGCCGGATCGATCTCTCCGATCGCATGCTCGTCGAGCCGCAATACCGTCTGCGCCGAAAGCGGCACGGTCATCGTGAATGCCGAAAGCAGCAGCGCGGACGCCGCCGCAACCAGTAATCCGTGTGGTTTTGTCATGACAGTCTCCTTGTGTTCTTGGAATTGCGATGTGCCGCAACGACACATCGCCGCAACCCGGCACGTCTTCAGGACGCGTGGGCCCTTTTGCCCGCGCCGGTTCCGGAGTCAGGCACCCTGACCCCTTCTGCCGGCGCGCCTGCAAACAGGTTCCATTGCTTGATTTCCGCATCTGGAGGCGGGGCGCTACCGCCCACCCGGCTTGGGCGCCAACCAAGTCGTTGCGCCGTCTCGGAAAGAAATTCCGCATACATTGTCGGCGCGAGCATAGCGTCGAGGACCGGAACATTCAACGCCTCGCGCAGTTTCTCGTGGAGGCCGAAACCCGCCGTGCAACCGAGGATCAAGACCTCGGCGCCGTCTTGTTCGACGCAGGCACGGCCTGCCTCTGCCATGCGCTCGAAGACGTCCGGCGCGGTTTGCTGTTCCCAGACGCTGAGGCCCACGGCACGCATCGAAGCCATGGCGTGATCCCGCCCGTAGATCCGAACGTTTTCGCTCATCTTCGGTATGTTCTTCGGCGTACCAACGAGGATCGAGAAGCGGTTGCCCAGATGCATCGCCATGTCGGTCGCGGCCTGGCAGGGCGCCGTCACGACAGCCCGGCCGGATACCTCGCGCGCCTCGCGCAAGCCGATGTCGTAGAAGCAGCCGATGACAAAGCCGTCATAATCAGCGGCACTCGCGTGGACATGGTGGATCAGGTCCGGAACGATGAGGCCCTCGTAGGCGTGGAAATCGATATGCCTGGGCCGTTTGGCGGACAAGGCGACGAGGTCGACGGTCGTTCGATCCGAAACCGCCGCGGATAAATGCTCCTGCATGCGCACGGCATAACGGTCCGATCCGTCTGCCGGATCGCTCCCGACAACATGAAGATACAGCAGTCTGGTCATGCGGTGTTCAATTCCCCCTGCTCTTGATTGACCCGCGTCACGCGAAGATTGCCAAGTGAATCGACGCGAGATTGCCATCCCGGCGGAATGACGACTGTCGTTGCCGGTTCCTCCACCACCACCGGGCCCGTGAGTACATGTCCTGCAGCAAGACGGTCGCGGATGTAGATCCTGGTCGGATGGACGCCGAGCTGGTCGAAATCGACATCGCGCCGGCCGGCTTCCGGCGGCTCGTCTCCTGCCGGCGCCTCTGCCAGTCGCGGCAACCCGGGCGCATGAACAAGCCCCTTGCCGACCAGGTGAAAGTTGACGATCTCGACCGGCGCCTCGAGCCGGAACGCGTATTCGCGCGCGTGTTCGGCATGGAACCTTTCCACCCATTCGGCCGCCGCCGCCGTGGTGACCGGCTCGACCGGGAGCGCCACCTTGACGGTGTGTTCCTGCCCCTTGTAGCGAAAATCTGCCCAGCGCTCGAAAACCATGCGATCCCGCGACACGCCTTCAGCCTGCAACTCGGCCAGGGCCGTGTCCGACATCTCGCCAAAGACGGCGTCCAGTTCCCCGGGATCTGCCGCATCCAGACGCACGACCCTGGTACGCACATAATCGCGGCGCAGATCCGACATCAGCATGCCCCATGCCGAAAAAACCGCTGCGTTGATCGGCACGATGATCTCGGGGATCAGCAATTCGCTGGCGAGCGCAACCGCGTGCATGGGGCCGCCGCCGCCGAAAGCGACGAGCTTGAAATCGCGAGGATCGTAGCCGCGGTTGATCGACACCAGCTTCAGTGCGCTGACGAGATCCGCATTGGCAATACGCACGACGCCCCTGGCCGCCTCGATCGCATCGACGCCCAGCGCTGCCCCAAGCTTGGAGAACGCTGCTCTGACCGCGTCCATGTCGGGCGTCACCTCGCCGCCCAGGAAGTTCCTCCGGTTTATCCGGCCGATCAGAAGATGGGCGTCTGTCGTGGTCGGCTCGACCCCGCCCCGCCCGTAGGCCACTGGACCGGGCGCGGCCCCGGCGCTTTGCGGCCCGACATGCAGTTTGCCACCTGCGTCGAATTTGGCGATGCTGCCGCCGCCGCTGCCGATCTCGACGATATCGATGACCGGGGTCCGGATCGGATAGCCGGGATAGGTGCGGGTGCGCTCGATGTAGTACTCGTTCATCACATGCGGCGTCGCGTCCTTGACCAGCGAGCACTTTGCCGTGGTGCCGCCGACATCGAGGCCGATGAGATTGCGCTCGCCGAGCATCTTTCCGAGCGCCAGTGCGCCGAGCATGCCGCTGGCCGGCCCGGATTCGACCATGCAGATGGGGTTCGCCGCCGCCGACTCGATCGTCGTGATTCCGCCGTTCGACTGCATGATGTGGGGACTTCCGGGCAGTCCGGCCGTCTGCAGCTTGTCTGCCAGGGAGCCGAGATACCGATGCGCGAGCGGGTGAACATACGCTGACAGCACCGTCGTGCTCGTCCGCTCGTATTCCCGCCACTCGCGCGTGATTTCGTGCGACGCGAGCACCGAAATCCCGGGACAGAGTTCGCGCAGCCGCGTGGCAACCTGCCCCTCGTGGTCGGGGTTCGCGTAGGCATGGAGAAAACAGACGGCAACGGCACCGACCTTCTGCTCCTGGAAATACGCTGCGAGCGGCGCAACCTCCTCGAGCGCCAGCGGTGTGATCACTGATCCCTTGTAATCGACCCGCTCCGCGATTTCGCAACGCAGATGGCGCGGCACGAAGGGCGGCGGTTTGCGAAAGTTGAAGTTGAACAGATCCGGCCTGTTGGCACGCGCGACCTCCAGCACGTCGCGGAATCCCGCCGTCGTGATCAATCCGGTCCTGGCGCCCCGCCGCGAGAGCAACGCGTTGATCACGACCGTGGACCCGTGAACGAACTGATCGAAGCCCGAAGCTTCGACCCCCGTTTTCCGGATTGCACGCAACACGCCGGCCTCGAAATCTGGCGGTGTCGAATCGACCTTGGCGACACGAATCGTGCCATGTGATTCCCGAACTGCATCGTCGAACACGACTATATCGGTGAATGTGCCGCCGACATCCGTCGCTACACGCATGGTCACTTTGTCCCCGCAAGGTGGAAAGCCCGCACGGCCCTATTGCTTCTGTTCAGCCTGTCAAATAATTTCCGATCATGCAAGTTTGTTCCAAAACGACTGATATTCGCGACTCGCTGCCCTTCATCCGCAAAAACCGCGCGAGCGCGGAGATGGCAGAGCCGGTGACAGCGGCGATGCTTGGCGCCAGGATCAGGCAATTCCGTATCGAGTTGGGCATGACCCAGACCGAGCTCGCCGAGAGAGGCGGGCTCTCGCATTCGGCGCTTTCGAAAATCGAGAGCGGGCAGCTCTCGCCGACGTTCCAGACGCTGCTTCGCATCGTCCAGGGTCTCGGGGTCGACATGTCGCGGCTGCTGGCTGCCAGCGGGCCGTCGGTCAAGCGAATGCGCCGCGCCGTCACGCGCCGCGGCCAGGGCCAACGCCACGAGACCGGGCCCTATGTCTACGAAACGCTGGCCGACGAGCTGGTCAACAAGCGGATGATCCCCCTGGTCGCCGAGATCAAGGCGGGCTCGATCGAAACCTTTGGACCCGTGATTGCACATCCCGGCGAGGAGGTCCTCTACGTCCTGAGCGGCGAAATCGAGCTGCACACCGAAGGCTACGCCCCCGTGCAGCTCCAGGTTGGCGATTGTGCCTATTTCGACAGTACGATGCGTCATGCCTGCATATCAATATCCGAGGTCAACGCGCGCGTGCTCTGGGTCTCGACTCCGGATTGAGGCCGGGTATGGGGCTTCCAGATCTTGAACACCCGGGCAGCGCCTGCCCGATTGACAAAACGAGGATCGCCGATACCGGCGCGATGCGACGGGGACTGATCCACAGGTCCATTGAAAGACGAGAGGGAGACCGGTAGATGCCGCGCGCCTGGGTGATACAAGGCTACCAGGGCTACCAGGGATTGTCGCTGGAAGACGTTCCGGACGAAACGCCGGGACCGGGCGAAATCCGACTCCGGATCGAGGCATTTGCCCTGAACTGGGGCGACATGAATCTCATGCATGACCGGTATTCGTTCAGCTTTTCAGCGTTCCCGGCCTGCATCGGGATGGAGGCGGCCGGCGTCGTGGACGCGATCGGCCCGGACGTGGTGGGAATCGAGCTCGGGACACGCATGTGCACCTTGCCGCATTTTTACGACCGCCGCGGGGCCAGCACCGAGCAACTGGTCATCGACCACCGCTACGTGACGCCGGCGCCCGCGGGGCTCTCGGCCGTGGAAAGCGCATCGGTCTGGATGATGTACATGACCGCATACTTTCCCCTGGTTGAAATCATGCGGGTCTTGCCGGGCACGACCGTCCTGGCAACGGCCGGGACGGGGACGGCCGGGACCGCGGCACTGGAGATCGGCCGTCATTTCGGCGCCAGGATGATCACCACCTCCCGATTCGACCGTAACAGATCCTTCCTGGAGTCGGTCGGGGCCGACCACGTCTTTGTTCAGGGTTCTGGGGATCTGGCAGAGTTCCTGAGATCCGTGACCGCAGGACGCGGAATCGACGCGGCCTTCGATCCGGTCGGCGCCGGCATGATCGGGCAATACGCGCCAGTGCTCGCCAAAAACGCGCGGATCTTCTTCTACGGCACGCTTGATGCCGAGTTCCCGACCCTGCCGATTGTCGACATGTTTCAGGCCAACGCCGTCTTTCACCCCTATTCGCTCTTCAATTACGTCGAGAATCCCGGGTCCCGGGCGCGGGGAAAGGCATTTGTCTACGATGCGCTCAAGCGTGGGCTCGTCGCCCCCCGGATTGACCGGGTCTATCCGATGGAGGGGTATCGCGAGGCTTGGGATTATGTCTCGGCCCCGCGCGAGACCCATGGCAAGGTCGTCGTCGAGACAGGGGCGTAGTTTTGGGCATGTTCACGCGCCGCCCATCCCTGGCGCATGCCCGAACGACCCGAGGGGTCTGGACGAGCGGCTGGCCCCCGGGGCTGTGCAGGTTCCGGCACGACGCATTGAAAGCCCGCCCCTCGCACGGGCGGCTGCGGGTCGTGGAACTGCCGGGCGCGACAGGGCGACAAGCCGTCGGGTCGTCCACGTTCCGTTGCTGCCGCGACGGGGGCGGATACGCCGCACCGTAGACATCGGCGCATGCAAGCAGAACATCCTCCTGCCAATCCGGCTCGGTTCGCGGAAACTCCCGCAGAGGCGGTGGCGGCATAGTGCTTGTCGTCTCGCGAGAGAGATGCAGGTAACGCCTGTTTGAGCGGACTCTCCCTTGCCCATGAACACTCAGGCGGAAACCATCAAGACCGACTCAGTCGGTTGCAATGAGCCCATTCATCTTGCATCGAAGACGGGGAACATTCGTGTGTACTGGTGGCTGACCCGAAGGGCATGATCTGGCGCAGATGAGGCCGAAATCGACTCCGACATGCGGCACGGCCGGTTCTTCTTCACACACAACTGCCGGACGCGATTCGATGTCATCCGGTTTGCGATTGTCATGCAGTCACGCGCTGCGCGATCAGCGATGAGATCGGTGAGCTTCGGCACGCCCGGAGCACCGGAACCCCTCCGGGACGGTTCCGCCGGCTTGTCGGGGACCGCCCGCTTGAGGCCGCTCGGGCCGACGCCATGCGTACAACGGCCCGTCAGCACCCAGATTGATTCTCGGCGCCGTCACGGGGATCGCGCCAAATGATCAGGAACCGATTCGTGCCGCGGTGTACGACAGGATGCGTTCCGCAGATTCAAGCATCGTGCCAGCATGCTGCTGGAAGCCACCGGTTTCTTCTTCTCCGACAACCAACGCGGCCGTCTTCTCCGTTTCCGAGACACAGTGGCCGTACGCGGAAACTGCCAGGTCTGCCGGAATTTCTCCTGCCTCGATCAGGCGGTCGCAAAGCTCGTGCGGTGGGAATTCGTCCTCCTCGTCCGTGTCGATGCCAGCGATGAGCGCCAGTGCTCGTATGGACAATACCGTAATCGACACCGCAAGCTTCGCGGCTTCCTGTTCGAATCCGCCGCTCGCCAGCAAGGAGGCCATGTCGCGACGCCGGTTCGCTTCCCCCAAAAGCGGTTCGGCTTTCGCCCGCAGCCGATTGATCTCCCTCTCGTCCCTTTCCTCCTCCGACTCGAGGAAAAGCATGTCGATGCGATTTCCGGAAAAGTCGAGAAGGCCGTTTTCTTCCATGGAAAGCATGGTCTCGTAACTCTGGCGGTTGATCCGTTTTACCGGCAGGGGACAGGACACGTTCTGGGCTTCGTCGCCGACCTCGTTCCCGAGGACCACGAGAAGAGATCGTTGACCGGAGTTGTCCTTGCGGAGTTCAACCGCATACAGCCTGTCACCAAACGCCTCCTTCAGCGCAGACAGCGAAACCTCGACAGGGTCCGGCTCGACCAGTTTCGTCTCGGGCACATTTGCCCCGAGTACTTGTTCCAGTCTTTCCAGGAACGCCTGTCGTCCGGATGGCAGGTCCATCGTGCCGCCCTCGGTCGGACTATCCAGGACTGCGTCCGAAAGACCCTGTTTCGCGTCGAGCAGGTACAGCATCCGGTGCTCGATTGTGTTTTCCGCCACGAGGTTGATGACGCTGACGACTTTCTTCTGATGCTTCCTCCAGGCTCGTGCAATCCGCTGTTCGAGCTTTGCCGGATTCCAGGGAAGGTCCAGATTGATGACGGCGTTTGCGACCTGCAGGTTCAAACCGACACCACCGCTCTCGGAAGAAAGGAAAACCCTGCAATCCGGGTCTTCCCTGAACCGAATGATCTCGCGGCGACGCTTGTCCTGGGGAACCGTTCCGACGTGCCATGCAAATTCGATATCTGCATCGTCCAGGCGTTCCTGCACGAGGCTCAACATGCGCACCCACTCCGAAAAAATGATGACTTTCGTGTCGGGTTCAGCGAGCAGATCATCGAGTATCCGCTCCAGTTCATCGAGTTTCGGGCTGGCCCGTTCCTTTTCGTCGAGAATATAGGCGGTATCACACAGCATCCTCATGCATGCGAGCGCCATTTGCATCTTCTTGAATTCGGGCTCGGTCAGATGCCGTCGTCGCGCAACACTTGCAAGGCAACCGACAATATACTCGTATTCTGCGTAACGCTCCTCCTGAACCCTGGTCATGGGCAAAAAGAAGTTGTTGACGGTCCTCTCGGGAAGATCGTCTTCAATGTCCGACTTGCGACGCCGGAGCATCACTTGGCCGAGGCGCTCGTGCAATTCGTCGAGGTTTTGGAGTGAATCGGGCCGACCGCGGTCGTCGAGGACGAAATAGCGGCGATTGAACCTGAAAAGGGGTCCGAGGAGCTCCGGATCGAGGTACTGGACGATCGAATAGACCTCGTCGATCCGGTTTTCGAGGGGTGTGCCGGTCAGAACGAATGCATAGGGGCTTTCGAGTTTCTTCACCGCTTCCGCGGTCAGCGTTCGCCAGTTCTTGATCCTTTGCGCTTCATCGAGAATGACGAGATCCGGTTTCAGGTGATGCCCGATGTGTTCGACATCGGATCGGATCTGTTCGTAGTTCGTGATCGAATAGAACTCCGGATTCTTGTATTGCTCGAGTCGACGATGCATGGGTCCGAAGACGATGCCACATCGCCTGTCGGTCGCATTCCCGATCTGCTCCTCCCATTCCGCTTTCAGCGACGCCGGGCATACGATGAGGACCCGGTCCACGTTTTCCAGTTGCGACAACAGCTCGGTCGCGGCGAGAGCCTGTACTGTCTTGCCGAGCCCCATGTCGTCCGCGAGCAAAGCGCGCTCACCGAGGGCCAGGTGCAGCATGCCCTCGACCTGATAGGGAAACAGGGGATACTTGACGACATCGGTATCGAGGCGGCCCGATGCAATATCCTCCCGGGTGTTCCTGCTGCGTTGCAACCTCTGTTGGTTTCTCTGTTGCTGGTTCACCCAGCCTTCCAGAAGTCGGGAAATCCTGATGCTGTTCGGGTGTGCGCCTTTCAGTTCGTGCAGCCTGCGATGGACGTCGGCAACCGGCGCTTCCCGGAGGGAAGCAACCAACTGCGCGACCTCCGCGGCATGGTCATCGGGAATACCCGCGCCAGGCGTTTCCATGGTGGGCAATCCGTCGCGGTCGTCGGCAAGGTAGACTTCAATTCGTGGCGAGCCAGACTTTGCGGCCTTGTCAAACGCTCGCCCGTTGGCCTCTCTCAACCCGTGCAGGACACGTTCCACGTGCTTGCAGGTCCCGAGGCCGGACACCTTGAAATCCTTGCACGTACAACTGTTCCGCAGTTCGTTCGGATCCCGGATTTCGACAAAATAGGAAGATCCGGAGGATGAGGCGACCTTGAACGTTCCGAAATGGCCGAACTCAGGTTCAAGGTTGCTGAATTCGCTGTCATCCGTGATCCCTCTCCAACGCCGTCGTTCGATCTCATCTTCATCGCTTGTCTTCCAACCCAGGAATTTCGGGGCCTTCAGTTTTTTTCGTGCGTCTGTTTTTTTTGATTCCATGTTTCGAATGTTCATTTTCGGGTTTTCAATCGTGCCTCACGATGGCCTCCAGCACGCGAGTAGGCGCGTTTTCTTCCGTCAGGACCAGGGATTCAAGAAACCACGCGACAAACGGAAGCTGCAAGGCAAACGGGTTTCGGAGCGTCGCTCCTTTTTCAGAAACACTCGTACGTGAACTCCGGTTTCGGTTTCAAGGACGATTTGTACCGAGGCCTTCAGGCAAAGTGAATCCCGGCAATTTCCTGACCGCCCGGCCCGGCTTCTCTCCTTTTGCTGCCGGATTTCGACATCGGGTGGATTTGTGGCCGATTCTGCATACGGGAGATTTCGCGGACCGGCCCAGGTAAACCACGCCCGTTTCCGTGAACGCCACTATGGATCGAGGAAACGCGAGCGTCCGGCGGGTCTCCGACAGTTCGAACTTTATTGTCGGCGAAAACAGCCTTAAACGGCCGTTGACTTCCTCCCGGTCGCGGTCCCGACCGAACCTTGGACGCTTTCGCCTTGTCGGGACGCTGGACTTGGAGGGCAAAGCGCTCGAAGTGTCATTGAAAAAGAGTGGTTCGGAATGGATGACCTGGATCTTGCGACGTATTGGGCAGGGCTCTCGGTATTCGCCCGGCTCGTGGATGACGGAACTGAACTTTCGAGCCCGGAAGTGGCGGCGCTCCTCAAGACCCGGAGCGTGAAAGGAATCGGGGCTTCGCTGTCAGGAACGCGGAGAACGCTGTCCGCCGAGGGCATCCGGATGGACGAGGCGGTGGTCCGAAGGACCGTCCGCGGCCGGAGTGTCTGGAAAGGCGGGCCTCGCATACTCCAGGCGATACATGTGCTCGAACAGGAGCGCTATCAGTGGACCAAGCGCCGCGAAAAGGAAGATATTCCTGTCGAGGATGCCCTGCCTGGCGACCCGGGTCCGGTGCTCGTGCTCCGCGCGCTAAGGTCTCGCGGGGACGCATACCGGTTCATCGGGGGAATGGCGGAACTGGACGAAGTGCTCGACGACGACCGGGCCATCATCTGGAATTCCAAGTACTATTCCATCGGGGAAATCTTCATCGCCCGGATCGAGCCGGGCAAAGACGGAAAGGCGTATCCGGTGCCCGACGGCTACGGGGAAAACGGCATTTGGGTGCGCGGTGAACACGACTACGCCTACCCGCGCGTGCCGGGCGCAATCGGAACCGGACGCTGGCCAACGATGAGCGCCTGGGTCGGCGAAGCGACCTGGGTCGAGCGGCGGATCGCTTTTGTGGATGCGCGCCGCCAGGTGGCAAGGGTCCGTGCAGAAAACCGGCGCACGTTGTCCAAGGACGCTGTCAAAATCTGGCAGAGCGTCGAGCCGGAATACCGCTTCCGTTATGTAAACTGGATCAGCGCGCGCGGGTTCGATGGGCCCACCCATGCACCACCACTACGCATGCGTTTGCGCTGCTGGTACGACGTCGTGATCGAGACGAAGACGGGCAGACGCGTTGTGTTACGCGAGGAAGGGTTGCGCGGCGATGACATGCGCACGATGAACCGGGCGATCGCACGTTGGCGCACGCAGCGCGGTAAAGGAGCGGATGAGCCGTTCACCGTGTGCGAATTCAGGATCTCGAAAAGGCAGCCCCGGCCCATGCCACCAACTCCGTAGCCGAAACAATCGAAAACAAGTACATATCGCGGCCGTGTGCCAGTTCACGGGGCATCGAGGGCAGCGAACAATCGTGGTGGTCGGACTCGAAAACCGAGCGTGGAATCTGCAATTCGGCAAACCAGGATGGCTTGATTGGCGGGCATTTGCCGCAGAACCGAAATCGTGAAACGATCTGGCTTACTGTTTCGACGTGGGAATGCACTGCCTGAAAAAGGCACACGGAGCAAAAGGCATCGATCGATGACCGATTTCAGGTGCCCGGTTTGACCGGTCTGCCGGAAATCACGCTAATTCGAATGTTTCCATTAGCGTGATTATGGGAACCAAACGGTTATGTGAATCTTGAATCCCAGGTGTCT
>JAPOVX010000248.1 GCA_026707935.1 Paracoccaceae bacterium
GTTGACGAGATCGACGCGATCGTACTGGCGACGTCTACGCCGGACCAGACATTCCCCTCGACCGCGACCAGGGTCCAGGCGGCCCTGGGAGCCACGCGGAGCTATGCTTTCGACTTGCATGCAGTATGCGCCGGATTCGTTTATGCAATTGGCAACGCCAACGCGCTGATCGTTTCCGGCCAGGCCCGGCGTGTTCTGGTCATCGGTTCCGAGACATTTTCCAGAATCATGAATTGGCAGGATCGCACCACGTGCGTCCTGTTCGGAGACGGCGCAGGTGCGCTGGTGCTCGAAGCCCGGGAAGGCCGTGGCGATAACGAAGACAGGGGTATCCTGTCGTGCAAACTGAAATCCGACGGGCGCCTCAATCAGATTCTCTATGTTGACGGCGGCGTTTCATCGACCCAGACGACAGGTGTGCTCGTCATGGAGGGCCGTGAGGTATTCAGGCACGCGGTTGCAAAGCTCGCTGAAGTTGCCCACGAGGTTCTGGATACATCCGGGTTATCCGAATCGGACGTCGACTGGGTCGTTCCCCACCAGGCCAATCTCCGGATCATTCGCAAGACGGCCCAGAAAATGGGGATCCCGATGGAGCGGGTCATCCTGACGGTTCAGGACCACGGCAACACGTCCGCCGCATCAATTCCGCTCGCCCTGTCGGTCGCAAAGCAACAGGGCAAGCTCAAGGAGAACCAGGTCATCCTCACGGAGGCGATAGGGGGAGGGCTGACCTGGGGTGCTGCCCTGTTCCGCTGGTAGAGCCGCGTGGTCCGGAGCTTCTTTCCGCCTCGGGAGCACAGGTCCCCGGCAGACTCCTGCGCGGATTACCGGGATTCTTGATGGCTTGAAAATCTCCGCCAAGTGGTATTTTATCGTTCCATCGTCTTGGGGAGTTTCTTTTATGGCCAAAAAAACACTGACCAGACAGGACTTGAGACAAGCCGTGTTTCACGAGATCGGGTTGTCCAACAACGAGTGTGGAAAGTTGGTCGAAC
Source organism: Paracoccaceae bacterium (assembly GCA_026707935.1). Lineage (GTDB taxonomy): Bacteria > Pseudomonadota > Alphaproteobacteria > Rhodobacterales > Rhodobacteraceae > JAPPHA01. The sequence goes on from JAPOVX010000248.1 coordinate 999, forward strand.
GGATTTTGGAAAACATTTCGGAGGCCTTGATTTCGGGTGAGGAAGTAAAGATCTCGAATTTTGGATCGTTCAAGTTGCGTGACAAGCCTGAACGCATGGGGAGAAATCCGAAAACCAACATTCCTGCCGCGATTTCCGCGCGGCGCGTCGTTACGTTCCGCCCGTCCAAGAAGTTCAAGGCGGCGATCGAAATGGGGAACAAGCCCTCGCAGATTTCCGAATAGATGAAGAAGAGCAAGGACGCGCTGCGCAGTATTTCGGAGGCCGCCACGGAACTCGGAGTCTCCGCCAGCGCATTGAGGTTCTGGGAAAGCCAGATTCCGCAAGTCAGGCCGGTCCAGCGATCGGGCAACCGCCGGTATTACCGGCCGGAAGATGTCCTTTTGCTTACGGGAATCAAGCGGCTGCTCTACGACGACGGGAAGACCATCAAGAAGGTCTGCGAGATTCTTCAGTCACGAGGCGTCAATCATGTCAGGTCGCTGGCGTCAGCGCCGGTCGACGGCCACGATGATGCAGAATCCGTCCCGGAAACCGGTGCGATGTCCTCCGGCGACATCCCGCGCCGGGAGGAATCCGGCGACGCCGGAATTGAAATCGAAGAGCGGGCGCCGGTTTCACCTGCCGGGCTCCTGAGTGGGCCGCGGCGTATTCGTGCCGCGTCCGGCCTTGGTGACGCCGAACTGGCGGAAATCCGCAGGCTGTATTCCGAACTCGCGGAAATTCGCGACCGATTGGCCGAGGACCTCGATGAAGCGGCGCCACGTCCTGAATGACGCTGCCGCCCTTTTGCCGGACCGGTTTCCATTTGCGGATGTACTGTTCTCGACTATAAGGAATGCGTCGGGCTATGGCGCAGCTTGGTTAGCGCGTTCGTCTGGGGGACGAGAGGTCGCAGGTTCAAATCCTGCTAGCCCGACCAAGCAGACAGAGTTGCGGTCAGCGACGTCTTCCTGATGGGAGGAGGTTTTGGGGGCGGAAGCCCTGAAAGCCCATGCTGACCAGCACCAGAAAGGAGACCGTTATCCGATCAACCCTGAATCATACCGTCAAGGCCGGCCCTTGCGTGCTTCTTGAGCGCCAGGCGTTCGAAGGATCATCAGCGAATCCACCGTTTCGGGCACAGGACGGGGAGACTCGGAACGCAGGTGATGAGTGATTTTCGGCATGACTGTCAGGTGCCGCCGGTGGCGTTCGGATCGGTGCGGGTGTGCAGATGACGAAGTACGTGGGCGTCTTGCCGTCCCAGGACATAGTCGAACTTTCGGAATCGGGCGGGATCAACTCGACCTTGCCGATTGAACCCCGCCAGGTCCAACCGGCAAGCCTCGATCTGAGGCTCGGGAGAAAGGCCTGGCGAATCCGGGCGTCATTCCTGTCCGGCGAGGGGTCGACCGTCAGGAAACGCCTGAGCGAATTCGGAATGCACGAGATCGATCTTTCCAACGGAGCGGTGCTGGAGAAAGGCTGCGTGTATCTTGTTCCACTGATGGAATCCCTGGCAGTCCCGAAAGACCTGACGGCAGTCGTCAACGCGAAGAGTTCGATCGGACGCCTGGATATCTTTACGAGGTGCATTGCCGATCACGGGACGGAATTCGACAGGATCGAACCAGGATACGCTGGTCCGCTTTACTCCGAGATTTGCCCAAGGTCATTTTCGATTCTCGTTCGTCCTCGACTGTGTCTCAACCAGATCCGATTTCGAAGGGGAGAGTCCGTCCTGACCGATGAAGAACTCGCGCAGTTGCATGCGCGATACCGCCTGGTTGACGGCAAGGCGCGAATTGACAACGGTCTCGAGTTCTCGGTCGACCTGTTGCCCGAAAGAGGCTTCGCAGCGGGTTACAGGGTCAAGCCCCACACGGGCCTGATCGACCTGGGCAAGATTGATCACTACGACCCGGCGAAATTCTGGGAACCGGTATATTCGGAAAAGGGCCGGATCATCCTGGATCCCGGAGCCTTTTACATCCTCGTCAGCCGGGAGGCAGTGCACGTTCCCCCTGTTTGCGCGGCTGAAATGGTTCCCTTCAACGCGATGGTCGGGGAGTTTCGGGTTCACTACGCGGGTTTCTTTGACCCGGGTTTCGGCAGCACGGTGTACGGAGGGAAGAAGTCGCGCAGCGTCCTGGAAGTACGTTGCCATGAAACCCCGTTTTCGCTCGAACACGGACAGGCACTCGGGAGACTGGTCTACGAAAGGATGACCGGGGTTCCGGAGCGTGTCTATGGCCCAGGGTTAGGATCGAGCTACCAGGGTCAAAGCCTCAGGTTGTCCAAGCACTTCAAGGAAGTCCTTGCGGAACAGAAGTCGAGTCGCCGCGCTGCATCCGGGGAGAAATGATGTCCCCAAAAGACCGTGACGGCTCGGAGCTCAGTTTCCAGAATGGCAAACCCTCAGGATGGCAACAGGCCCTCAAATGCCTGGCGGTTCAGATCTTCGCGGGTCGGCGGGCAGTCGCGGGTAGGCGGCGCCTCGAAAAAATCAGTGCCTCGCAGTTGGCTCCAGGGAACAGGCAGGATTTCTCATTGAGCAGAACAGCTGCCGCGTGACGGCAGGAGTTGTTTCATTTGCGCTGACCCATTTCGGCCAGGCGCCCGGCATGCGTTCCACCTGATCACATTGCTGCACCGCCCCTGTCGCCGAATCGCGATTATGCCTCCATTCGGGCTGGCAGGAAAGACGCAGACAAGCACGACGGTGTCTTTGATGAGGGTTGGGACCGGACCCGGTTAAGGCGCGTTGACCTGCGGAAAGAACCCGGTCCGGTTCCAAGGAACACCAAGTTGGTCCCGCGAAATGCCGGAGTCCCGAAATGGACCAGCGCAAGCGGCAATGAGCGTCGGCTCATTGCGCGCCTTCAGGCTGAATTTGCAGGCTTTCTTGATCATTTCGACGCGCAGACCGGACGCCGCATTGCCGACTTCAGGCGCCCGGGTCTCTACGACAATGATGTTTTCGTCGTCCTTTCGGACGAATTCGCTTCGATGGAAGACGGGCTGACCGGAGCCGTGGACCGCAATACGGCCCGTTAAGGTGTAGCCGAACCGGTTTCCGAAATGGTCACATGACTTGAAGATATGGGGGCCTGTCCGTTCAGCTGTCGGAAACCGCCGGTCTGGGTGATGCCGGCTGCTCGTTCGCGCGGCATGCACCGAGACCGGGAGTCGAAAGCGCATTCGGTGAATTCAAGCTCATCCATCAGCGGCCGGGGTCCGTTCATTTCGTTTGGCGCCAGATGTGTCCAGCAGGTCGCGGGCACGCCCGGTTGCCCTGTCGATGTGCTCTCTCAGCAACGTCGCGGCCAGGGTGACATCCGCTTGCGTGACCGCGGTGAGAATCGCTTCATGTTCCGCGTGGTGCTGATCGATGAGTCCGGGTTCGTTCATCACCCGGAAGTGGGTCAGGCGCGCCAGGCCCACGTACTGGTCCGAGATGATCGAAATGGTCCGATCGAAGGGCGACGGCGCGAGTAGCGCCAGGTGAAACCGCCTGTTGAGTTCGACCTTTTCCCAAAGGTCGCCGCAAGCGCGATCCTGCTCCAGCAGCGACTCGCAGCCTGCCAGGGTATCCGGCGTGTGCCTCGGAACGGCGTCTTCGAGGACAACGGGTTCAAGGGCGCCGCGAATCCTGTTGATTTCAATGAGGTCCCGCTGTTCGACCTTCGCGACGACGGGGCTGCGGCGCGGCCTGAGAACGATCAGGTCCTCGGCAGCCAGGATACGGATCGCCTCGCGGACCGGGACAATGCTGACGCCGAGTTCGCTCGCGAGCGGCATGATTTTCAGCTCGCTGCCCCCCTCCAGCTCGCCGGCGATGATGCGCTGTTTGAGTTCCTCGTAGATGGCACGCGGGCCGTCTCCGTAGTTGAGCAGCGTGCCTTCCATCCTGTCCTCCGGGCTCATGCGTTCTTTACCTCGAATTCATGGAACATTTCCGCAAAACGGCACAGTGCGAGATCCGCGTAACATGACGAAACCAGCTGGACGCCTGCGGGCGGGTCTCCGGCCTCCCGGCGCAACGGCACGCAGATTGCCGGCAGTCCCGGAAGGCTTGCGAGCCCGAACCAGAAGTGTTGTTCCAGGACCGGCCGCCGCCCGCCGTTGACCGGTACCGTTCGCATCGTGACGTCTTCGACCATTTCGAGAAGCGGGGCAGTACACGCGCCGGCCGGACACGCCAGCAGATCGTATTCCTGGAAGAAACGGGACCATTCCCGGCCAATGCGAAGGCGCTCCTCGTGCAATTCGAGCCAGGCCCGGTGCGGGAGGTTCGCGCCCCTGGCGTTGAGTTCCGCATGGCCGTGCCCGCAGCGGGCGCGGCGTCCGGTGCCTCGCGGCCAGGAGGAAGACAGCACGGGTCTCGTCGAGGTTTCCGCCCGGACGAGAAGGTTCATGATTTCTGTCTGGCGGGCGAGGTCGACGTCCGGGCGGGCGCGCGGCCCGACGGTCGCACCGGACTCGGCGAGCGCCGCGGAAAAGCGATCAAGCCGGTCGAGGTATGCCCGATCGACCGGGCACATGTCGTCGGCCAGGAACACCGCGACCCTGAGGTCGCGAAGCGGGCGCGGATCTGCCCGCGGTAGCCGAATGGCCCACGGCGAGGCGCGGTCCGCCGGCCCGGAAAGGACCTGAAGGATCATCGCGGCATCGCGGGCCGAGCGTGTAATCGGCCCCGCCACGCCGATATCCGGCTCCCGCAATTCGTCCCGCGGCCCGTGGCCGAGCATCGGGATCAGCCCCCAGGTCGGCTTGAGTCCGAAGGTGCCGCAATAGTGGGCCGGAAGGCGGACCGAGCCTCCAAGATCGCTGCCGATGTCGGCATAGCTCATCCCGGACGCAACGGCCGCCGCCCCGCCGCCCGATGATCCTCCTGCGCTGCGTTCCATGTCGTGCGGGTTTCGGGTCGGGCCATGCAGCGGATTGCAGGTTTCCCAATCACCGAGATAGGCTGGGATGTTCGTCTTCCCGACGATGATCGCACCGGCCTTCCGTAGCCGTTCGACGATGGCCGAGTCCCTGTCCGCAACGTGCTCTTTCCGGTCGGGGTCACCCCACGTCGTCGGTCTCCCGGCCCAGTCGAAACACTCCTTCACCGTGACCGGAACGCCGTGGAGCGGTCCGACCTTCCTTCCGGCCCGCCTTTCCAGGTCGCAACGGTCGGCCTTCCGGCGGGCACTTGCCGCCTCCAGATGGACGACCGCATTGACGGAAGTGTTCAGCGCGGCGACGCGTTCGAAGCAGGACTCGAGTGCCTCCCGGACCGTCGTTTTGCTGGCACGGAATGCGGCGAGGAGCGCCGACATGTCGGGATAGCGGCCCGGGGTTGTCGTGACGGGACCAGGAGAAAATGTTCCAGTCCCTGTCATGTTGCTTCGAGAACCTTGCTCAGGAACTGTTTCAGCCGTTCATTCCCCGGATTGCCGAAGATCTCGTCGGGCCTGCCTTCCTCGACCATCACGCCCCCGTCGAAGAAACACACCCTGTCCGAAACCTCGCGGGCGAATCCCATCTGGTGGGTAACCAGGAGGATCGTGTAGTCGCCTGACTTTGCCAGGTCGCGAATCACGTTCAGGACTTCGCCGACCATTTCGGGGTCCAGGGCCGATGTCGGTTCATCGAACAGCAGGATTTCCGGCCGCATGGCGAGAGCCCGCGCAATGGCCACGCGCTGTTGCTGGCCGCCCGAAAGCTGGCTCGGGTAATGGTCGCGCTTGTCGGTGAGACCCACCATCTCGAGGAGTCCCAGGGCCTCGCCGGTGGCCTCCGCCTTTGTCAGACCCTTGGTCTGGACCGGCGCCTCGATGCAGTTCTCGAGCGCCGTCATGTGGGGGAAGAGGTTGAAGTTCTGGAACACCATGCCGATCTTCGAACGTATGCGCCGGATGTGCGCCTTGCTGGCAGGTACGAGCCTGTCGTTCTGGCGCATCAGGTTAAGGGGCTCGCCGTCTACGTAGATCGTTCCGCCCTGGATTCCTTCCAGCGTCATGAGCACGCGCAGAACCGTCGTCTTTCCTGATCCTGATGGGCCGATGATTGCAACGACCTCGCCGTCGTCGACGTGGAAATCCAGGTCCTCGAGGACCCTGAGTTCGCCGTAGGCCTTGAGAACCTTTTCGAATCTGATCTTCGCTCCGTTCACCTCTGAATGCTCCGTTTTACATAATTCTCGACGAGCCGCACCAACTGCGCCGACACGAGGCTCATGACGAGGAAGAAGATACCGGCGATCGTGACGGCTTCGGTGAAGCGGTAATACTCGGAGCCGATCAGCTTTGATGCGTGCATGATTTCGCCGACCGCCACGAAAGAGAGCAGGGGAGTCTCCTTGAAGATCGCGATCAGGTAGTTGCCGAGCGCAGGTATGATCGGCGGAAGCGACTGCGGGATGATGATCTTCCGGAACGTTCGGTACGTCGACAGGTTGAGCGCCGTTGCGGCTTCCCACTGGCCGCGCGGCACCGCCTGCAGGCCGGCGCGGTAGACCTCGGCGCAAAGGGTCGAGTTGTAGAGCGCGATCGCAAGTATGCCTGTCGTCAGAGGCGGCAGCGTTATGCCAACCTCCGGCAGGAGGAAAAACAGGAAGAAGATCTGAACGAGCAACGGCGTTGCCCGTATGAGCTCGATGAATTCCGTGACCACCCGCGAGACGACCCGGTTGTTCGAGGTCTTGAGAAGCATGAGCACGAGCCCTCCGACGAGTGCCAGGAGGAATGATGCGAAGGTTGCGTACACCGTGATTCCGGCGGCCTCCCAAAGGCGGGGAACGACGACTTCGAAGGTGAAATCCCAACGCCAGTCCATGGGTCAGTGCCCCCGTCCCAGGTGCCGGGAGAACCGGTCTTCGAGCGCGTCGCCGGCAAAGCGAACGAACTGGGCGAAGCAGTAGTAAAGCATCACCGTGATCGTGAAGATCTCGAGTGTCCGGTAGTGGAGCTGGTTTTGCTGCACGGACGCGTAGGTGATGTCGACAAGAGTCACGGCGGAAACCAGCGCCGTCGCCTTGATCATCTCGATCGTCAGGTTTGTCATGCCGGGTATCATCACGATGACCGCCTGCGGGATCACGATGCGCACGAGGCGCTTCCACTCGGACAGGTTGAGAGCGACGGAGGCTTCGAATTGCCCCCGCGGTACGGCGGCCATCGCACCGCGTACGATTTCCGCGCCATAGGCGCCGAAGTTGAGTCCGACGCCGAGGACGCCCGCTGTCATCGGCGAGAGCACGACTCCGAATTCCGGAAGCACGAAGTACAGCCAGAAAAGTTGCACGAGCAGCGACGTGCCGCGGAACACTTCGATGTAGACGATCGCCAACCAGCGGATTGGCACGACCCGGCTGTCCTTGGCGATTCCGGCTACGAACGACATGACGAAGAAGAGCAGCGCCGAGAGGACGGAGACCTGAAGGGTCACGATGGCTCCGCGAAGCATCGCTGGCAGGAAGATCCGCATTTCGGAAAACGTCGCGAAACTCAAACCGACGAGAAACCCCGTCAGGGCGACGACCGCTACGATCCGTCCAGCCAACGAAACCGCCTCCTTCCTGCCCAGCGGAATTCCCCGGAACTTTCAGCGCAGTTCCATGAAATGATCATCGCCATTGTCCTACTGCGGATTCTGCCGGCCGCGCAGACGGTCGACACCGCCATAGTTCCAGGCATTGTAGGATTTCCCCCGCCGGAGGTAGCGCCCGCCCGTGGACGTGTGCGGGTTGTCGTCCCAGGAGAACACTTTGCCTCTCTCCAGGGCTTCTCGAACCAGGAGCCGCGTCTTCTGGCTTTCCACGATGTTTGCGCGAAGCTCCGCCAGGTCGCCCCACGTATCGTCCGCGAGGGTCCGGAGTTCCTGTTCCAGACCTGCGACGCGGGCCTGGCCGGCGAGGTTTTCCAGTTCGTCGGGGTCTTCAGCCAGGTCGAAGAGCAGCGGGGGAACGGACGCAGAACAGATGTACTTGTGGTGCCCCCGTTTCACCATCATGACCGGTTCGACGACGCCCTCGCAGGTCATCTCGCTGAAGACCGTGTCCGGCCAGTCCCGGGCCGTGCCCCTGGCCAGCGGGGCGACGCTGTTTCCTGCAACGGGTTGAACGGGCTCGAGTGAACCGGACGGATCGGCGATGTCGACGAAAGTCGGCAGCAGGTCGACGAGGGATACGTTGTCCCGGACCCGCTTCGGTTCGAATTCCGGTCCGCAGAGAATCAGAGGAATTCGCACGGCGTTTTCGAAGAACACCTTCTTGAACCACATTCCGCGTTCGCCAAGCATTTCGCCGTGGTCGGACGCGAGCACGATGACCAACTCGTCAGCGAGTCCCGTCTCCTCGAGCGTACCGAGTATGCGCCCGATCTTGTCGTCGACGTAGGACATCGCGCCGTAGTAGGCGCGCCGCGCGTTCCGGACGTGCTGTTCGGTGATCCCGGGCGCGGGAAGGTTGTAGTGGCGGAATATTCTCCTGCTGTGTTCGTCCAGGTCGGAGTCCGCGATTTCTCCCACGCGCGGCAGGTCGATTTCGAAATCCGTGTACCGGTCCCAGTATTCCTGCCTGCAGAGAAAAGGCTCGTGAGGATGGGTGAAGGACACGGTCAGGAAGAAGTTGCGCGTATCGTCGCTCCTGGCCAGGTCGAACAGCTTCTGAATTGCATGGAATCCCACCTCTTCGTCGTAGTCCATCTGGACGGTTCGCGACACCGGCCCTGCCTCGACGAGGGCCTCGCGGGCATCGGTTGCGAAATCGTCGTCCTCGCCGTCCCACTGCGGCAGCGTGCGGAAGTCGGCCGAATAGATCTCCGGCGTCAACCGTTCCTCGTACCCGTGCAACTGGTCCGGTCCGATGAAATGCATCTTTCCGCAAAGCGTCGTCTGGTAGTCGAGAATCCGCAGATAGTGGGCGATTGTCGGAATCGACGCCCTGAACTCCGCGGCGTTGTCATAACATTCGATCCTGCTCGCGAACTGCCCGCTCATCATCGAGAATCTCGACGGCGCGCAGACCGGGAAGTTCGTATAGGCGTTCTCGAATACCACGCCGCTTTCCGCCAGCCGCTGGATGTTCGGTGTCCTGGCGGTGTTTCCTCCGTAGACGGACAAGGCCGACGCGGCCAGCTGGTCGATCATCAGGAAAAGAATGTTCGGACGCATCGCCATGTCCTGCTGCCTGTCAGCCGTGCAGATGCTGGACGTCAAATGGCATCGGTGTCGTTCGGCTGCCGGCGCCGCAACGGGCAGGGCGGCGCCGGCCTGGTCACTCGTCCGTGGTGACTAGCCTTCACACAGTTCGGCGGTTTTCTGGGAAGGAAGTTCGTCCGCTTCCATCCCGTGCTTTTCGAAGATCGCCAGGTGGTCCGGCGAACCGATGAAGGCCGTCAGTTCAGCGTTGAAGGCATCGACGAAGTCGCCGTCTTCCTTGCGGAACGCGAACGCGCCGTGCGGCATGGCGAGTTCTCCCGCCACGATCTTGAACGCCGGGACCATTTCCAGGTCCTGTTCCGGTACGCCCCGCACCACTTCCCGGCTTCCCGGGACGGACAGCGCATAGACCTGGGCCCTGTCGGCACGAAGTGCCGCGATCGCCGTCGGGTTGTCGGGAATCTGCATGATCTTGTCGTCCTGAACGCCCGAGGCCTCGGCATAGCCGGTCTGCGCAGCACCAGAGACGACCGCAACGGTCAGGCCCTTTTCCGCGATGGAATCGTAATCGACGACACCATGCGGATTGCCTTTCACCACGATCAGCGTCTGCTGAATCCCGAATGTCGGTTCCGAGAATCGGACTTCTGCGCAGCGTTTCGGCGTGACGAACATGCCCGCTGCGACCACGTCGAAGCGTCCCGACTTGACACCCGGTATCAGCGCACCCCATTCGATTGCCTTGGCGTCCGCGATCTTGCCGCCGAGTTTCTCGAGTACCGCCTTCAGCGTATCGACATCGGTCCCGGTGAGGACGCCGTTTTCGTCCATGTAGGCGTAAGGCTTGAAATTGTAGAATGCGACGTTCAGCCCGTCGCCCCTGGCTTCGTCCATGAGGCCCGCGGCGTGCGCGGCAGGCAACCCAGCTGCCACCGCTGCCGCGATGCCCAGCGCCAGGAAATCTTGTTTCCAAGGTATTGTCATCGTTCTACTCCTTCCAGTTTGGCGTTTGAGGTTTCGCGCGAACGCCACCCCGCGCGACCACGTATCGTTTCTGCCCGGCACGTCACGCGTCGACCACCGGGATATCCCACTCAGCCGCGGGGGCCGACAGGAGGTCCGGGTCGCCTTCGGTCACCGCCCAGTTGTCTTCCGCGTTGATGAAGCCCAGGTGATTCGAGAAATTCGGATTGCAGGCGAAGACGTTCCCGGGCTCGAAGGAGACGTCCTCGAAGGCGGCGAGCGACGGGTACTCGGTGGTGTCGATGCCGACCCCGTGGCCGACGCGCCCGACGCCCATGGTCTCGAGACCGCGTTCTGCGAGGTAGCCGTCGACCACGCGGATCACGTCTGCGGGCCTGTTGCCGGCGCGAAGCTGCTGGTTGCAATCGTGGCGCAGCTGCATCATCCAGCGGTAGAACTCCGAAAGCTCTGCCGACGGTGCGCCGATCGAAGCGGTTCGTGCGAGATCGGACCAGTAACCGCGCCAGGAGACGCCGACGTCGAAGCCCAGTGTCTCGCCCTTTCGAATCACGCGATCGGTCGGCAGCAGCACGATGCCCTTTTCGTTGGCGCCTGACAGCACGCAGAGAAGCGAGATTTTCTCGGCGCCTCCTGCGACGAGATTCCGTCGGAGGACCTTGGCGACCTCGTTCTCGGTCATCCCGGCGTGAACCTCGTTGAACGTCTTCACCTGTGCCTCGGCATTGATGACCGCGGCGCGGCGCATGTATTCGATTTCTCTCGGCGACTTGAGGTTCCGAACCGCCAGGATGATGTCGGCTGCGTCCGTCAACTCGGCGAGGGGAAGGCCTTCCGCGATGTCGCGGAAGCCGGAATAGCTAATGCCCAGGTACTGTTCCCGGCCAAGTTCGCAACCGATGCGGGACCTCGACAACCCGAGATCCCCAAGGACGCCGACGATGAATTCCGGATGCCCCGTCAGGCTGCCGGTCGTCCGGATGTCCGTGACGTAGGACGTCTGCTCGACCTGTGCGACCTCGAACGGCATGGTGATCAGCGTCGGTTCGCCGTCCTTCGGAAGGATGAACACATAGGAGCGGATCTTGTCGACCGCGCATTGTTCCGACCGGTGCCCCGTGAAGTACTGGTAGTTGAGACGTTCGGTGACGAGAAGCGCGTCGATGTTCTTTTCGTCCATCAGCGCACGCGTCCTGGCGTAGCGATCTTCGAATTCCTCGCGGGAAAAGTCCGCGTATTCCGGTGCCATCGTCCTGAGTTCGTGTTGACCTTCGCATAATACTATATAATATAATATATATTGCAAGCGGTTTTTTTTCGGTGAACGGGCAAGCGTCCGCCCTTGAGATCAGGGATGTCCGCGCGTCCATCATGCGGAAGCATCCGGAAACGGTGCCGTCGAAGCGTACGGGCACCGACCGGCCCGTGGCGACCGTTACAGGTCAAGCGTTGGCGAAATCCGGATTGACGCACGCCCACCCCCCTGTTCCCGGTTCTCGGATGGAAGGAGATCGATCAAGCTCCGTCCGCCATTTTCTCACGCCAGAGGTCTCGCAACGTTCGGCATGGCGGCAACCGTTCAATTGGATTTCATCGGCAGCCTGCATCCCGTACATTTCGGCAGGAGATGGATTCCCTGCCGGAGATCCGATTCCTGCGGGTAACTCAAATCCGGAATTGACCGGGCGACCCGTCGATCTCATGGACAGGGTGCAGGGAATCCATTGGCGACGTGATACACGGCCTTGCTCCCAACCGTCACGATTCGGGCCGCTCCGGCAGAATCCCGGTTTGCATTGAAGGAGTACCATGGACGTCTGGCGGGAACTGGCTCGCGCGGAAACCGACGAGGGAGATACGATCGTCCTGCGGCGGCGCGGGGAAATCTTCGATATCCGCTTCAACGGCTGGGAACTCATGTCGAGCAGCAATTCCGTGTCCGAAACGACCCTTGCACGGGTCGTCTGCGGTCAATGCCACAAGGAGGCTCCGAAGATCCTGATTGGCGGCCTCGGGATGGGCTATACACTGCGCGCCGTGCTCGATGCCGTCGGCAGGGAGGCGAAGATAACCGTTTGCGAACTGCAGAAAGAAATCGTCGAATGGAACAGGGGCGTGCTGGCACCCCTGGCCGCGCACCCGTTGACGGACATGCGGGTCAAACTCCGGAACGTGAACGTCGTGGAGGTGATCCGGGACGGCGGACAAGTCTTCGACGTGGTCCTGCTGGACACCGACAACGGCCCCGACTTCATCCTTCATCGGCCCAACCGCGACCTCTACAAATCCAGAGGACTTGCCTTCGTCTCGCGCATCCTCGGTCAAGACGGGGTCGCCGGTTTCTGGTCGTCCACGGAATCTGCCGAATTCGAAGATGCCCTGGATTCGATCGATTGGAAATGGCGGCGGCTTCGCGTCGAGCTGGCCGTGCCCGGCAAGCAGGTCTTTCACGTGGTCTACATGGCTGGTCGGTCGCTGCCTCAATGATCTTGGCGGTTCGCGGCGACGCGGAACAGGAAGCGCCTCACCGGGATTGATCTTTGCGCCATGCGGCCGCGCGTCGACAGAGACCGATTGGGGAAGTTCACCAATGCACCGTCCAGATATGACTCCTGCATATCACCCAACGTAGCCAGTCCGTGTCACCCGAAGCTGGTTTCCGATTTCATCGTGGTAGCCACCCGGAACGATGCGACGCGATCAAGCAGAATTCGGCAGGATGGTCTCCCCTTTCTCCGTGCCCGTGGACGGATGCGAGCCGGTGTCGTCGGGCGCTCCCGCCGATCAACGTTCGTCGGGATCCGGCATGCGGTATCCGACGCCGCGTTGGTTGAAGATCCAGGCCGGGCGCGTGGCGGTTTCGCCAAGCTTGCGGCGGAGATTCCGGACGAAGATCCGCACCAGGTTCGGGCCGGCGTATCCCCGCCCGCCCCACACCTGGCGGAGCAGCGTGTCGTAGGGGACAACCCGTCCGGCGTTGAGCGAAAGCACCCGCAGGAGCGTGTACTCGGTCGCGGTGAGGTTCACCCTGCGGCCCTCCACCGTGACGCGGCGGCTCTCGTAATCGATCGCAAGTTCGCCAAGGACAAACGGAGCCGGACGCTCGTGCCTTCGCAGCGCCGCCCGCACCCGTGCGGTGAGCTCGGTTGGTGAGAAGGGCTTGACGATGTAGTCCGCAGCGCCGGCATCGAGCGCCTGGGCGACGGTCTCGTCGCGGCCGTAGCCGGAGATGAAGATGACCGGCAGGTCGGAGAGTTCGGGAATCTCGGTCATCAGCTCGATGCCGTCGGCACCGGGCAGCACCAGGTCGAGCAGGACGAGCGCCGGCTTCTCCGCACGGAGGATGCGGGCAAGTCCGCGGTGATCGCCCGTGATCACGGGCGCGTAGCCCTCGGCCGAGAGCGCGTCGCGCACCAGGCGCAGCGTTCGGGGGTCGTCGTCGACCACCAGGATGCGTGGGGGCGTGGTTTCTTCTTGAGACTGGCGCGAAGGTACCGGCAGCGCGCCGGGCGCCTCGCTGCCGGCTTCCTCGGCCACCGGAACCGTGAAGATGATGGTCGTACCTTGACCAGGGCCGGCGCTCTCTGCCCGGATGCGCCCACCGTGCGCCTGCACGAGCCCCTTGCAGATGGCGAGGCCCAGGCCGTGGCCCGCCCTCTTTCCCTCCCGTTCGCCGCCTTCGAGGCCGACGTGCTTGAGGAACAACTGCGCAAGCTGCTCAGGCGCCATGCCCCGACCCCTGTCGGAGACCGCGACCGCGACATGGGCGTCCTCGCGCAGCGCCGAGACCCGGATGGCCGACGACTCCGGAGCGTGCCGCGCAGCATTGGAAAGCAGATTGTTCAGCACTTGCACGATGCGCCGCCGGTCGGTCATCACCCGGGGAAGGTTCGGCGGAAGGTCGATGACAACCCCGTGCCGCGCGCCCCCGTTCAGGAACGTGCTCCGCGCGCGCTCCACCAGGTCGGCTACCTCCGACGATTCGGGTGAAACCGAGAGCGTGCCGGCCTCGATGCGCCCGGCATCGAGCAAATCCCCGATGAGGCCGCGCATGTGGTCGGCCTGCTCGCCGATGAGGCGGTGGAACTCGCGCAACTCTGCCGGGTCGAGCACCGGCGCCTCCTCCTGCAGCGTCACCGCCGAGCCTTTGATGGCGGCCAGCGGCTCGCGCAGCTCGTGGCTCACCAGGCCCAGGAACTCGGTCCGCATGCGCTCGATTTCGTCGAGCGGTGCAAGATCCTGAACGGTCACCACAACCGAGCCGACGGCGTCACCTTCGGCGGGGATCGGGGTGGCGTTAACCAACACCCGGACACTACGCCCGTCCGGCACCGAGAGCACCATCTCTTCATGGCGGACCGTCTCGCTGCTGTTGAGCTGCTCAGCGAGGGGGAATTCGCTCAAGGACACCTCGCGACCGTCCCCGCGACGGAACGACATCACCTCCAGGAGCTGCTCGGGCGGACGGCCGGGCATGCGCAGGCTTTCCACGATCCGCCGCGCCTCGCGGTTGAACGACACCGCCTGGCCGTTTTTCGCATCGAAAACCACGACACCTACCGGGGAGGTCTCGACCAGGGCCTCGAGATCAGCCCGCGCGCGTCGCTCGCTGCGATGCGTACGCGCGTTGGCGATCGCCGACGCCGCCTGGGAGGCAAACAGCGACAGCACCTCCTCGTCCTCGTCGGTGAAGGCTTCGCCATCCGCCTTGTCGGCGAGGAAGAAATGGCCGAAATAGACGCCCCTGTGGCGCATCGGCGTGCCCTGGAAAGTCCGGGAGATCGTCCAGGGAGGTTCGATTCCGAGCGCGCTGACGTAGTCCGGGAAGTTGGCCACCCGCACCGGCCCCGGCAGGGTGCGAAGATGCTCGAACAGGTCGGCGTTGCCAGGCCAGGCGAGCTGTTCGCGTTCCTCCTCCGGCGTCAGGCCCGAAAACACGGGTTCCTGCGGGGCACCATCTTCGTCGACGGTGACGATGACGCCGTAGCGGGCGCCGGTGAGGGCGCGGGCGCTTTCGACCGCCTCGCTGAGCACGATGTCGAGGTCGAGGGTGGCATTGATGCGCAGGATGGCCGCGTTGAGGGTGGGGATAGGCTCGCGCGGTGCCTGGTTCTCCCGCGTCGCGTCGTCGGACTGCGTCATGGATTCTCCTTCTCCGATTCGGCACGCAACCCGACACTCGTCCGGAAACCGCGTTTGCGGTGCCTCGCGCTATAGTTCGGAGCGTGCCACAGGGACAATCAGTTCATTATTAATCGAATCTATATTAAAACCTCCGATTTTCACACACACACTTAACACAAAACTCTCTACTATCCAATAGTATTGGGATTATCGGTTCGACGAAGCGGAATTTCGCGGGCTGGCAATGTGTGGTGTCGCGCTGGACTCTCCCCCAGCGCGACTTTTTTTTGGGCGGCGGAGTCGGGTGCTTTGCTGCACGTGATTTCCTTGCGAGAAGCTTCCATGTTCGGAAACCGCTTCGGTAACGAGGCACGGACCGGGGTGCCTTCTCGCGCGACATCGGCGCTGATCGTTCCAAATGCGAGTTCGCGCGCTATAAAGAGCGCCGTGCGCGCCACAGGAACGCCGCTCCCGCTCCGTAACCGCCTTCGCGCGCCGCGCCAACCGTGACGGCGCGTCTCTCAACATGCTGGTGGCCACGATGCGCGCGGAAGGCCTCGGGCACCGGATTCAAGCGCCGTTGCCGCCTCGGGAATCTCGTCGTCGATGTTAAGCGTTGGCCTCATGGCGCGAGAACTGCCGCAATGATGCAATGATGTCTAGGTGTGGCAATGGCGTGGTTTGAGCAGCTTTTTCCGGTTGCACAAATCTGGGGTTCTTTGCGGAAGCGAGCGGAATCCTGGACACGAGGCACTGGGGACATGATTTCCGAGTTTTCTCAGTTCATCGCTGCCGATCAGATGGCGGCTGCAATGGACATTCCGGCATAGCGATCTTCGAAATCCTCTCGGGAAAGGTCCGTGTATTCCGGCGTTGTCGTCCTGCAGTTTCGTGTTGACATTCGTATAATACTATATAATATAATATTTATTGCGACCGTTTCTTCTGGGGAGCATTCAGGTGTACGCCTTGGAGTTAAGGGATGTCCGTGCGGACATCGCGCGGAGATGTCCGGAAAAAACGTTATCGGAGCATGCGGGCGCCGGTTGTTGTCCCCGTGATCAGGCCGTCGGCCGTCCCGTGGCCATCGATAGCAGCCATCCGGATTGCCGATGACGGAATTCAGGTTTGCGCGCCGGTCCTCGGTCCTCGGAAAGTCGGTGTTCGATCACGTCCCCGGCACTATTTCACTCGCCAGCGGTGCCGCTTACCCGCCCTTGCTGCCCGATGTCGTGCGCGAGGCTGCCGAAGCGGTCGGCCCGCTTCGGGAAGAAGCTATGCAATACGGACCGCTGATGGGCCTGGATGACTTGCGTGAGGAAATCTGCAGGTTCGTGACCGGAGACGGTGTTCAGGCGCAGCCCGAAAACGTCCTCGTCACCTATGGAGCGAAGAATGCGCTTGACCTCGCATGCCGCGTCTTCGTCGAACCGGGCGACCGCGTGATCGTGACGCGGCCGTCATACATGACAGCGATCCATATCATGCGTATGCACAACGTCCAGTTTGTCGATGTCGGCCAGGACCGGGATGGCCTATCGACCGACGAACTCGAGGAGCAACTCGAACTTTTCGAGGCGAATGCGGAGCCAATGCCGAAATTGCTGTTCGATGTACCGGATTTCCACAACCCGACTGGCATCACCATGAGCCTCACGCGGCGGCGAAGAATCCTTGAACTCGCCCGACGCTACAATTTCGTGATTTGCGAAGACGATCCATACCGCCGCATCCGGTTCGATGGCGAGGCTGTGCCGCCGATCAAGTCATTGGACACGACCGGTCACGTGATTTCGCTCGGGACCGTGTCGAAGACCCTCGCGCCGGGATTGCGTGTCGGCTGGGCCATCGGGGACGCGGGCGTCGTCCGCAGAATGGCCATGCAGAAGGCCGATGGAGGGTCGAATACGTTCGCGCAACGCATCGTCGTCCAGCTCATGCGTTCCAACAAGATCAGCCGGCATGTCGACGAATTAACGGAAAAAATGCGGAACCACCGTGATGCGATGGTCGCTGCACTTGCCGAGTACATGCCGGAAGCGAGGTGCCGGGTCCCGGATGGAGGGTATTTCCTTTGGGTCAGGCTATGCGAGTGCGACGATGCGGAACACGTTGTCGAACTGGGTATCCGGGGTGGCGTTGAAGCCACGCCGGGGCGCCTGAGTTTTCCGTCGGACGATCCCGGAAATTGCCTGCGACTGGCGTACAGTTTCGTGGACGAAGACCAGATACGCTTGGGCGTCGCGCAACTCGGAAAGGCCTACAAGTCGTACAGGTCGTACAGGTCGACCACCTCGCCCGCCTGAACCGTCATCAAAGGAAACAGTATGCCTTGTCCCAAAGCCAGCCTGGCGCCGTCCTGCGAGATCGATTTCGACAATGACGGAAAACATCACGGTTATATCCGGATCCAGTTCTCTTCCGACCGGTCCGCCTACGGCTGGATTCCGGTGCCGGTCATGTCGATCAGGAACGGTGCCGGACCCTGCGCCATCGTCATCGGCGCCAATCACGGTGATGAATACGAGGGCGTTTCCATTTGCAACGAGTTGTACCAGACCCTCGGGCCTCACGACATTTCTGGCCAGGTCATATTCCTGCCCGCGGCCAACGCGCCCGCGTACTATTCCGGCCGCCGCACGTCGCCGGTCGACTGGACGGGCGAGGCCAATCTCAATCGGCTCTTTCCCGGCAACCAATACGGTTCGCCGACCGAAATGATCGCCTGGTACATCACGAACCAGCTGGTCCACAGGGCCGACGCCATTTTTGACCTCCATTCCGCCGGCAAGTCGATCGATCATCATCCGTCGGTCAAAATCCGTCTGATGGGCGTCGAGGACAAGGACGCGCTGCAGATGAAGTTCCTGCATTTGTTCGGGGCGCCTCTCGGGATCGTCGGCAACAGGGTCCATGAAACGACGCTCTCCGGTGAAGCGCTTCCCCGAAATGTCATCTACGTTTCGACCGAGCTGGGCGGTGCCGGCAAGATCAGGCCCTGGATACGCGATTTCGCCTTCAACGGCATGAAGCGCTGCCTCCGAGAAATGGGCATCCTTCCGTCGGACCTCGACCTCCCGGAACCGGAACACGCCGTTCGGCTCATGGAAATGCAGACGGACGAAAACTACATCTATGCCAACAAGGACGGCATGTTCGAACCGCGCGTGAACCTGGGCGATGACGTGGAAGACGGTCAGTTCGCGGGCTACATCTGGTCGCTCAAGGAGCCCTGGCTTGCTCCAGAAAGGCTGCACTTCAAAAAGGGCGGTGTCGTGTTTTGCAAGCGGACACCGGCCCTTTGCGAGGTGGGCGACACGCTGTTCTTTACGTTGAATGGTTATCGTGGATGATTGTGACCGCACCCGGCAGGTTCTGCGGTCATGTACGGTTCGCGCCGATCAGTGGTCGATGATCTTGAAATTCATCGCGTCGCACCGGTCGAAACGGTTTCCGGCACGGGGAATCCTGGCGCGGGTAACGCGTGAGCAAGTCGATTCCGACTTTTGACTTCGTTGTCGTGGGTTCCGGTAGTGCCGGTGCCATCGTCGCCGCGCGGCTGGCCGAGGACCGGTCGGTCCGCGTACTGCTCCTCGAGGCAGGGCCGAAGGACAAAAGCCTGCTCTTTCGTATCCCGGCAGCGATGCGTCACGCTTACAACGCACCGAAATATAACTGGAGTTTCGAGACCGAGCCCGAACCGTATCTTAACGACCGCCGGCTTGCTCAGCCCCGCGGCCGTGTACTCGGAGGGTCGTCCTCGATCAACGGCCAGCTATATCTGCGCGGCCATCCGCTGGATTATGAAGGCTGGGCGCAGGCGGGTGCGCGTGGCTGGTCGTATTCTGAAGTGTTGCCGTATTTCAAAAGGCTTGAGACGCGTATCGACGGTCGAAGCGAATACCGGGGAACACAGGGACCCGTGGGCGTGACGACCGTCAGGCCGGACCCGCTCGCGAAGGCCTTCCTGGAAGCCGGAAGACAGGCGGGTTACCGGTCCACTGACGATGTCAACGGTTTCCAGCAGGACGGTTTCGGTTTGTTTCCGAAAAACGTTGCCAGGGGACAGCGTTCATCGACGGCGCAATGCTACCTTCGCACGCCCCCGAAAAACCTCCACATCCAGGCCAACAGCACGGTGTCACGCATCCTTTTCGAGGGAAAAAGGGCGTGCGGCGTCCAATTTCGCCGCGGGAGCGAAACGCGGACGGTACGCGCCGGCCGCGAGATCGTGATCTCGGCCGGCGCTTTCAACAGTCCTGTCCTGCTCATGCGTTCCGGGATCGGTCCCGCCTGGCATCTTCGGGATTTCGGAATAGAGGTCATCAGGGATGCACCGGATGTCGGCGAAAACCTGATGGACCATCCACTCACCGCCGTCCAGGCAATGTGCAGGGAACCGGTCACACTTTTCAGGCACCTCGACCCGTTTTCCCGAGCACAGGGGATTGCCGAGTGGCTGATTGCAAGAAAGGGTGTTCTCGCAAACAACCATTTCGACACGGTCGCGTTCATTCGCACGAAGGCAGGGGTCAGGATTCCAAATCTCCAGATTGCCCTGTTCGCGATTGCCGTGGCTGAAGGAAGCGCCGACTTTGTCAGGCAGCATGCCTTCCAGTTGCAGTTTTCCATCCAGCGTCCGCTCAGCCGCGGGTACGTACGACTGGGTGGAGGTCACGTGGAGGCAGTGCCGCGGATCCGTTTCAACATGCTTGGACATCCGCGGGACATCGGCGAGCTCAAGGCCGGTTTCGTCCTGTCCCGAGAACTGCTGCGCCAACCCGCACTGTCCCGTTATGCGGGGACCGAGCTGTTTCCGGGTGACGATGTCGCAAGCGACGATGAACTGGAATCCTGGCTTCGGGCCACATGTCATTCCTCCTATCACCCCTGCGGCACTTGCCGGATGGGCGAAGATGATCTCGCGGTGGTCGATAGCGAGTGCCGCGTCAGGGGAGTGGAGAGATTACGCGTTGTTGACGCGTCGATCATGCCTCAAATCCCCTCGGCGAACCTGAATTGTCCGACCATGATGATCGGGGAAAAGGCTTCGGACCACATCACGGGAATGGATCCCTTGCCGCCCCTCGACCTGGCCTATTTTACTGATCCGAACTGGGAACAGTCACAACGATAGTTCCGCTACACTCAAGCCCGCCGCCTTTTGGAACGACGGCCTGGATTTCGGGGAACCATGCGTGGCCACCATGAAGGACCTTCCTATGCCGCCGCCCTGAACCGCTTGAAGCGGATCGCAAGTCGATCCCGATCCGGCCGGTCCTTTTCACGGTTCGGTAGATGGAGTTTTTCGCCGTCCAGCCGTTTGAGGGATTCAAGAATCGGGCCATCGTTCTGGTCCAGCAATCGATCCGAGACGTGCAAGCGATAGTCGGGATCGATACCGATTAGATGCGCATCGAAGGCGGCATGATGGATTTTGGAGAGCGGCAGGCCGTTCGGAACAATTGGCTGTCCCAGCTTTTCATTCTTGTCCGAAACGATATGCGCCGCATCGAGCAGCCGCTGTTCGGGCAATCCGGACAAGGCGCAACGACCGTCATAGGCACCGATGACTGCTTCGCGGAATGATGCCTGATGAAGCCTCTGCTTTACCACACGTAACGCATATCGCCGTTCCAAGGCGTTTCCCGGCGGGACCAGCTCTTCTTGCTCCGGCAAACCGAACGCGACGCGCGCCTTCAGCCCATCGGCATCCCATCCTGAAATGAAAACTGGGAGAATAGCCTCGTAGCGGCCTGGCGCGACGCCGAGAAAATATATGACCGGTATCCCGTTCTCAAATGCCTCCCGCAGCCAGCGATTGTCCGCTGCCTCCGGATTCTTTCCCATGAAGGCGTATTCCACCATCTCTTCACCGTCAAAGATCTGGCGGTGCACGTCTCGTTGATCGTCGTACCAGACCCGCGCCCCGGGTCGCGGAAACACGGTTTTGATGGAAAGCAGATACCGCATCTGTCGCGGCCTGAAGATTCCCCGCTGTGGATTGACAAGGGGGATGCGCTGCCCTTCGAAAAGGAATCCCGGACTCAATTCGTTGGCGGTCAAGTGGTCATGCACTTCACCCAGACTTCGAACGTGCTCGAAGGCTGCCATCCGAATCCGGGCGTCCAGATCAGTGTTGCTCATGGAAACGTCCGTCACGCCCTGAAACGGTTTTCGTTGTGCCAGCTCAGGGCATCAGGATCGGGGCATTGCAAAGCATCCCTGGGCGCTTTGATACGCCGGCCGTGCAGGGCATAGTAGTGACGGCCGTTTTCAAACTCCTTCTTGATCCGGCGGCTGACCTCGAAGTCGAGATCGGGTGTGACCGTCACGTAACCAGCGTCGAACAGGCTGTGAATGTCGCGCCGCAGCAGCAGTCCGTTTCGCGCCTCGTGTGCACCACCGTCTCGATAGGGCCGGATGTGGGCCGCTTCCAGCGCTGGCAAGGTCCTTTCCTGTGTCACGGCGCAGCGCCGCTCGTAAATGTCGGTCACCAGTAAGCGGAAAGCGCCCTGTCCCAGGCGTGGGCGCATGAGATGAGGCACGCCGAAACGCGGCTGATTTTCCGTAAACTCGGGGATCGGACGCCGGCGAAACCGTTCGTTGACTTCCCGCCAAAGGCGCAGCCCCTCTGCGTCATCCGTATTGTACGTTTTGTACGCGACGATGTTCGGGGACCAGTTCTCCGGCACTGGGATCCAATCGGGTTCGTCTAGAAAAAACGGCTTGGTCAGGATACGACAGGCGATGGGAAAGTCACTCCGATCATCTGGGTCCGTCCGGAAATACTTGACGATTTGCGAGCGCATTTCCTGCTCTGACGGCGCGCCATTCGCTTCACCGAACGCCTCCCAGGCAAGTGAACACGGTAACACATTGGCATAGGTGAAAATGCCGCCGCCAACGATCACGTTGTCGGGTGCGTGGAACTTGAACAGGAACAGTTCACCCGGCTTGAGGGCACGGAAGTTCTTCGCCGAGGGCGCCCAGAAGTTGACCTCGCTCAGGTCCGGCTGCCGCCGCAGTGTCTCGAACCAGTCTCCATCCGTGACGGCAACGACGAGATTGATACCCACGATCAGTTCCGATTCAGTCTCTGCTTGCCGCACGTTGCCAGGATGCGCCCCCAGAAGATGATTCTGCCGAAGATGTTGTCATTGGTGGAAGCATCCTCTGTTTCCGGGAAACCTTGTGTTCATTTCGAAATTAGGTGCGAGACACCTTTTCAAGGATTCGTAACTTACGCCGTGGGGCCGAGCGTCAGTTTCTATCATTTGAATGAAAAAAAGCTGCGTGTTCAGAAACGTGATTTCTTGTCTCTCCAAAATGAAAGCGGTTTCTGCTTCCAGATTCCGGATGTCTCTGGATCAACCCCATCCCTCTCGCCGGTGCGATATCCTCTTCGGGCTAATTCTACGCAGATTGACCAGTAGGTCCAGTCGGTCAAGCATCCGCGTGATTCATTCCACTGTGACGGATTTGGCCAGATTTCGTGGCTGGTCGACATCCGTGCCCTTTGTCGCGGCTGTGTGATAAGCCAGGAGCTGGACAGGGATCGTGTACAGGATTGGCGCCAAGACCGGGTGAACCTCTGGCAAGACCAGGGTGTGCCAGCAGCCGATATCGCTCATCGCCGCCCCGGTTGAATCCGTAATCAGCAGGGTTTTCCCCCCGCGCGCCAGGACCTCCTGCATGTTGCTGTATGTCTTTTCGAACAGGCTGTCGGTCGGAGCGATAACGACAACGGGCATTTTCTCGTCGACCAGGGAAATCGGGCCGTGCTTCAGTTCACCTCCGGCGTAACCTTCGGCGTGAATGTAACTGAGTTCCTTCAACTTGAGAGCGCCTTCGAGTGCGATGGGGAACATCATGCCCCGTCCAATGAACAACGCGCCGCTCGACGTCGCGAATTCGCGGGATATCACTGCGATCCTGGATTCAAGATCCAGCACTTGACTGACCAGGCCGGGAAGGAACTGCAGCGCCATGACAATTTCCCGAAACCCGTCCGCCTCTAGAGTGTTTCTTTGCCTGCCCGCGTCAATTGCCTGCCACACAAGCGTCGCCATTTGACAGGCAAACGCCTTTGTCGACGCGACGCTGATCTCTCTGCCTGCAAGAATGGACAGGACAACGTCAGATTCCCTTGCAAGTGAGCTCTCTTCGACATTGACGACAGCCACGGTTTTGGAAACCGTTTTCTT
This sequence comes from Paracoccaceae bacterium, assembly GCA_026707935.1. Classification (GTDB taxonomy): domain Bacteria; phylum Pseudomonadota; class Alphaproteobacteria; order Rhodobacterales; family Rhodobacteraceae; genus JAPPHA01. Next base: position 24,443 of record JAPOVX010000248.1, read on the forward strand.
GGCGTAACGCAAGGCGGAAAGGGTGTCGGCCGTCTCGCCTGACTGGCTGACAAAAAATGCAATCGACCGATCAGACAGAGGCGGCTCCCGATAACGAAACTCGGAAGCAAGGTCGAGATCGACAGGGATTCCGGCGAGCCTTTCGAACCAGTATCTTGCGACCAGGCATGCGTAAAAGGCCGTCCCGCAGCCCGACAGCACGATGCGGTCCACGATGGAATAGTCGATCCGGTCTGCCTGCTTGTCACCAATCAACTGGATCGACTTCGAATAGTGCTCAAACGACCTTGCCAACAGCGTGGGTTGCTCATGGATTTCCTTGAGCATGTAGTGCCTGAAGTGCCCCTTGTCGGTCGTCGACGCGTCCACCGACGCAATACGCCTCGGTCTATCCGCCTGTTTCCTTTTTGAATCCAGGACTGTCACTCCCACCCGCGTGACGATCGCGATGTCACCATCCTCAAGGTATGAAACCCGGTTGGTCCTTGTGGCCAGCGCCAGAGTATCGGACGCGACGAACATCTCACCAACGCCGTGACCGATAACCAAAGCGGACCCATGGCATGCCCCGACGATCAGGTCTTCCTCTCCCTCAAACAGGAAGCAGAGCGCATAGGAACCGCGAAGTCGATCCACGGTTTTCGTTGCGGCATCAACCGGACTGAGGCCATCCCGAAGAAATCTTGCGCAGAGCTGCGCTACCGCTTCAGTGTCGGTTTCAGTTTGAAAGGTGCTTCCCGCCGAAGTGAGTTCGGCCCTGAGTTCTCGATAATTCTCTATGATTCCGTTATGCACGATACTGACGGGACCAACCTGGTGGGGATGAGCGTTCTCCTCCGAGGGCTTACCGTGAGTTGCCCAACGCGTGTGACCGATGCCCGTCTTGCCGGCGACCGGATCGCGGGCAAGACTCTCACTGAGGTTTGCGAGCTTCCCCTCCGCTCTGCGGCGCCTGAGGCGTCCTTCGTCGATCGTCGCGATTCCGGCGCTATCGTACCCTCGGTATTCGAGTTGCCTGAGCGCCTTCAACAGGATCGGCGCGGCCTCATCTTTCCCCAGGATGCCAACGATTCCGCACATTATTCCGTTTTCCCAGCTTCGTGGGCCCGTGGGTTACGGGCGTTTTCTTGAGCCAAGTTTCGGCCTTGCCATGAGTTGGCGCGCCATTCCCGGCTTGTTCTCCTGAACGGTTCGCCCGATTGCCAAAGCGTCGTCGGGGACATCCCTGGTCACGACAGTGCCTGCGGCTGTCATTGAATCGGTTCCGATCCGAACGGGTGCAACCAGGGTCGAGTGGGAGCCGACAAACGCTTTTTCACCAATGACCGTTTGGTGCTTGGATACGCCGTCGTAGTTGCATGTTATCGTTCCGGCCCCGACATTGGCGCCGTCTCCGACCTGCGAATCTCCGATGTAGGACAGGTGGTTGACCTTCGTCCCGGCACCGATGGCGGAAGCCTTGACTTCTACGAAATTGCCAACCCGGGCGCCTTCGGCGACAGTCGTGCCCGGCCGCAAGCGGGCGTGAGGTCCAACCACGGCGCCTCTTTCGATGACGCAACCCTCGAGGTGTGAAAAGGCCCTGATGGTTGCTCCTTCCCGGACGGTCACACCGGGCCCGAAAACGATGACGGGTTCAAGTACCGCTCCAGGTTCAACGACCGTGTCATGGGAGAACCAGACAGTCTCAGGTCCATGCATGATAACACCGTCACGGGCCGCCCTGGCCCGGACTCCCGACTGGAAACATGATTCCGCAATGGAACAGTCAGCCGGAGACTCGATCGGCATCGCTTCCTCGGGTGCGCAGGTCCAGGTCGCGAAGTCTCCCTTTCTTTGCCCGATCGCGTCGACCAGGGAGGAGACCGGGTCGCTGTTGCCATATTCAGTCGCTCCATGTTCGTCCGCCGCCACTTTGGGAATGTCCAAACCAGGCAGGCAAATGGCAATCGGCTTGATCTCCCGTCCTGACTTGCTGCGGCCCGTGTGTTCAGGGACGCTCGAATCGTTGTCACGGACGACCGGACCGGAATCCACGCCGGCCTCGCGATGATCCGCGGGATAGAGGATGGCCGCACCTCCACTTTCCCGGGCCGACTGCACAAGTCGGTGAAGTGTAGCCGGGCGCACGAGTGGCCTGACGCCCAACAAAACCAGTACATGGCTGGCGGACGGTACAAGTTCGCTCTCAAGCTGCCGAAGGGGATGCGTCGGGGCTGAACCGGGATTTCCGATCAGCACTCTTGCTCCAGATGATTGGATGGAGGTGGAAATCTCGTTCGCTCGCTCGATGTCGTCGACGCTGACAAGGACTTGTGAGACGTCGATTTCGTCCAAAGTCCGGATGACGTGAAGGATTGCCGGGAGGTGTGCGATCGGTGAGAGACCCGCTAGCCAGTCTCGCTCCTGGCCCCCGCGATTGTCCGCAGGCAAGATCAATGCGACAACACTATCGGTGGAATGCTGCATGCCCGGGCCTCCGTTTTTTGTTCTTGTCGCGGCGCTGCCCCCGCGAGAATTACCGCATGTCCGGTTGCAAATCACGCTGAGCGATAAATTGATCTTTCAATTCAGTAACAGCGTTGCCTGAAGCGATCCCTGCTTCAATCGGCATGACCAGTCGAATCGCGACGACGGGCGCAGAACCGGTTTCTCCCTGGGCAGGCACTATAAACCTTTCTTTCCTCGCTAACTTGTCAAGGGAGGCCGAGGTTTGACAGTTTCACGCGAACCTGTTTCCATCGTCTTTCCCGACCCGGTCAAACTGACTCGTCTCCGTCACGATTGGCTGTTCAATTGTCGTTGGGAATGGAGGCTTGCCTTGAAGACAGTCGTGTTTGACCTCGACGGAACGCTTGCTGATACCAGTCGTGACCTGATACGCGCTGCGAACCGCTGTTTCGAAGCCCGCAACTTCCGGGATCCGCTCGATCCGGTCGCGGACGCCTCGACCGCTTTTGATGGTGGCCGGGCAATGCTGCGCCTGGGGTTTTCCCGGCTTGGCGAGAGTTGGTCCGAGGCGGACGTTGATGGAGAGTACCCGGTATTCCTGGAGCACTATGGCAGGGAACTGGATCGGGAAACCCGTTTGTACCCTCATGCCGAAGAAGCCCTCGACACGCTGTTGTCACGAGATTTCCTGCTCGCGGTCTGCACGAACAAACCAGAGGCGCTCGCACTCGAATTGCTGCGCCGCCTGGGAGTCCTTGACAGGTTTCGCTCGGTTCTTGGAGCTGACACATTGGCGGTTCGGAAGCCGAACCCGATCCACCTGCTTGAGACGATCCGTAGGGCCGGAGGCGAAAGGGACGCCTCGGTCCTGGTGGGTGATACCGACAACGACCGCGCGACGGCGAAATCGGCCGGCGTGCCGTGCGTGCTTGTTACATTTGGTCCACGCGGGTTCGAGGTTGAAAACCTCGATCCCGAATGGCTGCTGCACGATTATCGGCAACTGGCAACACTCGTCGATGTGGCAATCGGGACGTTTCATTCGGAAAGGTGCAGCTAGTATCCAGGTCTATCGCGTTTGGGTTTTTCCGGGTTCGGCGTCCTGTGCGAGGCTTGATGCGAAGCTGACGGGTTTCAGAAGGAAGCCGTTGTCCTGGCCGGCCCTTTTCAGCTTGCTGTGCATCGATTGCTTCTTGACCGAAAATGAGATGCGATCACTCAGCCTCCATCAGGAAAAGCTGAAAAGCCCGGGTTGAGATTGAAAGACAGTGGCCATGATCGCGTTGTTTGGTTTGTTCTTTGCGATTGCCGATGTCATCCGGCTGGCAGTTCTGGAGTGCTCTGTCATGGAATACAGTTTCTCTTTGGCGGGATCGGATGTCGGTTCTCTCGTTTGGCCGGCGATCCCTCCATTCGTTTCCATCCATTGCTCGACCTGACCGAAAATCCACATCCGCGTGTTGCTATGAGCAACACGCTATGTCTTCGACTGCGCACTGTGCCTCGCCGTCGCACACATGACCATGCCTTTTGCGCGCGAGTTGGCCAAGATAAGTCGATTCGGCGAGGTAGAATGCAGTAAATCTTTCTTCGAAATCGTCCGCGACCGATCTATCGGCAAGCCCGGTGCCGAGAATGACCTCCTGCCACGCCTTCACACGCGGGAAGTCCTCAAGGAAGTCGTAGCCGGAACGGGCTTCGATGATGGCTGCGCGGTGCAGAAGTGGAAGCCAGGCGATTTCGACCATGCCGATCAACTCCGTGCCAGCAAACGGGCCATCGCCCAAGCGTTGCTCAATCTTGGCGAAAGCCGCGCCGAACTTTTCGGCGCGATCAACCAGGGTCCGGGCATCGGGGCTACGTTGCGTGCTGCACTGGGTCAGGTAGTTCTTTGACGCCAAGTATGCCCAGGCGCGAGCCTGCGCCTTCTCGACCGGATCGCTGGGGTACAGCGTCAGGCCCGTCACTTCGTCGATATACTCGACGATCGCCACGGACTCGAAGAGCACACGACCGACATCGGTGAAAAGAGTCGGCACTTGGCCGTTCGGCGATGCCAAGAGAAACCAATCGGGCTTGTCGCTCAGGTTGATGTGCTCGATGTCGTAGGGGACTCTCTTGGCTTCGAGCAACGCCGTCACACGCTGGACAAATGGGCATAACTTGAAGCTGATGACTTTCATGCGGAGTTTTTCCTCCCGGCCTGTTCGCTGATTGACACGTTGAAAAGAAACCGTATGGTGAATATCTCAATATTTCAATAGATGTTGAGTTATTGTGCATGGTAGAAACCCAAGCCATCGACGTCCTCCACGCCCTGTCTCAGGAAACGCGTTTGCGGATCGTGCGCTACTTGGTCGATCGTGGGGACGACGGCGCCTCCGCCGGCGAGATCGGAAAAGTGGTCGATGCCACCTCGTCCCGCGCATCGTTCCATCTGTCAGCGCTCGAGAATGCCGGCGTCATCACTTCGAAACGCCAATCTCGGAGCATCATCTACCGGGTCAGCTTCGAGTGTCTTGGTCACGTAATCTCGTTCTTGCTGAACGACTGTTGTGGGGCTCATCCAGACATTCGGGCGTGCTGCCTACGCGGGGACTGCTGTTAGGGTCTCACGACAATCAACAATCCAAGACCCCGCCACTGAACACGACTATCCTGCCTGTGCATCTGTCCTCGCGCAATGAATCTTTACTCCGATTTTAGGTTGCAGGATGATTCGGCGTTGAGTGGCTGGATTGTCACGGATTGGACCGGCGCCTGATCGAGTGGAAACCGAAATGGTCCGCAACATCTTCTCTCCTTCCCGGCAGCATTTGCAGTAGCGCTTCCTTGACGGCAAGTCGCGAATTCGGGTGTTCCAGGTAGCGTCACGGGCGCTGCGGCCCAGCGCGTCGGGATTGTCGATTTCCTGATTGATTCAAATGTTGCGGTCATTTTTGTGTTGCGGTGATTCAAAAGAGTCAGGTTTGACAGCGGCATCTCTGGAATCTCGGCAACATGTCATTTGGGAAGCCACTCGTGCGCCTTGCGCGGTTCGCCCTCCTTACGTTGACGGCCGCCGGACCAATCCCCTCAAACCAGACCGCCACCTTGATTGTCGCGTTGCATCGAGCAGAACCCGAACACCGGAGCGGAATGCCCGGCAGAAAAGATTCTCCTGGAAAAAGAAGGGTCGGCAGGTGGGTCAATTTTGAACGCGAACCCTGGGTCAGTTGTGAATTGGACTTGACACTCGGTCCTGCTGGCAGGTCAAGTTCCCCAACCGTATTCGCTGTGGCAGCATTTTCATGCCGTTTTCCTGTTATGGACGACTCCGCGTCTTTACAGGATTTCTGTCCAGACCAGGTGGCAGAGGCCTGCGGCACACATGAAACCTCAGATCATCTGTTACTCAAGTTCCGATGGATCTGGTCGTGGCGTTCCACGACACGATCGCCTTAGGTTTCCGAATTGCATCCCTTCATTTCGTTTCCCGAACAGCGTTGATCTGGTGTTGCCATTCCATGCTGCCTGCCATTTGCAATTGCTGTACTCAACGTCTGGAATGCTGCACGGGACGGCCGGGTCACCGGTCGAATTTCGCTGATTTCCCCGGAGAGCAATCGTTCTGAACATTGAAACCGTGGCCCGAAACCGGACAATATGATATGGCCGGTTTCCGCGGAACGGACCGGACAGAAGGGGCAGGAATCATGATCGTTACGAGCACTGACGGCATCGAGGGACGGCACGTCTCGGAGTATCTTGGAATCGTATCGGGGGAGGCAGTGATGGGGACCAATGTGTTTCGGGACCTGTTTGCCGGAATTACCGACCTGGTCGGCGGGCGGTCCGGAACCTACGAGGAGGAATTGCGACGGGCAAAGGATGTGGCGCTCGAGGAAATGAAACGCGAAGCCCGTGCACTCGGTGCCGACGCAATTGTCGGTGTCGACCTTGACTACGAGCATCTCGGCGGCGGAAGTCGCTCCATGCTGATGGTCACGACCAACGGAACCGCCGTGAGGTTCAGGTAAACGGCTTGATTGCATCCTGGAACTTGCCGGCTACATGCGAATGGATGTAGTCCGGCGCAACGCCGGATATTCAGGCGCACGGGCAACGATTTGCAGGGAATTCCAGGGGCCCGGGACAACGGGTATCGCGTGACAGCCGTATCGCGACACGCCAACCGACTGGATACAAAAGGTGAGCAATTGTCAGCCGGCATTGACAGGGTGTCACCATGTCCGCGGTTGAGGATTCCGCCCGGCAAATTGAGTTTTGCCTAGAGTCAGGACCCATTGATTTCTTGTGTTGTTTGATTCCGTCTGATTCAGTGTCTGGCGACAAGCATGGGCAAGGAGCAGCAGGATGTAGGATCTTTTCTGGTTGACCGACGAGGAGATGGAGCGTCTTCGGCTTTTTTTCGACTTCGCACGGGTTGCCGAGGGTTGATGACAGGCGGATCTTGAGCGGGATTATCTTCCTCAATCGCAATGGGTTACGCTGGCGGGATGCGCCTGCGGAGTATGGTCCGCCGAAGGCGCCTTATGACCGCTCTTGTGACCCCCCTGCTTGTCAAGCCTGATTTACATGCCCGTTTCTCCTTTCCCAGTAGCTACCGCCCCCGCGCGGCGGCGGCCCTGTCGCGAAAGTAAAATGGTGC
>JAPOVX010000175.1 GCA_026707935.1 Paracoccaceae bacterium
TGTTGCGGGCGCGAGGCAGATTCTGGGTGCGCTCATCGGTCTCGGTGATCGCTGCGGCTACGCCATTCTGATCTCCCTCATTCCGACGTTGTTGCTCAAGGAACCTTACCGCGAAAGATTTGAGACAAGGATCGACCGCACTCAACTTCGAAACTTGACACGCACGAGCCGCCTGCTGGACGATATCCTGAACAGGGTTCCCCTAAAGTCTGCTGCCTATGTCGGTGCGTCGGCTTTTGCGCACAAGGCCGGGCTTCACGCCCACGGTGTCATGAAGGACCCCGCGACTTATGAACATGTCAGGCCGGAGTTGGTCGGCAACCAGAGAGTGGTTCCCATGTCGAATCAGGCGGGCAGATCCAGTCTGTCGAAACGCCTTGCCGATGCCGGACTGGACATAGAGAAATCCGATCCGCGGATTGATGCGATACTCGGGGAAATCAAGGAGCGGGAAGACAAGGGATATGCCTATGACAGCGCCCAAGCATCGTTCGAACTCGTTGCACGGCGCATCCTCGATCAACTGCCGAGATACTTCCGGGTTCAAAAATATCGCGTCAATATCGATTGCCGCAGGGATCGCTTCGGCCAGATGAAGACGGTATCGGAGGCTGTCGTCGTCGTCATGATCGGTGATTCTGTGGTTATGAACGTATCGGAAAGCCAAGACGAATCCGGTAACGACAGAGGCCCTGTCAATGCGCTGGCGCTGGCGCTGGCGAAGGACCTCGGCCCGTTTCAGTCTGCCATCGACGATATGAAGCTTGTCGACTTCAAGGTTCGTATTACCGACGGTGGCACGGAAGCGGTCACGAGAGTAATCATCGACAGCGAAGACGGGAAAGGTCGCAGATGGTCGACCGTCGGTGTATCCCCAAACATCGTCGACGCCAGTTTCGAGGCCCTTCTGGACGCGATCAATTGGAAGCTGATCAGGGATGCAGTGAAGCCGTTTGCCGAGTGAACGGATCAATGGTTCCGTCTCTGGCGTTCGTCTTGATCTCGTACAGGGATTATAGGTTCGAAAAGTGAATCATCGAACTCCTTTTTGTGTGAATGAATTCCAATGACAACGGGTGTCTTTTCGTGGGCGCATTCGAAAAAAGGGTCGCCGAGATTGACCGGCAGCACGTTCGGCGGACCGGTGTCGTGACCAGCCCCGAAACCGCCACCTGCATACGAACACGGACCATAAGGAATGCTGGAATGATGCCCGAGATGGAAGAACCCTTGCGGACACCGACCCACAATGACGGAGTCGTCACTAAAGGCGATTCTGCGGGGCAACGTGAAGACATTCCGATTTCACTTGGCGTTGAAGAAGAACTGTTTCTGATTGATCCGAAGACGCGAGACCTTGTAATCGATCCGGACATCGGAATTTTCGAAACGTGCGAGCAAAACTGTGGGCCCCACAAGGTCGTGCGGGAGTTCATGCGGTCCCAGATTGAGACCAACACGCGGGTTTGCCGGTCCATTGCCGAATTGCGAGCCGCGATATGCGATCTTCGCCGGATCGTCACGTTGGCTGCAGAAGACTACGGCGTTGCCGCCATAGCGGCATCCACCCATCCGCTCGCCCGATGGCGCGAAATGGAGATCACTCCCAACGAGCGATATCACCGGTTCGCGATGACGTTCCAGGAAGGGGTCAGGCGTTTCATCATCGGGGGCACGCACATCCATATCGGATTTGACGACGCGGATACGCGCATCCGGGTCATGACCGCCATCAGGCGATATCTGCCATTGCTTCATGCACTTTCAACATCATCGCCATTCAACGCGGGATTCGACACCGGATTCAAGTCGTACAGGCTGAGCCTGATCGGCGGATTGCCACGCACCGGAATGCCGACCCCGATGAAGTCCTGGAACGAGTTCGAGTCTCTGGTGTCTGCATACAGGGAACGGTGTTTCATCGGCGACGGGAGCGAACTCTGGTGGGACATCCGCCCGTCGCACCATTTTCCCACAATTGAACTGAGGATTTGTGATGCTTGCTCACGTGTCGACGACGTGGTGAGCATTGCCGCGCTCTATGCCAGCCTTGTTCGTTGGCTTGTCCGCCTGGATCAAAAGGATGAACTTCCGGATGAACCGCTGACGGAAATAATCATGGAAGACAGGTGGGTGGCGCAGCGTTACGGCGTGTTTGCGTTCTTTGGCGAACCGAACGTGGACTCCGGTCGCGTCGATATCCAGGACTACCTTGCCGAACTCGTTGAAAGGATCGCCGATGATGCCAGAGCGCTCGGTTGCGAAGCAGAAGTACGTCACACGCTCAAGATCGTCGAACAAGGCGCAAGTGCAGACCGTCAGCTTGACCTGTACCGGATGCGGCGCCTTGAGGGTGACTCGAACGAGGAGGCGCTTCGACGCGTCGTCGACCTGCTTCTGTCAGAAACCCGGGATGGCATCGTGTAAGGTGATCCGGGCCGTCGCCGGTGCGCACGACGTAAACGGGTTGGTTCCAACGCCCGCGGAGAAATTCAAGTATTCGATCATCATTCATGGCGGAGAGACAGGGATTCGAACCCTGGAGACGGTTCCCCGCCTACACGCGTTCCAGGCGTGCGCCTTCGACCACTCGGCCACCTCTCCTTGAACTCATAGCCGATTATACTGTGTGGAAGCAGGCGGCAAGACTTTACGGGATCAAACGCAAGAGATGTCGTTCGTACCGGTTGAACGCGCATCGGACATTGTTGTTCCGGTCCCGGCAGACCTGCTTACAGCGGCGCGAACCGGGAGAATTCCGAAGGTTTCATGCGTAGATCCAAGACCGGCGTCGGTCGTTCTCCGACTTTTCGCTTATTTTACAGTTTATTACGCTGAGTCGCAGCTGTATTTTCTGTACACGACGGCTGCGAAGCGCGGGATCTCGACAAAGGTCTCCATCAGAGCCAGCTGTCACCCGGTACCGCCCCTCCCAGTCGCGCGGCAACCGGAAGCGCACGGTTGGGAGGATGGGGGAGACCGGGTTCGGGTTCGGGTTCCATGGCATGATCAGGGAGGCTGGCATCGTCGATCACGCACTACAGGTTCCGCTCCCTGACGGCTGGAGACCATGCGGTAAAGGCATCGCAGGGCACGGTCTTCCGAGGCCGACGAGAAGCCGAGCACGGCCCGCGGCCGGTCGGCTTACGCGGTTCTGGGCTGCATAGCGCACCTGTGCACCGACAAGGGGCGTGTAGCCGACGTAATGCCAACGCGATGAGCCCGTTTCGGTTTCATCGGCCGTCTCCGGTCTCGAGACGGCACCGAGACCGTGAGGTCATCGGATTGCTTCCGGAAGAACGGGCGCGAATCCGGTACGCCAGTTTCACGGTCCGTGAGTTCCCTCCGGTAGTGGCAGCGTCGAATTCAGGATCAAGCTACCGGTTGAGCGACTGATCAAGAAAAACGGGCAGTGCACGTGCCTAGGCCGCAATGACCGTACCCGGTCAGGCGGTGGGGGTTGCCGTCGCGACGAAGCCGGTGGACTTCCGCAATGGCGATGAAGGGTTTTTGACTGGCGTCACAACGCATTTGAGGTCGATGCGAGGCCGAGTCGGTATTTTCCTGACCGGGCGTTGAATACAATAGAGTCTGCTTCATTGCGGATTTTGGAAATTCCGGACGCGCTATGTTCGGCAACCACCGCGCCGCCATCGGTCAACTGTTCGTCTGATTTGCCCAGTCTCGGGAAATGAACCTCGGCGTCCACTCCGGGAGGCACGCTGATCGTCAATGAAAATCCGCCCGCAGCATTCTCCCACGACGTCTCGATCGTTCCCCTGACCGTATCGAGAGCGGCGTCGACCGATGTCAGCCCGGACGGAATCTTCGGAGCGATCACCACACTCGAAAACCCGCTGCAATCGCGGCCCACGCGAATGCCCGCCAACGCTTTATAGAGCCACGCACCGATCGAAGCGTACATTCCGTGGTTGTGGGAATTCATGCCGATACCTGTGCCCTCTTCCCAGCGTTCCCACATGGTGGTGGCGCCGCGTTCGAACATATATCCCCAGCTTGGATAGCTTGTCTGTGTCAACAAACGATAGGCGGTGTCAATTTCGCCGCCGTCCGAGAGAACGTCAAATATGTATTTGGTGCATAGATTCCCGGTCGTGAGATGGAAGTCACGGTCTTCCACGTCCTTGACGATGTTTGCCAGGACCGATGCCTTTTTCTCGTCCGGCACCAGGCCCATGTAAAGCGCCACGGAATTACAGGCCTGGTTGTTGCTTGCATAGCCGCCAGTCTGTTCGTCCCAAAACCGCCGGTTGAAAGCTCTGTGGACATTGGCCGCCAGTTCGCGAAATTTGCGCCCGTCTTCACTCCGATCGATTACCTCTGATATCCGCGTCAGAAGTCTGAGCAGATGATAATAGTGGGCGCTCGAAATCAGCGCGCTGGGCGTATGCGCCGAAACGGCGGATGTCCCGATGCTACCGACGATCGCCTCGGTAACCGGGGGCGACCAGTCGCCGATGTAACCATCCTCGACAATGTGATCCTTGGCCCTTGAGGTCAGGTAATCGGCCCAGCGTTTTATGCCCGGGAAATGAGTTTCCAGAACGCGTTCGTCGCCAAAATGCTGGTACAAGAGCCAGGGGATCAAGGCGTAGCAAACGCTGACAGGGTCTCCCGGCCTGGCGCCCCAGCGAAACGGGGCGGTATCGGAGACCGCTCCGGATACGGGGTCCTGAGCGTCTCCGATGTCGTCAAGCCACTTTGGGAGGAATCGGGAAACGTCGAAATTGTAGATCAATTCTTCGGATCGGGCAGCCATGTCGTTCAACCAGCCCATGCGCTCTGCGCGCTGGGGGCAGTCGGTCGGCAAGCCATGCAGGTTGGACACTTCGGTCCATCGCACGGATTCCTCGATGCGGTTTACGAGAGCATCCGAGGATTTGAATCGCCCGGTTGCCGCGACGTCCGAGCGGATGACCTTGGTTTCGATGGAGTCGACCGTCGGTTCGCCCGGAAACCCTTCCAACTGGATGTAACGGAAACCGTGATAGGTGAAGCGCGGTTCCCATGTCTGGGTCCCGTCTTTCGAAAAAATATATTGATCCCGCGCCTCAGCGAAACGCAGGTTTTCCTGGTTGACCGTGCCGTCTTCGTAGAGGCACTCGGCAAAACGCATCGTGATCGCAGTGTCACGCCTTCCTGCAGCCGTGAGTGCGGCCCAGCCGGCGAGATTTTGACCATTATCCAGCACGAAGATTCCCGGTTTGGGCTGATCGATGGAACGTGCCTTCAGTGATTCCACGATACGGACCGGTTCCATCGTCTGCGGCACCAATTTTCCACCAGGAGGATCGACGACCATCGAAGAAACCCATGCCCCGCCATGCACGTAGCAAGACTCGTCTCTTGTTGATCGGTCCCAACCCGACTTCTCGAGGCGAGCGTCATAAACTTCGCCGTCAAATACGCTGCTCGAAACGATGGGACCGTCCGAAACCATCCACAGATCGACGTCATTGTTGTTTCGGCCATTGGTGATCATCAGCCGTGTCGTGCCATCCGCGAACCTGACTTCGATCTGCGCGACAAGCTTGGGCACACCGTACCAGCCTGCTCCGACGATTGCCCCGACGACATTGGCGCCCGGATCAAGATATTCGGTGACGTCATACGTGGAGTAGAGCACGCGCCTGCTGAACTCGCTCTGTGCCGGTTCAAGCACCCGGTCGCCGACCTTTTGCCCGTTGATACGGAACTCGTACCAGCCGACTCCGCAGATATAGGCCCGAGCCCGGGCAACCGGTTTTTCCAGTGTGTAGGCATTTCGAAAATACAGTGCCTTTCCGGTACGGCCGGCGGGGAAGCCGATCCAGTTCGCCCGCCAGTCGGATTGTTCAAGCAGCGCAACCTCGAAAGAACCGGCCGCACTGAAGTCGCTTGCGGTGTCTTCCGAGTCCCACAGCCGGACCATCCAATGGCCTACAGATCGGCTTTCCAGCGGATGGCCGTCATATTCTATCAGGGGCGACCGGCTCGTCGGAACCTTTCCGCTGTCCCAAAGGTCCGCTTTGCCAGAGGCGAGCGACTCCGTGGTCGAAGCGACAAGGACATGGAAATGAGTCGCCTTTTCCCAGCTTCGCGGATGGCTGCATTTCCATGAAAACCTTGGTCGGTACGTTCCTATTCCGATCGGATTTGTCGCGAATTCAGTTTTCAGATCATGAATGCGAAACGGCATTCCCAATTGTCCTTCTCGTAATTTTTCGTGCGGTGCCGATCAGCTCGCCTCGACAAGACGCGCCTTCAATCCGCCTACCCCCTGCCCAGGCAGGATCGGACCGATTCACATCTTGATGGCTCCCGCGGTCAGACCTCTCACGAATTCTCTGGATATGAACAGAAACACGACCAGCAACGGCAAAAGTGAAATGATGTAACCGGCCATGAGCGGACCATAGTCGGTTTGATATTGCGTCCGGAAGAATGCGAGCCCGATCGGAATTGTTCGCAAGTCATCGTCGCTGATCACGATAAGCGGCCAAATGAAGTCGTTCCATGTGTTCAGGAGCGACGTTATGACGACGATGCTGAGGACCGGGCGTGACAGCGGCAGTGCGACGTGCCAATAGCTTCGCCAGATTCCCGCCCCGTCCATCCTGGCCGCCTCGAACAGCTCTTCCGGCAATCCGGCCATGAAGTTGCGCAGCAGGTAAATCGCAAAGACCTGAAGGCCAGCGATTCCAGGCAGGATGAGTCCCCACAAGGTGTTGAGCATGCCGAGGTTCTTGACCAGGACGAAGGCCGGGACCATCGTCAGGACCGAGGGAACCATCAGCAGGCTGATGATCAGCATGAACAGGAAATTGCTTCCCGGGAAGCTGTACCGGGCAAAGGCGAAGGCTGCGAGACTGGAGACGAACAATACGCCGACTATCGTTGCTGCCGTCACGATTACGCTGTTGATGATGTATTTTCCGACGACCTTGAACGCCAACGTGTAATTTTCGAAATGTAACGGGTAATCGAGTGTCCAGACGTTGTGGTAGAACTGCGGCAGATCCTTGAAGGACACGACGAACAACAACCAAAAAGGAAAAAAGGTCAGCAGCGCCATGACCAAAAGATAGGCGTGTTTTACCCGATCCTCTTTCCTCAAGACGGCCATCAGTTCGGGTCGCCGATGCCTTGGTTTGGGTTTGATCAAGGTCGACATGGCTTCAATCCGGATCAAAATCGGTGGAGGTCCGCAGATGATTATTGGCGACCAGCGTGATAACCAGCATGATAACGAACAGGACCACGCCAATTGCCGATGCGTAACCCATTCGACTGAATTCGAAAGCATCCTGATACATCGCCATTCCAGGCACCATCGTCGAATAACCGGGTCCGCCACGCGTCAAGAGAATGATGGTATGAAACGTCTGAAGCTGCGTGATTATCGTCATCACCAGGTTAATTCGGATCTGCGTTCTAATGAGCGGCAATTCAATGTTGCGAAACATTTGCCAACTCGTGGCGCCTTCGAGGATGGCTGCCTCTTTGACCTCGCTTGAAATGTTGTTCAGGCCTGACAAGTAGACGAGAAGGTTCAGACCGGCCACGAATGGAAAACCAACGCCGGTCCCGCCGCCGCCGATAAGCGCGATCGCAAAGATTGCAATATCGGGGTCGGCCAGCCAGGCGCGGACGTACTCGGGATATCCTACAGCGATCAGAAACCGGTTTATGGGCCCGTCCAACGGATCGTAAAGAAACTGCCAGACCAGGACAGTAACCACCCAGGGAATGACCAGAGGCATCGTGAAGACAAAGCGATAGATCGTGCTCATTCTTTGGGACTTCAGATTATGAATGAATACCGCCGCGATCAGCGGCAATGTCAGAGCAAAGAAAACGCCGGCACTGGTAAGTATGAAGATGTTCTTGGCCGAGGGTCCAAGCCGTTCGTCACTGACCAGGTCGACAAAATTCTTGAACCCGATAAATGTCGAGTTCACGCCGTCCCATTTGAACAGGCTGTGATAAAACGCGGAAAAAAACGGGTAGTAGCTGAATACAACCAAAAAGATCAGCGCCGGAATCAGGCACAAATAGATCGGAATTTTGTTAAGTGCACGCCGCCGACGGCGGCGTGCACTTACGGGACGCGAAAATGCGTCACCTTCATGTTGCAAGGCAGAGACTATGCCGTGTCCGGACTAGTTTCCGAGAACGCGATCGGCAGCCTGGTCCATTTCGGCATTAAGGCGATCGACCGTTTCGTCCAGGGTCTGGTCCCCGGAAAGATACGGAGACGTGACGACAAGGAACTTCTCGGCGAAAACGGAATCGAACATCGAGTCATCTTCCTGATAGGGCGCCCGCGCCAGTGTCACCGATTCCTTGAAATCTTCCAGATCGGGATTGGGCGGAGCGCCATGCACACCGGGCAACGCGATTCCGCCTTCAAGGATCATCTGGTTCAGCTGATCGGGCTGGGTTGCGAACATGAGGAAGTCTATCGCCGCCTCGACTTCGCCGCTTTCTACTGCGGTATTTGTCACCGCGTACTGGAACGAGCCGTACCCTGCGGACTTGTTCGTCGGTGGAACTCCGTCAGGGATCAGGTCCGATGTCGCGGAATCGACAACCGGCAGATAGAAAATGCCGAAGTCGAAATCTCGATTCGGGTCCTCAGTGATGGTTGGCAGCATCCAGGTGCCGACAACCAGCATTCCGGCCCTACCGGTGACAAACAACCGGACAGCGGCGCCCATGTCGGTGCCAAGCGCACCGGGCTGCCAATAGTCGGAGAAACGTTTCAGTTCCATCAACCGGGCGCGATTGCGTTCGTCGTTGTAGGAATAGGTTCCTTCCTTGACCGCTGTCGCCATTTCGACCTTGTCCAGCACGCCATCCCCGTCTTTGTCATGTTTGCCGATCTCGGGATGGTAGAAGAAATTGGTCAGCCAGCCGGAAACCCACGTCAGCTGATGCAGGTTGTTGCCCGTGGCGGCGAAGCCGTATGCACCGGTCGCCTGGATCTTCTCGGCAGCCACCATCATCTCTTCCCAGTTGTTGGGTACGCCGTCCACCCCCGCTTCCGCGAACAGGTCCTTGTTATAGTAGATGCCGACCTGGATCTGATCGGCCAGGACTACATACAATTCGCCATTGGGCGCCTTCCAGACTTCGATCTGTGGGAAAAACAGGTCGCGCCACCGTTCCGACCCGGGTTGACCTGCCTCAATGTAGGGGTTTGGTCGTTCGAGATACTCGTTGATCGGGACCAGCCATTTCTTGCGAAAATCCTCGACTGCCCAATCACCCAAATACCACATGATGTCGGGCGCAACCCCGCCAGTCAGTTGCGTAACCATCCAGCGCCGCGTGTCCGCATTGATGGACTGCCCGATCACTTCGATCGTCACATTGGGATGCAACTCTTGATACGCAGCGATAATGGGGTCGATGCCCTGAATTGCGCTCGACTTCGTACCGCCCCCGGCAGTTGCCATCACCCGGGTAGGGGTGTATCGGCCGGGCCAGATTGTCAGGTGTACCTCGTCATCCTGAGCCCTGACTTCCTCTGCGGGCATCATGGCAGCCAGAACGGCAACAGCCCCGACAGCGATTTTCATTGCCCACTTCGTTGAGAATGGATGCCTGGACTCAGGTTGCGGCGATGTATTCTTGATTGCTAATTCACATAGCATGATTGATCCTCCCATTCAATTTTCACATCAACTATGCCATCAAATTGTAATTGCATCAATGCGGTTTTAAATCATCTGCCGCAATTTCTGATGCATCACATTCGAAATCAGGATACATACCGGTTAATTGGTCAATTGAATTGAACGGAGCTCGAATGAAACGTAGGCGGCCGGTTCGGATAGCGGATGTCGCACGCGAAGCGGGGGTTGGCACGGCGACGGTCGACCGGGTTCTGAACGACCGGGACGGCGTTTCGGAAGCGATGGAGCGGCGTGTCCGCCATGCTATGGAAATCGTTATGGCACGTAAGCCGGGACGAACACGCGACCGAAGACGGCCGGCCCAGCATCATTTTGAAATTCTTCTTCCAAAGGATAACGAAGCGGGGACGTCGTTTTTTGCGCGATCTTCACAAGCGCTCGGCCAAGCTAATCGTGTCGGTGTGAATTGTTCGTTCGTCGAAAAGATGAATCCATCTGCTTTGGCAAATCAGCTTGATAGAATACGCGCGCGCGGTGCTTCGGGAATTGCCTTCATTGCCCTCGACCACCCCGCCGTGTCTGACGCAGTCGCCCGTGTTTTCGACGAAGGCATACCTGTCGTCTGTATATCGTCTGGCTTTGACGGATCGTTGAACGTTCCTGTCGTTGGCATGGACAATCGCGCCGCCGGCCGCGCCGCCGGGTTCCTGATGGGTCAACTCATTCGTCGGCCGGGGCGGGTCGCCGTACTGTGGGGCGGCCAACTCTATCGCAGCCACGAGCTAAGGGAAATCGGCTTTCGAAGTATCCTGCGCGCGGAATTTCCAGATCTGGAAGTGCTGGATCTGGTATCCGGCGGCGACGATTCAGATGGCAACTATCGACAAGTTGACCAGATGCTCAAGGAATACTCGGACATCGTCGGCATTTACAGCGTCGGTGCCGGCAATCACGGCGTCGTTGAGGCAATCAAGGAGCATGGTCAAACGCAAGATATCATCCTGTTCGGTCATAACCTGACGGCCACGACCCGACGGTATCTCATGGAAGGCTCGATGAAGGCCGTCATTCACCAGGACCTGAAGCGAACCGCTCAGCTAACGATCCAGACACTGCTGGCACAGCACGACGGTGAGCCGTTCAGGGAATCGCGGGTGCCGGTTGAACTGATCATGAAGGAAAATACGCAAGGGCATGAATTGTCGTAACCGGGGACACCGGCGCCCAACGGGCGACGATTGACCGGCTTCGAAGCGGATAGACGTTGATCCATTTGCCTTGAACCCGCCATGCAGGGAGGTCTGAAATGACCGAGGTTGTTCTTTCGGGTATCTGGAAAGCCTTCGACGACGTCGACGTCATCAAGGGTGTCGACCTGAAAATCCAATCCGGCGAATTCGTTGTGTTTGTCGGCCCGTCAGGTTGCGGTAAATCGACACTTTTGCGCCTGATTGCCGGACTGGAGGAACTTACCGCAGGCGAAGTGGAGATCGGCGGCGAAGTCGTGACGGATGTGGCACCGTCAAAACGCGGCATAGCAATGGTGTTTCAGTCATACGCCCTTTACCCCCACATGAACGTTTTTGAAAACATGTCGTTCGGGATGAGGCTCGCCAAGGCCAGCAAGCAGGAGACCAAGCGGCGCGTCCACGAAGCCGCCGACATTCTGCAATTGACGCCACTACTCGACCGACTTCCGAAACAACTTTCCGGTGGGCAACGCCAAAGGGTCGCGATCGGGCGGGCCATTGTCCGCGATCCAAGGGTCTTTCTGTTCGATGAGCCATTGTCCAATCTCGACGCCGCACTGCGCGTGGCAACGAGAATCGAGATCGCCAAGCTGCATCAGAGCATGTCACATACGACGATGATCTATGTCACCCACGACCAGGTTGAAGCGATGACACTGGCAGACCGCATCATCGTTTTGAATGACGGCGTAATCGAACAGGTCGGGACGCCAATCGATCTCTATGATCATCCGATAAACTTGTTCGTGGCCCGTTTCATCGGCTCGCCAGCCATGAATTTAGTTCCGTGTTTGATCGACAGCACCGAGCCAAAGGCGACCGTCACACCCACCAATGGAAACCCGATATCTGTCAATCTACCGGTTACAGCGGACGCTGTGGGGTCGAACGGCACACTTGGAATCCGGCCGGAGGACTTTGAGATTGGCAACGAGGCCACCGCTATTGTCTCCGGCGATATCGACATTGTCGAGGTATTGGGCGAATTCACAATGATCTATGTGGATTGCGGTTTGGTTGAGCCAGTCCTGGCAAAACTTGATGGAAACGTTCCTGCAAAGATTGGCGACCGCGTACATTTGACCGCGCCAATCGCGAAACTCCATCTTTTCGACAGCAACGAACAGGCTTTTAGGCGAACGCATCTTTCAGAGCCGGGCTCATAGCCAGAACATGCTGTGGCGGCGGTAGCCCCGGGCAATCGCCAGTCCTCGTCGCGCGTAGCAATAGGCAAGGGAAAAGCCATGCTAGACCAAGCCCAAATCGACCAGTTTCATCGTGAAGGCTATCTCATCGTACGAAATGCGGTGCCCCGGGCAGCGGTTCAGGCGCTGCAAGACGAAATTGAAGTGAAGATCGACAGGCAAGCCAAGATACTTCGGGAGCGCGGAGAGATCACTGAGATGCACGAAAACGCGGATTTTCTCCATCGAACCGCACTTCTGCATTCCCAGTCGACAAGAATCCTCGACCCGGTAGCGCATGGGACCCACACCGGGCCGGCAATATTCAAATTGCTCACATGCCCGGCGATTCTCGACATCATGGAGCAATTGCTGGGGCCTGAGATCCTCGTGTCCAGCATCTACCGGTTGCGTCCAAAGCTGCCGGGGCTGGCGGAGGGCGTCATACCCTGGCACCAGGATTCGGCCTATTTCCACTCCTGTGCTGACGATGACCTCGTCCCGACAATTTGGGTGCCGCTGATGAATGCGACGGTCGAAACGGGATGCATGGAAGTCCTGCCCGGGTGTCACAGAAAGGGTGTGATCCGTCACTATTGGGGCGACCTGAAGGCGCCTGGGCTCAGCGTACATCCCGACCACATGCCCGACGTGAATCCGGTCCCGGTCCCGGCCGATGTCGGTGATGCCGTGATGATGACCAATCTCACACCGCACAGGTCTACGGACAATGTATCGGGCCTGATCCGGTGGTCCGCGGACCTTCGCTACAGTTCGCCGGAGGCCGGCGATTACGGCCCGAACGAAGCCTCTTTCCTTGGCAGAAGCAAAGACCGGCCGGACGAGGTGGTAACGGATTGGCGGGCGTTCGAAGCGATTCGCGTGAACCACGTGCCCAAAACAAAGATTGACCGAACCTGGCTTCGGCACGACAAAGAGACATTTCAGTTCCCGGAAAAAGCGATTGGACCTGGCCCAGTAGGCTGAGCCGCACGAGGAAACTCCAGTTTTGGGCGCCAGCGCCTTCGGAGTTCTGCACCCCGCCGGAGAAAAGCGAATAGATGGCGATCTGCCGCCAAAACCCTGTCTGAACGGAACCGCTCGCGGGCCGGAATTTGCCGGATCTGTTGCCAATCGCTAATCTTGGCCCGTGAAAGGAGGCGCTCCACATGGGAAAGATCAGGATCCTCCCTGCCCGTTCGGGAACAGCGTGCCCGCTCAATGCGGGACAACGGATTCGCATCATCAATACTCACGGCCAGCAGGTGGTCGACACCTGGGCGTTCAGTACGGCCGACTCGACCGAATTCATGGCCATGGATGCAACCCGGGTGTTCAACATGCGGATGACGCCCCGTGTCGGTGACGCACTGATCACCAACAGGCGCCGCGAGATTCTGGTGCTCGACGAAGACACCTCGCCCGGTCGACACGACACGATGATGGCAGCATGCGATCGTTGGCGATACCGTCTGCTGGGATTCGAGGGGGTTCACGACAATTGCGCTGACAACCTGGCATCCGCCATGGCCGAATTGGGAATTGTCGTGACCCATACGCCTGCACCCCTGAATCTCTTCATGAACATCCCCTGGGACGACTCTGGTAACCTGGGATTCGAGCCCCCCCTGTCCCGGCCGGGTGATCATGTCGTCCTGCGTGCGAGGATGGACTGCATCGTTGCCATGTCGGCCTGCCCCCAGGACATGGTTCCCGTCAATGGAGAATCCTGCCAACCAACCGAAGCGCATTTCGAGATCATTCCGGGAAACTAGGCGGCTGACCTTTTCGACCCCGGAAACAACCGCCGGCTCAAAAGGCGCGAAGACTTGTCCTTCTTTCGAAGAGGCGGGAATTGCTGTCCTATGACGGCCGAGGTCAAACTCCCGTTTCTTCCTCCGGGTTCCCCCGAATTCAGTACGATCAACGTCTGTCTCCGATGCGCGGGAAGCAAACTGGTGTGCACGAACGCCCCAGGACGCACCGCACCCGTTCGGCTGGTACGTCAAGCGAAAACCGGGCCCTGGATGCCGAATTGGCGTTGAACCCCGTCGAGCACGGAGATCCGGGAATGGAACGCGAGTGGCGGTCGAAAGAAGAAACCAAACCGGTCACGGCTAGATCCGATACCGACCGGGATCGCGAACTGGTCCCGGTTTCGGTTGCCGTGCACGCCTGGATTCTATGGAATCTCCAGCGGATGGATGTTCACGCGGCGATTGAGGCGGCTCTTCTTTTCGACTTTTCCGAGGCGCAGCCTGCCAATCTCTCTTGTCGTTCGCACATGTGTACCGCCACACGGCTGAAGATCGACGAGCTCGTCGCCCTTGCTTATTCGAACCAACCGAACCTTGCCGCGTCCGCTTGGCGGCTTGACCGACATCGTTTTCACGAGCCCGGGATTTGCCGCCAGTTCCTCGTCCGAAATCCATTCGTCCGTGACTTCAAGGTCCCGTTCCACCAGATCGTTCAATGAATCCTCGATCGCCTGCTTGTCATCGGGCGCAGTCGGCATGTCAAAGTCCAGGCGGCCCTTTTCGGCAGATATCTGGCCACCCGTGACCGGCAACGGGATAACGACCGAGAGAAGGTGCAATGCGGTGTGAACCCGCATATGGGCGAACCTTTTGTCCCAATCAATCCTCTGCAGGACAGGAGTTCCGGCCAGCAGTTCGACAGGCGATTCGGGAACGAGAACGATGTCTTCACCATCGCCCTTGACCGTGGTCGCGATTCTGATCGTCTCGCCGTCGACGACGAGGGCGCCCGAGTCCCCGGGCTGGCCGCCGCCGGTCGGATAGAACAATGACCGGTCAAGGATGACACCACCACGATCATTGATCGCGACCAGGGTCGCGTCCGCTTCCCTCAGGTAAGCATCTCGTTCGTAAAGTGATACGGTCATCAAACTGTTTTCCTCTGATTCGAACCCGGGCCTCTCCCGTTCCCGGTCCCACGGATCGCCGGACCCCGAACCATTCCTGTTACCCTCGGTTCACTCTTCGCTCTCGACATAGACTGTCGGAATTTCCGTGACCTCCCCGTCGAGCCAGCCGGGGACAGGCAGGTTCTTTGATCTCAAAAACTCGGGATTGAACAGTCTGGACTGATATCGCGTTCCATAATCGCACAACACGGTAACGATCACGTGACCGGGACCGAGATCCCGCGCCATGCGGATTGCGCCAGCCACATTGATGCCCGTGGAACCACCCAGGCAAAGGCCTTCTTTCTGCAAGAGCGAAAACAGTATCGGCAAGGCTTCAGAGTCCGGAATACGGTACGGGAAATCGACTTCGAGTCCGGCCAGGTTCTCGGTGATTCGACCCTGTCCGATCCCCTCCGTGATCGAGGTGCCTTCCGCTTTCAACTCGCCATACGCATAGTAGCTGAACAGCGCGGCACCCTCCGGATCCGCGATACCGATCTTTACGTCCGGTTTGCGGGACTTGAGCCCTTCGGCGACTCCGGCCAGCGTACCTCCGGTGCCAACAGCAGAAATGAAAGCATCCACCTTACCGCCAGTCTGTTTCCAGATTTCCGGCGCCGTGGTCACCACGTGAATCCGCCGGTTGGCCACGTTGTCGAACTGGTTCGCCCAGATGGTGCCATTTGGCTCCGATTTCGCCAGTAATCCCGCCAGGCGCCCCGAATAGCGAACGTAGTTGTTGGGATTGCGATAAGGCACTGCCGGTACCTGGATGAGCTGGGCGCCGGCCAGGCGAAGCATGTCCTTTTTTTCTTCACTCTGTGTTTCGGGAATCACGATGACCGTGCGGTATCCAAGTGACCCGCCGACAAGCGCCAGCCCGATCCCGGTGTTGCCCGCGGTTCCCTCGACGATCGTTCCCCCTGGTTCCAGGAGACCGCGCTCCTCGGCATCCCTGATGATTCCAAGGGCAGCACGATCCTTGACCGACTGCCCGGGATTCAGGAATTCGGCCTTCCCAAGAATTTCGCACCCGGTCAAATCCGAGGCCTGGTTCAGGCGGATCAACGGCGTATTTCCCACCGCGTCTGCCAAGTCTGACCTGATTCTCATGCTCCACCCGAATTCTCAGTGCGGACGCCCGCGTTCTTACTTCCGCCACTTCCTGCCTTCAACCACTCCAACGGCGGCGTTTCGGGGGTTACCGATCGCGAACCGCGATCGGGTCGACTTCCGGGAAACGTCGGCATCGAATGATCATGTGGCGCCGGTTTAAAGGCCAATGAGTGACCCGATATACAAGCAGTAGCCGGCGAAAAGGATTCCGCCTTCGACGCGGCTAATCCTGTAATGGCTCCACATGAACAGAAACAGTAGTACGGTTGTAGCCGCAAGAACCCAAATGTCGTACCGCGCGATCTCGTCGGAAAACGGCAGCGGAACGATCAGCCCTGTCACGCCGGCGACCCCCGCCAGATTGAAGATATTGCTCCCGAGGACGTTTCCGAGTGTAAGATCGGTTTGCCTGCGGTATGCCGCCACGAGTGCCGTTACGAGTTCCGGCAATGACGTACCGATTGCAACGATGGTCAATCCGATGATCTCGTTCGATACGCCCAGTCTCCGCGCAAGCTCGACTGCGCCCGACACCAGGCATTCGGCACCGGCAGCAATAGCGGCGAATCCCGCAAGAATGATTAACAATGTCTTGATAAAATGCTGTTTTTTCTGGCCTGATTCGTCTGTCTGCACGTTGGCGTGAGACGCCAGCGATCGCGTTTCGGAGCCGGAACCCGTTCTTGTCGCAATCGCGACATAGAAGCACAGCAATGCCAGGAGAATGATCGCCGACCAGGTGTTCAGCAAGCCGTGGAGACAGATTCCGACGAAAACGATCGTGACGCCCAGGAGCCCCACTCCGTCGCGAAGTACCGCCCTTGTGTCAACAATGACCGGCGCGAACAGGGCAGGCAGGCCGATGACCAGCAGCGAATTGGCGATGTTGCTTCCCACCACGTTTCCGACAGCCAATCCTGGCGAACCTGACAGGGCCGCGTTGATGGAGACGACGACCTCAGGGAGCGATGTCCCGAATCCCACGACCGTCACGCCGACAACCAACGGAGAGATATTCAGCATGCGCGACAACCGTACTGAGCCGCGGACGACAAGTTCCCCACCTGCCGGCAACAGGATCAACCCGGCTAAGATCAGAAAGAAAATCATCGGCGACCTTGGATATTCCGCCCCGCCTCTGCACGAGAAAGGTCCCCTCGTGTGCCCAATTCATCGTGATTGCAAGTCCGAATGCCCCGCGTGGCTCGGTGAATGGGCAACCTGGCGAAACGGGATTCCTCCCCTTTTGCCCCCCGGGCACCGGCGACCGGGACCTTCTGACCTGACGCGGCCCATGAACGCTGCCTTGTTCCGGGACCGTCCCGACAGATACTACGGATTGCACGGAATAACCGCCGCGGCATTCAGAACCCGACGGGCATTGCGGCTCACCAAACGATGTTGGTCAACGCCGGCTACTGTGGTAGGTGCAACGTGCATACCGCCCGGTGAGCTGCCTGTTCATTCATAAGATGCGCACCGGCCAACGCGGCCGAACAGAAGAGTTGCCAATTCGATTTACTGACAGGAAACCCGACCATGTCTGATTCGTCGACTTACGTCCTGGAACGCGATTTTGATTCTCACAGCGACCTCGTCTGGAAAGCCTGGACTGAGGCGGATCTCGTATCGCACTGGTATGGCCCGGGCGTCGAGACGGTTATCCATGAACTTGACGTCAGGCCTGGTGGCCAATGGCTGCTGGAAATGCGTATGGGCGGGGCATCACATTATCAACGTCTGGATTATGTCGCGGTCGACCCTGGGGTCAGCCTGTCCGCGATCCAGTTCGTGACAGACGAAAACTGGAACCCGATTCCCAACCCGATGATGCCGGATTGGCCCAGGCAGGTCCGGTTGGAGTTACACCTCGAGGGTTCCGGCAACAAAACCAGCATGCGCATGACCTGGGCACCTCATGATGCAACCGAAGACGAACGAAACTGTTTCTCCCGGGCGGTCGGCAACATGGACAAAGGGTGGCAGGCCGGGATGGATTTATTGGCACAGCAACTCGAGAGCCTGGAGCGGTCGTGAGTCCGGAACCATCCGGGTAATCCCCGACCGGCCTTGACTCCGGGTCGTTTCGCCGTCCGGAATTGACGCAAGGCCATCCCGAGAGAGGTCCACCGACCTCAGATGACCATTTCTAGCGCGTCAATCAGGCGTGCGACATCATCCGCTTCGGTGTAGTGGACAAAGCTCAGTCGAAGAACGCCGTGAGTCGGATCGATTCCGAGGGCCTTGAGGCATCGTACACCATAAAAATGCCCTCCGCCGGCCATGATTCCATGGGCGGAGAGAGCAGCCGCGACGGTTTGCCCCGGTCGGTCCAGTAAAACCGACACGGTCGGCACTTTCTCCTCTGCCTTGTCTGAACCGATCAGGCGGACAGCATTGCTGCGGGATAGCCAATCCAGCAGAGGCTTCAGGACTATGGTCTCATGTTCCCGCATCAACCCCGCGACGTATGCGCACTGCGCATCGGGTCGTATGCCGGTCCCCCGGTGATGATCATTCAGCAGGTCAACGTAGTCCAGAATCCCGGCAGACGCGGCAACCTGGGCATGATCCGGGCCGGCTGGCGTCAATCTGTGAACCGGGTATCCCGCATTGAATTCATGGCCCTGGTTCGGAAGCCTTTTTCCCAGTTTCCTGCGCACCGCCATGACGCCCTGGTGCGGGCCATAGGTCTTGTACGTCGAGAAAAGGTATATGTCTGCGCCCAGGCTCCGTACGTTCGGAAGACCATGTGGCGCATAGCTCACGCCGTCGACGCAGGTCCAGGCGCCTGCGTCTTTCGCCATCCGGCAAATCGTCCTGACCGGATTGATTTCGCCAACGATGTTTGAACAGTGTGGGAAACACACCAGTTTCACTCGCCGGTCCAGTTGAGATTCCAGGCCACAAATCGGCAAGTGGCCGGTTTCCGGATCCAGTTTCCAGACGCGAACCGTCACTCCGCCGTCAGCGAGCCTGGACCACGGGCCAACGTTTGCTTCGTGATCCTGTTCAGTAACGACAATCGCGTCGCCGCTTCTCAGGATCGACCGGAATGCCTGCGCCAGAACATATGTGTTCTGCGTCGTCGACGGACCAAATGAAAGCTCGTCCGTTTCAACCCCGATGGCAGCGGCAAGACGCGTTCGAGCCTCGTCCATTTCCTTTCCGCCGACGATCGACCTTTCGTACTCGCCATAAGGTTGCACCTTGCGTTCGCGATAAAACCGGATCAGCCTGTCGACGACCTGGCGGCAAGGATAGGTTCCACCCGCGTTTTCAAAGAATGCCGATTTGGACAATCCCGGATCGGAAAAGGCCGGAAACTGGTTCCTGGCGAACCCAACATCAAGTTTCACTCTCTCGCTCCCGATGCAAGTGCTGCAATTCTGCTTGGTACTGGATTCGAACACGGACATCAGGATCCGAATTTCGAATGACGAAAACCCTGATCGGCGAACTCCTTGTCATGATCTATTCCGATAAATCCACCGATCTGTCTGTCCCAATGCCTGGCAAAGACACCGCCCCTGTTCAGCAGTTCTTCGTGCGTGCCCTGTTCGACGATTCGGCCGTTCTCGAGAACCACGATCCTGTGCATCCGAAGTATGGTCGAAAGCCGGTGTGCAATGGCAATGACAGTCTTGTCCTCCATCACTTTTCGCAACGCGTCCTGTATCGACGCCTCGACGGTCGAGTCGAGCGCCGAGGTCGCTTCATCGAGCACCAGAATCGGTGCGTCCTTGAGAACCGCCCGTGCCAAGGCGATTCTCTGGCGTTGCCCCCCCGATAGCCGGACACCGCGTTCCCCGAGATGGGTTTGGTAGCCGGTACGGCCGTGCTGATCGGTGAGTCCCAGGATGAACTGGTGCGCCTCGGCCTGTCGCGCAGCCTCGATGACCTCCTCGCGGGGCGCGCCGGGTCTGCCATAGGCGATGTTCTCGAGGGCCGACCGATTGAACATGGCCGTTTCCTGGGTAACCATGCTGATCTGACGCCTCAGGCTTTCTTGTGTCACATCCCGAAGGTCGTGGCCGTCCAACAGGATTCTGCCGCCTTCCGGATCGTACAAGCGCATCAGCAGCGCGGCAAAGGTCGACTTTCCCGCACCGGATTCGCCGACAAATCCGACATGTTCGCCCGGTTGGATGACCAGACTCACATTTTCAAGGCCGCCTCCGTGCCGCCCATACGCAAACGAGACATTCTCGTAAGCGATCCGTCCTTCTACCCTGGGCAGGGCAAACGCGCGCGGCCGGTCGAGCAGGCCGTGGGGGACAGCGAATGTCCGCATTCCATCTTCGGCTTCGCCCACATTGGCGTAAACCGCCATGAGGACAAAACTGACCCAACCGGACATCTGGGCGATCCTGAGGGACACGGCACCTGTCGCGGCAATGTCGCCCGCCGTCGCCTCGCCCTGCGTCCAAAGGAGCAACGTGCCTCCGACCAGGGTTACGGGGAGAAGGCCGGAAACCGACATCAACGAAAACCTGAACGCTGTCGCTACCTTGCCGAAGCCAAGCGCGTTCTGCCTGAAATTCTTCAAAGCCTTCAGGGCCGCCTTGTCTTCGTGTCGGTTATGAGCAAACAGCTTGACGGTTCGGATGTTTGTAATCGTGTCGACGATCTGGCCGGAAAGCATCGACCGTGCCCCTGCCCTGTTGCGGGAGCGAATCCGAATTCGCGGCATGAACCAGCGGATCATGACCGCGTAAATGATGAGCCAGACCCCCAAAGAGGCCGAAACGCGGGTATCGATCGATGCCAGCAGAACAAGCGAACCGACAAGGGAGGCCAAAGCAAAGGAAACAACGTTGACGACTTCGACCACCGTTTCGGTAATTGCCCGGGATGTCTGCAGCAGTCTTTGTGCAATTCTGCCCGCGAAGTCGTCATCAAAAAAGGAGACAGATTGCTCGATCGTGTGACGATGCAGTCTCGCCAGCACGAGTGCGTCGACATTTGGAGCGATGAGTATCGACGAGAACAACGAACTCAGCCCGATTATGATCGGACGCAAGACCAGGAAAAACGCGGTCGCACCGATCAGGAGGACAACGTTGTCCGCGAACAGACTGTCCGGGTCTGCGCTGACAACGCGATCAATCACGACGCCGAGAATCAGTGCCGTGTAGACCTCGAGCGTACCGGCAGCCATCGAGAATATTACGCCGGCGCCAATAACGGGAACTGCTCCTTGCAGGCACCAAAAGTAAAACTGCAAGAGGGAACCGGGCGGGCTGCCCGGTACCTTGCGGTCAAGATCAAAGAGGTCAGCGAACCACATGCGACCTAACGGTGATTTCCGGTGCCAAGGCCATGAATTAGGATCTCAGCGGAAAGCAGGCATTGACAGCGCCGGGAAATTGCAGAGGCAATCAATGTCGAGGAACGTCCGGGTTTCCGGTGTCTTTCCATCACATGGTCGATCGGCTGAATCCTGGTCTGGCTCACGGCCGCAGTCCACTTTTGCCCGCCGATCACCGGACTACACCGCTCCGGAACACTCCTTGCCGTGCAAACATTGCGCGACGGCGGAAATCAGGGTTGATCGCGGGCTCGTGCCGGTTACGGTGCATCGACGATACGGCGCCGGACAACGAGTTTCGGTCTTCGACCATCGGGCGCAGGAACGCAAGCCAGGAGAACCCTGAAATGGCCGAAAAAAAAGGCCAGATGTTCCGGTTCCGTGCCGTCGACAAAGCCATCTGGGAGGATCTCGTCAAACTTTTCGAAAGCCGAGGCGGCCCTTCATATTGCTGGTGCATGGTTTGGCGACCCAAGCCTGTTGGCGCTTCGAAGTGGCCGAAAAACGAACGAAAGCGAATGTTGCGGGCGCAATTACACGATCTTGTCTCCAATGGGGTGCCGGTCGGTATCATCGCCTATCACGAACAGACCCCGGTCGGCTGGTGCTCGGTTGCACCGAGATCGACGTTCAAAAAACTCGGAGGCCCGGAAAACGGCGAAGAAGATGAAAACCGAATTTGGTCAATTACATGTTTCTTTGTCAAAAGGGCGTATCGGGGACGCGGTCTTTTTTCAGGGTTGCTCGACGCTGCCGTTTCAACGGCACGCGACCGCGACGCGCGTGTGATCGAAGCCTATCCGGTAGACGGAGATTCTCCGAGCTATCGCTTCATGGGATTCGTCGAATCGTTCAGAAACGCCGGTTTTGTCGAAGTCGGCCGCGCCGGCAGCCGTCGTTACGTCATGAGACTAAGCGTTTGACATGGAATTCCCTGTTGGCGTTTCAGCCGCCCGTCCCGGGGAGCACCGGGGCAAACAGGGGCGCGATACGAAATCTTGCGTTTCTCCATGCTTGCCCATGGATGACCGCAGCCTATGCGTTCACGTCAACGATGACCCGTCCCTTGACCTTGCCCCTGAGGATCCTGGAACCGAGGTCAGGCAAATCGGCGAGCGTCGCCGGATGCGCCATCGACTCGAGCAATTCGCCGGGAACGCCCGACGCGATCCGGTCCCAAACGCGCACTCTGTTGGCATGCGGTTGAAGGACACTGTCAATTCCGAGCAAACTGACGCCACGCAGGAGAAACGGGATGATCGAAGCCGGCACATTGGCCCCTCCGGCAAGACCAACCGCAGCGACGGACGAACCGTACATCATCTGGCCGAGCAACCGGGCGAGCATATTTCCGCCAACAGCGTCGATGCACCCTGCCCATCTTTCCGATTCAAGCGGGCGCTTGACGGTTTCATCAATCAGTTTCCGGTCAATTATCTCGGAAGCCCCGAGCGACTTTAGGTAGTCACCGGTTTCAGCCCTGCCGGTCACCGCGGCAACCTCATACCCGAGCCTAGCAAGAATGGCCGTTGCGACCGAACCGACGCCCCCGGCCGCACCGGTAACGAGCACGGGACCGCTGCCCGGTTCCAGGCCGTGGTCTTCCAGTGTCATGACCGCCAGCATCGATGTGAATCCGGCGGTCCCGACAATCATGGCATGTCGTGTTGTCAATCCCTCGGGGACGCGGACCAGCCAATCTGCCTTGACACGCGCCTTCTGGGCAAATCCCCCCCACCGGACCTCCCCGACGCGCCAACCCGTGAGAACGACCCTGTCACCCGGCTGAAAACGCCCGTCATCCGAACATTCGACCGTTCCGGCAAAATCGACTCCCGGAACATGCGGATAATTCCTGACGAGCCCCCCTCCAGGCCCCAGGCAGAGACCGTCCTTGTAATTGACGGTCGAATACTCGACGGCAACGGTCACGTCCCCGTCTGGCAGATCATCATTCCCGATCTGCTCGACCGCGGCGGCGGTAGTCCCGTCTGGCTGCTTTCTCACCACAAGCGCATTGAATTTCATGGTGCTTTCCCTTGCCTCTTCTTGTCGCCGAACCGCTCGCGGCACCGCATTTGCCCTTTGCATGCGCGCGCGTCACGGGCCGGACCAGTCAATCCTGCAGATTTCTGCCGACTTGCCGTCGAAGTCCCAAACCCTGCCATGGTCACGGAGTCGCGACCGCAGACCTTTCGCGACAACGATGTCGGGGCCAACCCAGTAGCGGCTATTCCGAATGACGACCTGTTCGTCCGGGTCCAGTCCGGCAACTTCCTCGATCTCTCCCTGGATTTTCCTTCCCACGACGATCGAACGGCGTCGTTTTCCCTTGACGATCTCGACCTTGGTTCTTTCGGCGTGGATGATCGTGCTCACGAGCATGGTGAACAAGCCCGTCGTCCCGCCGGCTGATCCCGACAGGACTTTCAGAATTCCATTGTACGCCTTTTGGGTTGCACGGTCGTCAACATATGCGGCAACCTTCCAATTGCCTTCCGCCATCCTTCCCGGAATATCGACCAGCAGGCCGACGTTCAGACCGGCAAGACTTTCTCCTTCGAAATGCCCGTCATCGATGCTGATCGCCATCCATGCGTGGCAGTATCCCTCGGTTGGCGGGTGTTTCCCCAGACTGACGACACACGGGCAAAAGACAGTGCATGAACAGTTCAGGAATAATTCCCCCTTGATTCGCCAGTCAGTCGGCTCCCGCCGGCGCCGCGT
Organism: Paracoccaceae bacterium; assembly: GCA_026707935.1. Taxonomy (GTDB): domain Bacteria; phylum Pseudomonadota; class Alphaproteobacteria; order Rhodobacterales; family Rhodobacteraceae; genus JAPPHA01. Next base: position 24,159 of record JAPOVX010000175.1, read on the forward strand.
GGGGATCATGCGCTGGTCGATTCGTTCCAGGACTTCCAGCCGGTCTCTGCGACGAACCCCGGCCTTTCCCGTGCCAGTCATCGATTTCTCCCGCGCCCCAGCCGTTCGCGTCATAGGATTCCTCCCGCCAGCAACAAACCGAAAACCATGAGAATTATACCCAGGGGTCTCGTCACGAAGGTCGCGACTTCCGGCAACTTTTCGAGTATCATGACGGCAGTTGCAAGTCCCATCCACAAGAGGTTCATGGTTCCGCCAATAAAACCGAGCATCATGAAACCCCAGCAGCATGCGACACAATACGCCCCGAATCCCACTCCCATTCGCAAACCGCCCCGAAACCCCGGCCGCCAGCGCCCGAGGAAATACAAGGTGGGAGACAAGCAGATTCCCTGACAGACCTCCTTTGCCCGCGTAAACTGGTAGCCCCCGACCACGAAGAGAATGGCTGCCTGAAGCCACCGAAACGTCGCCGCTCCGAGCAGGTCTATCAACTCCAGCAGGAAAAGACCCGATTGCACTAGCGCCATGGCACCTGCGAAACCGAACCAGGCGAGAGCATAACCCGCGATCAAACCCGTCCATCCCGTGCGGTTCGCATGGCCAGAGTTGATCAGCCCCTCGAAGGAAACGAGAACCGGCGCCAGTGTCGGCCCCATCATGGCCAACATCATGATCGCCCACATTGGAAACAGCACGTGAAATCCTTGCATGGGCATCATGTTCGCACTGACGGCCTCCCCGAATACATTCAGTCCCGACATTCCGGCCATGGTGAACATGATCCACCACGCCAACATGATGCCGGAAAAAAACAGGACCCAGCCAATCGCCCTTCCCCGGTCGCGGATGCCCTCCAAAATCACGATCAGCTACCCTCCAGCGCAAGACTTCGTGCCGGCGCGACACACCGTTTTCCGTGCCGGCATGGCGGGATTCCCCGCATCGGACACGGGACCCAGGAATGGGTGAACCCCAAGGTCTGCCGACTCACAGTATACCGTCTCGCAACAGGAAATGTCCGGGTGCGATTTCGTCGTAGCGGCTGGGTCCGGGGTCGTGGCCTGCAGCATGGATCGGGGTTTGGAGTGGTCTCGCACCGGTCTCGTTACGGGAAATCCGGGCAGCCGGATCCATCTTCGGAACCGCGGCAAGAAGGGACCTGGTATAGGGGTGGTGAGGACGTTCAAAAATGTCGCTGCGTCGTCCTATTTCCACGATTCGTCCCTGAAACATGACGGCGACGAAATGGGAAATGCGTTCGACGACCGCCATGTCGTGACTGATGAACAAATACGACAATCCCAGTTCGGACTGAAGGTCCATCATCAGGTCCAGGACCTGCGCCCGGATGGATGCGTCCAGCGAGGAAACTGCCTCGTCGGCGACGATGAATTCGGGATTCACAGCCAGTGCGCGGGCAATTGCAACCCGTTGACGCTGACCGCCCGAAAGTTCGTTCGGATATCGCAGGAGAAACTGGCGCGGCAACTTGACGCGGTCCAGCAGGTTCGCAACGCGATCCTCGAGCGCGCTGCCCCTGTCGAGGCCGAAGTTGCGGATTGGTTCAGCAATCTGGTCGAGCACGTTCATCTGCGGATTCAAGGAGCCGTACGGATCCTGAAAAACCATTTGAATGTCGCGGAACCGGTCTCTCATTTCCCGTCGCGACAGCGACAGAAGGTCCCGCCCGTGAAACCGAATTTCGCCGGAATCCGGTTCTTCCAGCCGCAGAATGCAACGCCCGACCGTGGACTTGCCGCTGCCGGACTCGCCCACCATGGCCAGCGTCTCCTTCTCGCCCACGCGAAACGACACGTCTTCGACCGCATGAACATTTGCGATCGTCTGTCTGAACAGGCCGCCGTGCACAGGGAAGCGCCTGACGAGATTCCTGACTTCGAGAATGCGTTCCCCGCCCGCGCAAGGCATTGCTTCGTTCCGGTCCACATCGCCGGACGTCCCGATCCGTGCCGGTGATGGCTTGCCAGCCATTTCACCAATCTTCGGCACCGCTGCCAAAAGCGCGCGCGTGTAGGCATGCCTTGGTCGCAGGATGATCTGGTGGACGGATCCTGTCTCGACCATTTCGCCCCCGCGCATGACGGCAACCCGATCGGCCATCTGCGCAACGACCGCCATGTCATGGGTAATCAGGAGCACGGCCGCTCCCGTTTCGCTGCACAAACGTCTGATCAATGCCAGAATTTCGGCCTGAACTGTCACGTCAAGAGCCGTTGTCGGTTCATCGGCGATGAGCAGACGCGGTTCACAGGCCAAGGCCATTGCGATGACAACCCGTTGACACATGCCGCCCGAAAGTTCGTGAGGGAATTGTCTCAGCCTGCGCTCCGGATCCGGAATCCGCACCCTGACGAGCAGATCCAGCGATCGATCCCGTGCCTCCTTCCGCGACAACCCCCGATGCTTCATCAGGCCTTCAGACAACTGCCAGCCGACGGTATAGGACGGGTTCAGTGCAGCCATCGGTTCCTGGAAGACCATACCAATTTCGTTACCGCGAATCCGCCGCATCTGCCGCTCGTCCGCGGTACGCAGGTCCAGTTCGTCGCCAGAGCGGCGAACGAAGTTCAGGTTGCCATTGGTCACTTGTCCGCCGGAAAAACGGGTCAACTGCATCAATGCGTTCGATGTCACGGATTTTCCGCTTCCGGACTCGCCCACGATGCACAAAATCTCGCCAGGAAAGACCTGCAGGTCGACGTGTCGAACCGCGACCACTGTTCCGCCGAGTGCAGGGAACTCGACACGCAATCCATCGATTGAAGTAAGTGGTTCCATGACAGTCCCGTTTCAGGTTCCTTTGAGCCAGCGCCAGCGTTGAACCGGGTCGGTCACTGCCCGAACCCAGTTTGCAACGAGGTTCAGACTCAGGGCCGTCAGAAAGATCGCCAGGCCTGGAAATGTCACCAGCCACCACGCGGAACGGATGTGCTCCCGGCCGTCCGCGATCATGAGGCCCCAGGACGGGTCCGGAGGTTGAACGCCGAAACCAAGAAAGCTGAGCGATGCCTCGGAGAGGATAAGAATCGCGATTTCCAGGGTGAAGAGAACGATGATCGGCGCCATGACATTTGGCAGGATGTGCCTGAACACGATCCGTAATCGGGACGCACCGAGCGTCCGGGCCGCCTGGACATAGGTTGCCGTTCGGGCACCTAGCGCCAGTCCCCGGGACAGGCGACAGAACACCATCCAGTGGAGCACGGAAAAAACGAGAATCAGATTGACGTAGCCTCCACCGATCACGAACAGCACGAACAGGGCCACGAGCAAGGACGGCAATGACAGCATCCCGTCAACGAAACGCATGATGATGTCTTCGTACAGCCCGCCGAAATAGCCCGCCGTCAGCCCGGCGACAACGCCGAGCACGCATGAAACCACGGCGCCAAGGACACCGACCGAAACGGAGACGCGGGCACCATAGATCAACCTGGAAAACAGGTCGCGTCCCAGTTCATCGGTGCCGAGCACATAGAACGATCCCTTCGTACCGGTCGCACCGGGCGGCAGCATTCTGTCGGAAAGGTTCAGACCGGTCGGCGGATAAGGCGCCAGGATTTCCGCACCGACGGAAAATACACAGAGCAGTGCCAAAAAGACGACAGCCGCCAGCGTAATCCGATCTTTGACGATCGACCATGCATAGTTCGTGAAGGAGGCTCGGGTCTCCTGCGGACCGGTAATTCCGCCATCTCGAATCCTGAAGCCGGTCGCCAAGAGTTCAGACCCCTTTTCCGAGACGGATTCGCGGGTTGACCAAGCGATAGGCAAGATCAACCAGGAGATTGACCACAACGACCAGCGCAGCCACCACTGCGATCGAGGCCTGGATCAGGGGAAGGTCACTGCGGGTCAGGGAGTCGATGATCAGCAATCCGATCCCGGGCCATGCAAAGATCTTCTCGACGAGAATAGCACCGGTCAGCAGGGCTGACAGCTCATCCCCGATCATCGTGATGATTGGCACTGCAGCATTCCTGAGTGCATGCAGGAACACGATCCTGCTTTCGTTCAACCCTTTTGCCCTCGCGGTTACAACGTAGGGTTTCGACAGCTCGTCCAGCATGGCGCTCCTGGAAATCTGCGCGATCCTGCCGATCGGCCGCGCCGCGAGCGTGAGCGCCGGAAGAATGACGTGGTTCACGCCTCCGTATCCGCCGGTCGGCAGCCAGCCGAGTTGAACGGCAAACAGGACGATCAGCATCAAGCCCAGCCAGAACTGCACGATCGAAACGCCCGCAAGGGCGATCGCGGAAACCAGCCTGTCGATTGCGGAGAGCGGGTTCGCCGCAGCGGCGACCCCCATCAGCACGCCAAGGGGGACGGCCAGTCCCATGGCGACCGCCGCGAGCAGAAAGGTCGCGGGTAATCGCTCAAGTACAATCGCAACGACCGGTTGGCCGATTGCATCAAGGTCCTCCGACGGCAGGACCGAAAACCCGAAACGGTAACTGACGCCGAAATCGCCCTGGATCAGGTTGGCAATGTAGCGCAAGTACTGCTGCCAGAGGGGATCGTTCAGCCCCGCGGCCCTTCGCAACTTTTCCAGAGCAAGGTCGCTGGCTCCAGGCCCCAGCATGTTCAGGGCCGGATCCCCGATCAATCGCCCGGCCAGGAACACGAAGCTGACCGTCAGCAGCAGAAGCAGAATCGAATTCGCTATTCGTGTGACGAAATACACCATCCAGGACGAGCTTCAGTTCTCCTGGTGGAAAGGCTGACGGCCCCGGGAAAGAATCCCGGGGCCGCCCGCACCGATATTCATGAGCCCGGTTTGACGTAAACCGCCTGGATCCTGTGATCCGTCCCGAATGTGAATTCCAGCCCGGCCTCCACGAGGTGGCCTCGATCCAGCAACGCGAGTGGGACGACCAGGTGCCGGTCGTGGACATACTGAACCAGCTCCCGCATTCGTACACCCCGTTCCTCCCCGAAACTTGCCAAGGCCTCGAACAGGCTGGAGTCGAATTCTTCGTCGCAATACACCGAGGACCGCGACGGACCTGTCGGATCATCGATGTTCGGGCAGGCATAGTTCGACAACAGCAACAGACCGTAATCTCCGGAAGGATTCTGCTTGACGTGAACCTGCATCATCTGGCGTCCAGGCTCGTTCGAATAGCCTGTGATGCGAACCCGCGGGTTGAACTCCGCCGGCGTCTGCACCCTGATGTCGGTGCCTATGCCGGCCATGCCAAGCATTGCCCCCAGGGCCTCGACGATCGGTTTGATGCGGGGCGTCGTATCACGTCCCACGATTTCGATTTCAAGCCCGTCAACATCGACGCCGTCGGCCCTGGCTTGGTCCAGCAGCGACATCGCGTGGGCAAGATCATAGGCATACGGGCCGACCGCGTCGTTGAAGCCGATCGTACCCTTTGCGCCGAGTTGACCCTGGGGCACCGACGCCATGCCGTAAAGGTCGACGATGCCTGCGATATCGATTGCCGAGAAAACCGCTTCGCGGATTCTTGGATCCGACAACCGTTCGTCAGCATGCAGCGAATGGTCGAGTCGACCGTAAAGATAGGTTGTCGACGGTCCTGTCACGCAATTGTAACTCTCGGCTTCAGCGGCACGCGCACAGTCGTCAGCAGACGGGAACATGGCGAGTTGAGCTTCACCGCTCTCGACCATCGCGACCCGCGCGGCGTCTTCCGATCGGAAGACGAACTTCAGGTCCGAAAAGGCCGGCTTCGAGGTGCCGTAGGCATCGCCTGCGTTCAATCCCCACCAGTCCGGGTTGTAGGTTGCGGACCAATACTGGCCGTGTTGCCACTCTACGAACCTGTAGGGCCCCGTTCCGACAGGCGTATCGAAATGCCTCGCAGGATTCTCCGCCAATTGCGTTGGCGACGAGATTCCATTCAGCGACAGCCGGAATTCGAGCAGAGGATCTTGCTCGCTTGATCTGACTTCCACGGTTGCGTCATCTATCGCGACAGCGGAGATTTCACCGGGTCCGGCGTACTCCTGGATCGTGAATGCGTTCTCCGCACTCCAGACCCAGCTCACCGATTCGGCGACGGCCTCGGCGCTCATGGCAGTCCCGTCATGAAACGTCACGCCTTCCCGAATCGTGAACCGTAGCGTGCTTCCATCGACCCTTTCCCAGGCCGTTGCCAGAACCGGAATGAACTCTCCGGAGACCGGATCAACCGCAATGAGCGTTTCCAGCACGTTCCGCAGCCCGGGAGCATTGATTTCCTTGTAGGCACCTTGCGCGGCAAGATCCTGCGGCTCCTGGTTGACCGCAACGACCAGGGTCCCCCGATCCGGTTCCGCGTGAAGGGCGGGATTCGAAAACGCGATTATGCCTGCCACCAAGACGAACGTTATTGGACTGGCGACGGAATAGTACTTAGTCATTCTAGTCTCCTGTTTTTTCCGAAGGAATAACCGCGTTCCTCAAATGAACGACCGGAAGAATAATCGGAACCTCGCAATCGGACACTTGGGACCGCAGTTTCTTGCGTCCTGAATTAACTGCCGGAGCCTGCTGCAATTCGCGGGCCATTTCCGACTGACCCAGTTTACACTGCCGGGTTCCGAGAAACAACTGCGCCGCCGATCTTGGGAGCGGTTCACGTATGGCGCAAATCACGTATGGCGCAGATTCCTGACCTCTGACGCAGTGAGAACGAGGCACACGTTGCAGAGCGGTGCATCGTTTGTCGGAGCACTGGCCGACGCCGCGGTTTGGCGTCGTGGCGGCAACGGTGCACGGGTGACGCGACGGGCCCCGTAAGGTTGACATCGACTTCGATGGCGCAGTGATATGCGGTGACTGTTCCCGCAAAGCTGAAATCCAGCATCGCGGCATTGTTGACCAGACCGTCCTGAGCGGGCCAATCCGCGGTTGTTTACGGCACTTCGGCAATGCTTTCGGTCTGGCCACTGTCGCGCGGGTGTTGCCTCGATCCGCCTGAGTGGTTTCCTGTCCCTGAATCGGTTCATGATCGCGCGCCGCCATCCTGACCGATGGCGAATACCTCGCCCCCTTGTATGACAACATTCATGAAAAGAATTGAATCAAGTTTTCCACAGCTGT
>JAPOVX010000283.1 GCA_026707935.1 Paracoccaceae bacterium
GGGGATTCAATGCCCCTGGCTGCAAACGCGGCATAATCCGATTATCGGCATTCCATGTCATGTTCGGATTCTCGGGAGCAATGCCGGTTTTCCAAGGTCAAATCGACGATGATGGAACGCATTGCACAACTTCCGGCCGCCCAGATGGACGAAAGCCCGAGGTCATCGCGTCGGGTTTGACCGCCTTTTCCCAAGGTCGGACGCAAATACCCGAAAAACGACTGACGGCCTGCCACCAACCCGGGACATCAAGCCGCGGTCGCCATGTTCACTGCGGAACCGAACTTGTCCGTCAGCTCGTCGATTTGGCCATCCGTGATGATGAAGGGTGGTGCCAGGAGCACATGGTCGCCTGTCTTGCCATCGATCGTGCCCCCCCTCGGGTAACAGGCAAGACCGTTCTCGAAGGCAAGGTGCTCCACTTTCCGATGTATCCTTCGCGCGGGGTCGAAGGGCGCCTTGGTTTCCCGGTCAGCAACCAGTTCGACACCGATGAACAACCCGCGCCCGCGGATATCGCCCACATGCGGATGCTGGCCAATTCTTTCGATCAACGCATCCTTCAGCCGTGCTCCCATCTTTCGGCTCCGCTCGACCAGTCCTTCGCCGAGCAGCTTCGAGACGACGGCGCGCCCCGCAGCCGCGGCCGCCGGGTGACCCAGATAGGTATGGCCGTGTTGAAAAAAACCGCTCCCCTCGGTCAGGGCGTCGTAAATCCTGCCAGAACACAGCATCGCGCCAATCGGCTGGTATCCCCCGCCGAGACCCTTGGCGATGGTCACGATATCCGGACGCACCTCGTCGTGCTCGCTGGCAAAGAGCGAACCCGTACGCCCCATCCCGCACATCACCTCGTCAAGAATGAGCAGCACGCCGTACCGATCGCAAATTTCCCGGACCCGTTGAAAATAGCGCGGCACTGCCGGAACTGCGCCCAGGGTTGCGCCAACGACCGGTTCGGCAATGAAAGCCATGACGGTTTCGGGACCGAGACGCCGGATCTCGGCCTCGAGTTCATCCGCAACGCGCCGGCCATAGGCCTCTTCCGTCTCATCGTCCTTGCGCCCGCGATAGGCGTAGCACGGCGCGATATGGGAGACATCGACAAGCAGCGGCGAAAACTGTTCCCGCCGCCACGCGTTTCCGCCCGCAGCCAGCGCGCCAAGTGTATTGCCGTGATAACTCTGCTTGCGTGCAACGATTCGGGACCGTGCGGGCTGGCCGATCTCCAGAAAATACTGGCGCGCGAGCTTCAAGGCGGCCTCGACAGCCTCGGACCCGCCCGAGACGAAATAGACCCGCTCGATCCCTTGCGGTGCATGGGCGATGAGCAGGTCCGCCAGGTCTTCTGCAGGTTGCGATGAAAAGAACCGGGTGTGCGCGAAGGCGAGGATGTCCAACTGGTCCTTTACCGCCGCGATAACGTCGCGGTCGCCATGACCAAGGCACGACACTGCCGCACCGCTCGATCCGTCGAGGTAGGCCCTGCCCGCGGCATCGTAGAGATACACCCCCTCGCCCCGCATCGCGAGGGGCGGCGGGCTGCGGTTGGAACGGGGAAAAACGTGTGACATCAGGCCTTTTCCTGAGACCCGCAAAAGTCATCCGCACGAGCGAGACCCGCGGAGGCTCCACCGGTGAAAACGGGGTGCAGACACGTCCCCGGCCGCGCACGTGATGCGGCGATCAAGCTTGCCATGACCCTTTCGGTGTAGACGGGGCCCGGAACCGGATCATCTGTCAGCACGGCAGGCATGATCGCCTCATGAGCAACCGATCCGGCAAGGCCACTTCGTGCTGCGGTACGGAGCGCGGAAACCGCTCCGGCGCCAACGGCCATCAAGCAGTCTCCAACCGTCCCATCCGGCGGCGCTGCATCAGGTACACGAAGCCAAGGAGCAGCAACGCGGGCAAGTAGAACACCTCCTTGGGCAAGCGCTCGGCCTCGGCCCGGATGTTGCTCACCACAACCGGATCATCGCCGTAATAGTCGAAGAGCGTGCCGATCTTTTCGAAGAACGGCGTCTGCGGGAACGGCTCTTCCACCCTGGCGAACCCGTCTTCCACGATGATCGTGAGCCCCGCTTCCTCCAGCCGCTCGATGGCCTCCGCCCGGCGCCCCATCGGGACGAGAATGGTGGTGGACGTCGTCTCCCCGGTATCGAAGTCAGGCCCGGAAATCACGAATGTCAAGACCCCGTTGTCCGGAACACCACCCACGACTTCATAAACCAGGTTCGGGTTGCTGTCGTCATAGGGCGGCTGAACCTGGTCGAGCCAGAAGCCCGGCCGGAAAAGGGTGAAGGCAACGAGCAGCAGGATCGCGCTTTCCCAAATCCTGTTTCGAACGAGCCAGAATCCTTGCGTCGCCGAAGCGAACAGGAGCATGGCGATAACCGCGGCAATGAAGACGAACGCCGCCTTCGCCAGAGTCACGTCGATCAACAGGAGTTCGGTGTTGAAGATAAAGAGGAACGGCAGGAGTGCGGTGCGAATATCATAGGCGAAGCCCTGAATCCCGGTCTTGATCGGATCGCCCTTGGAGATCGCGGCGGCGGCAAAGGCGGCGAGACCCACGGGCGGCGTGTCATCCGCCAGAATGCCGAAATAGAACACGAAAAGATGCACCGCGATCAGCGGCACGATCAGTCCGGATTTCGCAGCCAGCGCCAGGATCACCGGCGCCATCAAAGATGAAACGACGATGTAATTTGCCGTCGTCGGCAGTCCCATCCCCAGGATCAGGCTCATGACCGCGATCAGAACCAGCATGATCATCAGGTTGCCGCCCGAAAGGAACTCGACCAGCTCGCCCACAACCTGATGCGCCCCGGTGAGAGAGATCGTGCCGACGATGATTCCCGCGGCCCCCGTGGCAACCGAGATGCCGATCATGTTGCGCGACCCGGAGATCATGCCTTCGAGCCATTCGCGCCAGCCCCGCCACCAAGCGGAGACGAGGTTTCCCTCGCCCCGCATCACCGCCTTGATCGGGTGTTGGGTGAGCGCAACCGCAATCATCGCGAGCGTGGCCCAGTAGGCCGAGAAGGCGGGGGAGAGGCGCTCGATCGTGATGCACCAGATCAGGATCACGATGGGCAGGACGTAGTAAAGCCCGGTGATCGCCGTCTTCCCGGCAGGCGGCAATTCGGTGATCGGTGCGTCCGGCGCGTCGACCACCAGGTCCGGTTGCCGCGAGGCAAACCAGAGGAGGACCAGGTAAAACACGGAACAGAGAACGATCACGATGGGGAAGGCGGCGTCGGGCGTGGCGACCTTGATCCATCCAAGCCCGTAGTAAACCGCGATTCCGAGGACCGCGATACCGATGAAACCGCCGAGAAAGCCAATCAGCTTGGTTGCGAAGGTCAGCGAAGACGGCGGCTTTTGCAGACCCTTCAGGCCCAGTTTCATCGCTTCAAGATGCACGATGTAGACGAGCGCAATGTAGCTTACCAGCGCGGGCAACAGCGCGTGCTTGATGATCTCGGTGTAGCTCACGCCCGTGAATTCCGAGATCAGGAAGGCTGCGGCACCCATCACGGGGGGCGTCAGCTGACCGTTTGTGGACGAGGCGACCTCGACCGCACCGGCCTTTTCCGGCGAAAACCCGGTGCGCTTCATCAGGGGAATGGTGAAGGTGCCTGTCGTCACCGTGTTCGCGATGGACGATCCGGAATACAGCCCGCTCATCGCGCTGGCGACAACGGCAGCCTTCGCCGGGCCGCCGCGCAAATGGCCCAGCAGCGCGAAACTGATCTTGATGAAGTAGTTCCCGGCCCCGGCCTTTTCCAGTATCGCGCCGAAAAGCACGAACAGGAATATGAGCGACGCCGAAACGCCCAGTGCGACCCCGAACACGCCTTCGTTCTGCATCCAGAAATGCCACATGGCCTTGCCGTACGAGGCGCCTTTCCACTGCATCGCCTCGGGCAGCCAGCGGCTGTCGCCAAAAAAGACGTAGAGGACGAAAAACCCGGCGACGATCGCCAGCGGCAGGCCAAGAACGCGGTAGACCGTCAGAAAGAGAATGATCATCCCGATGGTCGAAATGGTCAGGTCACCGCTGGTCGGGAGCCCTGCGCGCAACGCGATCTCGTTGCGCAACACGACGATGTAGAGACATGCGATAATGCCGAGCGCGGCCAGCACCCAGTCATACCAGGGGATGGCGTCCTTCGGACTGCCCTTGAAGAGCGGAAATGCAAAGGAAGCGAGCAACAGGCCAAAAGCCAGGTGGATCAACCGCGCGTTCGCACTCGTGACGACTCCGAACCCCAGATATTCCTGGATCGTAAAAGGCAGATTCGACGCGATGTAGAGCTGGAAAACCGCCCAGACCAGAGCGATCCACCAGATCATGCTGCCCTGCCACCCGACGGCATTGCGCCCGCCGGTATCCGTCGCCGTGAAATCCCCTAGTTTATCCGCCTCTGCCGACACCGGTCCGTACCCCTGATTTGGTCATGTCAAAGTAACCGGGAGCGGTCTGAAACCGCCCCCGGACCTGTCAGCAAAGTGCCTGGATTACATCCAGCCGACCTCTTTGTAGTATTTGGCCGCACCGTCGTGGAGCGGGGCCGAGAGGCTGTCCGTGATCATCTCTTCGGGCTTCAGATTGGCGAACGCCGGGTGAAGCTTCCGGAACTGGTCGAAGTTTTCAAAGACGGCCTTGACCACGATATAGACAACGTCCTCGGGGACATCCGCGCTGGTCACGAAGGTCGCGCCCACGCCGAAGGTGCGGATGTCTTCTTCATTGTCGTACATGCCCGCCGGAATCATCGCGTAGCGGTAGAACGGGTTATCGGCGACAAGCATGTCAATGGCCTCGCCTTCCACGTGCACCAGGTGCGCATCACAAGAGGCCAGCGACTCCTGGGTCAGGGCGGACGGATGGCCCACCAACCAGAAATACGCGTCGATCTTGCCATCGCATACTGCCTGGCCGGTCTCCGCGGATTTCATTTCGGCGGCAAGCTTGAGATCCGAGCGTTCCCAGCCAAGCGCCTCCTCGATCACTTCCCAGGTGCCGCGCGTGCCGGAACCCGGATTCCCGATGTTGAGGCGCTTGCCCTTCGCATCGGTCAGCGTATTGATTCCGGACGCATCCGACGCGATGACCGTCACGGGCTCGGGGTGAACCGAAAAAACGGCGCGCAGGTTTTCAAATGCGCCCTGGTCTTCGAATTTCGAGGTCCCGTTGTAGGCGTGATACTGCCAATCGGATTGAGCAACGCCGAATTCCAGCTCACCCTGCCGGATCGTATTGATGTTGTAGATCGATCCACCGGTGGATTCTGCCGAGCAGCGGATACCGTGCTCTTTCCGGTCCTTGTTGACCATCCGGCAGATCGCGCCGCCGGTAGGATAGTAAACGCCCGTCACGCCCCCGGTGCCGATCGAGATGAACTGCTGCTGTGCAACTGTTCCTGTCGCGATCGACAAGCCAAGCGTCGCCAGCGCCGTGATAAAAATGCTCCGAATTCTCATGATTCCTCCTGGTTGCAAGTCATGTCTTGTGACCGGTCCGGACCTTTTGAATTGCCACGCTTCGGTGACAGGCCCGTTCCGGAAAGTCCATTTAACATCTTCCTCTGCCTGACGGCAGGAGATTCTTGAAGGGAATGGACGCGGCCCCGAAAGGTTTGGCTTTCGCCTTTCGGCAACGTTCCCGCCTGTCGGCGGGTTGCAACGGGCTGTCCACTCCCTCCTTCGCGCTTCATACGGGAAGTCAGTGCAAGAACCGTCCACGCGCAGCAACGATGTGATCCACCGCCGAGTCTGCAACCTGCCACGGGGTTGCAGTGGCGTCAACCAGAGAGCGCCAATCCTCCCCGGCCGGTTCGCTCGAACCGGCATTTCGGCGGCTACCTGCTCGCATCGGCCTGCATCTTCCTCTCCAGCCAGCGGACACCTGCCGAAACCACGAGAATGAGGACAAGGTATTCAAGAACAAGAACCGTGTAGATTTCCAGTGGCCGGTATTCCGTAACGACCAGCTCGTTGGCTTTCCGCGTGAGTTCCTGCATTCCGATTACCGAGACCAGCGAAGACATCTTCAGCATGTAAACAAGCTGGTTGCCGAGAGCCGGAAGTATTCGCCGAATTGCCTGAGGCAGAATGACGAACCGCATCGTATCGACATAGTTCAGGGAAATCGAATGTGCCGCTTCGTACTGGCCCTTGTCGATGGACTGGATTCCGGCGCGGAAGATCTCGGCCTCGAACGCGCTGTCGGACAGTGCAAGCGCAACGGCGCCAGCCCAGAAGACACTGATCGAGATACCGATCATCTGTGGCATGCCGTAGTAGACCCAGAGTATGAGCACCAGGATCGGCACAGCCCTGACCAACTCGACGTAGGTACGGTTGAGACCGCGAAGAACCCGGTTCTCACCGAGACCGGGCAACGCGATCAGCAGTCCCGCCGCGATCGAAATCACGATCGCGGTCAGGCTCAGGAGTACCGTGTAGTAAAGTCCGCCGAGCAGGAACCTGAGATTTGACGATCCCGATTTCGTCGTCGGATCGACAACGTACCATCCCCAGTTCTCGGAGCATCCCGACAACAAGACCATGCACGACAAGAGAACCAAAAGGACACGCAGCCGATTTCCGGGATTTTCAGTCATGGTGTGCCAGCCTCCAGGTGTCCCGGCGAAGCCGTTCGACCGATTCTCGAACCCGGATCAGGATCTCGAAATACTCGTACCGCGAAATGCGCTTCGGCGAAGAAGGTCTGTCGATTTCCATCTTCAGTGCTGCAGGATCTTTTTCAGGAAGTCCTGGCAACGTTCGCTTTTCGGCGCTTCGAAGAACTCGGCGGGTGAGGATGCCTCCACGATTTCCCCGTGATCCATGAACACCATCTTGTCAGCCACCCGGCGGGCGAAACCCATCTCGTGTGTCACACAGATCATCGTCATGCCGCTTTGGGCGAGCTCAACCATCACGTCCAGAACCTCGTTGATCATTTCCGGATCCAGTGCCGAGGTCGGTTCATCGAACAGCATGATCATCGGTTCCATGCACAACGCGCGAGCGATTGCGACCCGTTGCTGCTGACCGCCGGACAGATGGCGAGGATACTTGCCGGCCTGCTCGGGTATCCGGACGCGGTCGAGATACGCCATCGCCCGTTCCCGGGCATCAGCGAGTGACAGCCCCCGCGACCTCATTGGACCGAGAGTCAGGTTGTCGAGGACCGTCAGATGGGGAAACAGGTTGAATTGCTGAAACACCATGCCAACCATCGGACGAACGCGTTCGATACTGGCCCGGTCTCCCGACACCTGCGTTCCATCAACGCGGATTGTCCCCGACTGGTGTCGTTCCAACCCGTTGATACATCGTATCAGTGTGGACTTTCCCGATCCCGACGGCCCGCAGATGACAATTCGTTCTCCCTTTTCGACATTGAGCGTGACGTTCTTCAGGGCTTGAAATTCCCCGAAGAATTTCGACACGTCATTGATTTCGATCATGATCCGAACACCCGGAACTGAATCGTTTTCCACGATCTCTTCCTTGACCCGGTATCACGCGGATACGATCAATGCCAACCTCGGTGGTGCCAGTGATCGAGGTGTTCATTCCATGAGCATGATCGATGCCGCGTCCCTGACGGATGCGGATTCCCGGGGTCCGGACTCCTGGCGGGACCAAGGTGCAGATTCTTGGCAATGCGATCAGCGGTGACGGGATCATCGCTCCTGCAATTCTCGCTTGCCGCCAGCGCGAAATCGTGCCGGCACCTTCGATACCGGCACTCATGACCTCCTCCATGATCCGTCGCCATGAACTGGCGGATTCAACGAGTCAAAGGCGTGCTCCGCATTGCTTCCGACAATCTCGCACGGCCGAGAACAGCCCCGGGGAAAATCAACCTGTACGGCCTGCTTCGTGGAGCTGGCTAAAGGACATGGCAAAGAGCCCGTCACCGACGCGCTGGATATGCTCACCATCATGCAAGAGGATGCCGCAGGCGAAGGCGTTACCCGCCGCTTCCTTGAGGCGCTTCAGTCCGTGGAAGTCCCCGGGCTTTACCGTGACCGCAGCCTTGACCTCGACACCGACTACCTTGCCTGCTGCCTCCAGGACGAAATCCACTTCCACCTTGTCCTTGTCGCGATAGTGGCTGACCTGGACATCATCGGGAAACAATTCGGATTGCTTTGCAAGCTCCGAGAAGACGAACCCTTCGAGCAGGCTTCCGAGCCGTGTGCGATCCTTCCGAAACTCGCCGGCATCAACGCGCCTGAGGGCGGCAAGCAGGCCTGTATCGAGAAAGTGGAGTTTCGGCGTCTTGACGATGCGCTTCAGATCGTTGCGATGCCATGCCCGAACGCGGCGCAAGACGAACATCTGTTCAAACAGCGCCAGCCACCGATCAATCGTCTTGCTGTCCACGCCCAACAGCTTCGCAAGTGCCGAGAGATTCAACAGCTGGCCCGATGCGACAGCCGCGTGATTCAACAGCTGCGACAGTTCGCCCGTCTTGGAGACTGCCGAAAGACCGGCGGCGTCGCGCATCGCGAGAGCCCGCGCATATGCGCGAAACCAGGCGTGGCGACGCGCGGGATCAGTCCGCGCCCGTGCTTCCGGATAACCCCCCGTCAGGACCCGGGCAATCACGTCTGATTCCGGTTCCGTGACTGCAAGTGCGGGAAAGTCGGCGTTGAACGCCTTGCCCAGGAAACCCGGCGGTCCGCGCCTTTCGATTTCGGCCTGGCTGAACGGAAGCAGTTCAACGGTCTCGACGCGGCCGGCGAGCGAGTCCGGCGCAATCGTTCCCTCGAACAGTTCGACCGAACCCGTAATGAGGAACCGGCCCGGGCGTGTGTCCTCGTCGACGGTTTTCTTGAGCGCGAGAATGAGGCCCGGCGCGCGCTGGACCTCGTCGACGACGGCTCGGTCGAGATCGCGAACAAAGCCACCCGGATCATCGTTTGCAAACCGCCGAAACTGGTCATCGTCCAGGGTGACGTAACTCATGCCCTGTTCAGTCGCGATCTTGCGGGCGAGAGTCGTCTTGCCCGACTGGCGCGGCCCGACAAGCGCGACGATGCGGGTATCTGTCAGGGCACGCAGAACACGTCCTTCGACATGGCGTGCGATGATGTCGGCGGGTCTCGGCTGATCTGGCATGACATTCCGTCCATTTCGGAATAATACTCCGTCTGATTCGGAATATATCGTCGGCCAATGCGGAATGGAAGTTCGTCCGATTCGGAATTGAGAATTCGGGTCACTGCGAACTGCCGCGCGAATTCGCCGGTGGGATCCATCCTCCGAAGAGCGGACCAGTCACCGGGACCTTGTCCATGACGATACCCGCAGGTCCGAAATCCATTGAGCGGTTCCCATTCAGGAATGCCCGCGCATCCATCCGAACGGTCCGGCTACACACATTTCGTTGCAATACCGCATGAATTCGGGGTAGGAGGCCCGGTCAATTCATCAGTGGAGACCGAAATGAAAACATTCAAGACCGTTGCTTCAGCGTTGCTGTTTCTCGCGGTTCTGCAGGTGCCTGCCTTCGCCCAGTCGGCACTGCAGGAAATCCTGAGCTCGGGCGTACTCAAGGTCGGCACGACCGGCGACTGGAACCCGATGACAATGAGGGATCCGGCCACGAATGCATACGAGGGTTACGATATCGACGTCATGACCGAACTGGCCAAGGACCTCGGCGTCGAAGTCGAATTCGTTCCGACGGATTGGAAAACCCTGGTCAGCGGCGTCACCTCGGGCAAGTACCACATGACCGGATCCGCGTCGATTTCGCCGGCAAGGGCCAAGGCCGCCGGGTATTCGACCAGCTATTTCGCTCTCGCAACGGTTCCTCTCGTTCTTGCCGAAAACCTGGAGCGGTTCCAGGACTGGGACGACCTCGACAAGTCGGACGTGGTGGTCGCGGCAACGCTCGGAACAACCCAGGAAAAACAGGTCAAGCAGTTCTTCCCCAATGCCGAGCACAAGATCGTCGACGCCCCTGCCCGCGATTTTCAGGAAGTGCTTGCCGGACGGGCGGACGCACATATCACGTCCAACGTGGAAGCAAACAAACTGGTCATCAAGTATCCGCAGATGGCGATCGTCCCGGTTGAGGCCCCCAAGGCACCGACACCGATCGCGATGTTGTTGCCCCAGGCCGATCAGGTCTGGATCAACTACGTGAACACATGGATCGCATTGAAGACCGAGCGTGGGTTCTTTGACGAACTTGGCAAGAAATGGAATCTGCTCAACTGACCGAGTCGGTCAACTGTCGGGAACAGTTCCCGCCATTACGTGCGCCAGGAAACCCGGATTTCGGGACCTGGCGCCGTCCTGCCGCCTTCAGGGACGGGATCGGCCAAACCGGGCGATCATGATCCGAACCGGCCGGTCTTCGACATCCGCACCTCAGCCAGGCCGATGATTGAACCTGCGAATTCGCGCGTTGCGCCAAGGGTCGGGATCGGTCGCCAGAGCCGAATGCGGCTCCAGGACAGGACCTGGCGCGAAGTCGAGGATTACCTGGGCACTTCGCGAGCCATAATCATACCGTCGGGTTCGACCGAACAGCACGGGCCGATCGGAGTCATCGGGACCGATTCCATCTGTGCCGAGTCGATCGCCGGGGCCGTGGGAGACAGCGTCGGCGCCCTGGTCGCACCGGTGATTTCATTCAGCCCGGCGCCATTCAACCTGTCTTTTCCCGGTACGATCTCGATCCCGGAAGATGTCTTTGCGGCATTGGTCCGGGAAATCATCCGGAGCCTGCATTCCCAGGGATTCGCGTCGTTTTATTTCCTGAACGGTCACGGCGCGAATCTTCGCCCGCTTCATGCGATCGACGTTTCGGCCCTCGAAAATGCCAGGATACGCATCAGGAGCTGGTGGGAATTTCCCGAGACCATGTCCCTCCGGCAGGAATTGTACGGAGACTGGGAAGGCATGCATGCAACGCCATCCGAAATCTCCGTCACCCAAGCTGTCGGGCGCGTCATTTCGGCGGACGATGCACCGGAATCGCTGGTTCAACCCGAACGGTTGAGCCAGGAATTCATCAGGGCCCGTGCCGGTGACCGGCATGGACCGCCCGACGAGCACAGGGCGCGTTTTCCCGACGGCAGGGTCGGATCACACTCGGCGCTGGCATGCCCTGACCACGGCCTCGAACTGATGAAAACCGCCGTCACGGAAATCGCCGAAGATTTCCTTGGGTTCGCTGGACCGACACTCGACGGCGAAAGGCGGAACGGAGTGTCGACGTGACCGGCAACGCCAGCCTTGCCGGGGCGCGAAGACAGGTATCGAAAGCCTGGCCGGCGAGACATGGAATGCGGTAGACCGGCATTACGATGCGCTCACCACAGGACACAACGACCGGGCCCCAGGCGGTCTCGGGATTCCGGACCGCGTTGCTGGCGGCGCTCAGGGAGAGATCGGACCCGGTTCGAGCCGAACAGCAGCGGCGATACATGAAATCCGATATCCCGTTCTTTGGAGTGGCCGTTCCCGAAGTTCGCCGGATTACCAGGGCGACCTCCCGCACGTACCGTTTTGCCAGCGCCGACGCCTGGCAGGCAGCAATCCTGTCAATCTGGCGGTCTGCCGAGCGAAGGGAGGAGTTGTATTCTGCCGTCGAACTCCTGAACGACCCGGAATACTGGGACTGGCTGTCGCCTGACCGGATCAACCTGATCCGGGAACTGGTCGTCACGGGCGCGTGGTGGGACCTTGTCGATGGAATCGCGTCCCATGCAACCGGTCGAATGCTCGCCGCCTACCGAACAGAGACCGGCACGATCCTGCGAAGCTGGTCCGTCGAGGAAGACATCTGGCTGAGGCGAACAGCGATTCTCGCCCAGTTGCGATTCAAGACCGATACCGACCGGACGTTGCTGGTCGATGTCATCGAGCCGTCGATCGCGCGGCAGGAGTTCTTTCTTCGCAAGGCGATTGGCTGGGCGCTTCGGGAATATTCGAAAGTCGAGCCGGAGTTCGTACTCGACTACATTGCCAGGAACGCCGACCGGCTGTCTCCCCTGAGCAAACGCGAAGGATTGAAGGTCCTTGCGAAACAAGGGCGCGTCAACGGAGCCATCGGCAGGGATTGAATCCGGGCCGGTCCGGCCACCGCCATTGGGTCATTTCGCCGGACGGTCATTCCGAGAATGTCAATTCGACGCTTCCCAGGATTCCGAAATCCGCTCGAATGCACTCCCCGGGGCTGGCCGGGTAAATGTCGGTGCTCACGCCGGTGATAACCCGGTCTCCGGCACGAAGCCGATGACCATGGCCGGGAAGGGTATTGGCAAGCCACGCAACGACATTCATCGGATGTCCGAGAACATTCTTGCCGCTGCCGACTTTTCGCACAACGTCATCGACCCGAAGTTCGACCCGACAGTCCGCAAGCTCGATCTCGCGCCATTTCGAATTGGACGGTCCGTAAACCCAACCGAGGTGGACTGCATTGTCGGCCGCGAACGAAGGTGCGTCATAGACCCCCCAATCCTCGAAACCGTGACCAACCAACTCGATCGCGGGCATCATGTCGCCGACATAAGGGACAATGGTATCGCGGTTCCATGACGTGGCTGAAGGTCCGGTTTCCGGCACGTCTCGCGCGATGACGAAGGCAAACTCCGGCTCCAGGGCCAGCATGGGAAACGAATCGGCCGCGAGAACCTGCCCGGATCGCCAGCACAGTTTGGAGAAAAGGCGCCCGAACACCGGAAACCCGATGGACAGCAACTCTTGGGCATGGGTATTCGTGCAGGCGGCCTTGTACCCGATCAACGAGCCGCCGTTGCGAGCAAGGAAGCTCTCGGCAAACGCGCACTGGGCGACGTAGCCGTCCGCGAGACTGGCAGGGCGTACTTCGTCAGGAATGTGGGGAGACCTGATCAGTCCCCGGCGAACCGAATGAAAGAAACTCGCTGATGTCTGCGTCACATGTGCAACCGTCCGATGACTGGGACCTTGCTCCAAGAACCGGTTTTCGGAATCGTTGTCAAGCCGCGCTGACTGGCATGCCGTCCCATCTGCCCGTCCGTTTCGCCGGAAGGGCGCCATTCCCGGCGACCCGCAGGAAGAAATCGTCGGGAGGCCGAAGATGATTTCGGGGTTGACCGGCGATCGGATGAGACATCAGAATGGCAAGATGCCGCCACCGCCATCGCCTGGGACAGTTCCGACTGATCTTGCGTGGCACCGGCGGGACAGACGACGAATGTCCTCGCCGAGCCCATGCACGGGCTGCGACTGGTGAAGTCTTGCGGGGTCAACCAGGAAAGGGCCGAACACCATGCGGTACACTCAAGTGTTGCTTTCAACAGCGGCGTCGACGACGGTCGCCCGTCGCGGCCCGGATGCACCCGGTCACCTGAGGTGAAACCATGACAGCAGAAACCAGGGCACAAGAGAGTTCCATTCGTTACGAGGCCGATGAACGACCCCCGCTGCCCTTGTCCGCAGGCCTCGGCCTCCAGCTTGCCGTGCTGACGGTCGCGGGCATTGTCTTCACACCCGCAATCGTCGTCAGCGCAGCGGGAGGATCCGATGAATACGCGTCCTGGGCGGTGTTCGCGGCCGTTGCCATAAGTGGCCTGACAACATTCCTGCAGGCGCGCAGAATCGGTCGCGTCGGGTCAGGATACGTGCTGCTCATGGGAACATCCGGCGCGTTCATCGCCGTATGTGTTGCCGCCATCGCCAAGGCCGGCCCGGCAACTCTGGCCACGCTGGTGATCGTATCTTCGCTGTTTCAGTTTGCCCTGGCCCATCGGCTGGACCTGTTTCGGCGGGTCCTGACGCCGACCGTCGCCGGAACAGTGATCATGTTGATCCCGGTC
This sequence comes from Paracoccaceae bacterium, assembly GCA_026707935.1. Lineage (GTDB taxonomy): Bacteria > Pseudomonadota > Alphaproteobacteria > Rhodobacterales > Rhodobacteraceae > JAPPHA01. The sequence goes on from JAPOVX010000283.1 coordinate 13,851, forward strand.
ACCGTGATGCCGATCGTGTTCGAAAACATGACGAAAGTTCCCGAAACGTCATGGGTCCTGGCGGCTCCATTGACGGCGCTCGTTACCATTGTCGTCATCACGGTCCTCGCCTTGAAGGCAACCGGAACACTCCGGCTCTGGGCACCCGTAATCGGTGTGATCGTGGGATCGGTTTTCGCGTCTTTCTTTGGCCTTTACGAAGTGGAAAGCATCGCCGATGCGGCGTGGATTGGCCTACCTGAAGGCGCCTGGCCCGGAATAGACCTGCAATTCGGGGCCGCCTTTTGGGCGTTGCTGCCCGCGTTTGTTCTCGTCACGCTCATCGGTGCAATCGAAACGGTTGGCGATGCGGTCGCGATTCAGCGCGTTTCCTGGCGGAAACCCCGGGCCGTCGACTATCGTGCCGTCCAGGGCGCTCTTTCCGCTGACGGTGTCGGCAATCTGTTGTCGGGCATCGCCGGGACCGTTCCCAACACAACCTACTCGACCAGCATTGCCGCGACCGAACTGACCGGAGTGGCCGCACGCACGGTCGGTATTGCGGCCGGTGTCATTTTCGTGATTTTTGCGTTCGTTCCCAAGGCGCTGGCTGCGGTTCTGGCCGTTCCTCTACCTGTTGTCGGGGCATACCTGGTGGTGCTGCTCTCCCTGTTGTTCGTCGTCGGGATAACCGTCGTGCTCCGTGACGGAATTGACTACCGCAAGGGAGTGATTGTCGGAATTTCGTTCTGGGTGGGGGTCGGTTTTCAAAACGGGGCGATCTTCCCTGACCTCGTGACGGGCGTTGCCGGCGGACTCTTCGAGAACGGAATGACCTCCGGAGGGCTCGTCGCAATCATGTTGACACTGTTCGTGGAGCTGACATCTCCGCGTCGAAGCAAGATGAGGTCGAAACTGGATCCGTCGGCGCTGCCAAGGATCCAGGAGTTCCTTCGTTCGTTTTCGTCGCGCTGCGGATTCGATTCCCCGATGGCAAACCGGATCGAGGCAGCGGCCGAGGAAACCCTCCTGATCCTGCACGAATCGGAGCGCAATTCCGGCGATCCCGGTCAGCGCAATCTCTCACTGACCGCTCTTCGGGACAGCGAAACCGCGGTGCTCGAATTCGTCGCGACCGGCGCGGAAGAAAACATTCAGGACCAAATCGCGTTCCTGGGCAAGCAGGTTGCCGGCCCCAACAGCATCGAGAACGACGTCGCGTTTCGTCTCCTCAGGCATCTTTCGTCGTCGGTTCGTCACCAACAGTTCCACGACACCGACGTGATTACACTCACCGTGAAACCACCGACCGGCCCGGCGCCAAGGCAGTCCTGACGCCCGACGGTCGTAGCCCGAAATCGCGGAAACGATTCTCGCCGGTCGTGGTGAACGACCTGCAACGGCCGGGTCCTGACCGGATGAACGACCCGGCCTATGGGAGGATCATGGAAACGATCCGAAAAGGAAAACAGGGTAGATGCCCGAAGTGGACCGACCCGCCTGCAGGACAACTTCCGCCGCCATCAGGCGACACCGGTCACTCCCTCGTGCCGGACAGGATCCGACAGCGACACGTTCGGCAGATTCCCTCCCCTGGCGATAGCTTCGTGACCCAGAACGATCTCTCCCGCCAGTGAGTTCGGTTCAGACTTCAGAATACGTGCCGGGACGATCCGTCCGAGCAGCATGTCCCCGGCCTGGACATGCACCGAATTCATGTATGGAGAACGGCCGGTCAGCTGGCCGTCGAGTCGGCCACGTTTTTCCAGGAGAACCGGGAGAACCCGATCGATCTGGGAACGCTGAAACTCGCGCTGCTGGCTGCTCAGCACCTCCTGGAGCCGTGCCAGGCGATCCGACTTTTCGGCCTCGTCCACCTGGTCGCGTTCCGCCGCGGGCGTTCCCGGCCGCGCAGAGTATTTGAACGAGTATGCCTGGGCGTAGACAATCTCATCGCAGAGGCGCAGCGTCTGCCTGAAATCCGATTCCGTTTCGCCAGGAAAACCGACAATGAAGTCACCGGAAATCGCGATGTCGGGACGAGCCTTTCGCGTTCTTTCGATCACGTTGCGGTAATACGCGGACGTGTGCCTGCGGTTCATGGCCCGGAGCACCCGGTCTGACCCGGACTGCACCGGAAGATGGAGATACGGCATCAGCTTGTCAGTATCGCCGAACGCGGCGATCAGATCGTCACTCATGTCCCTTGGATGTGACGTCGTGAAGCGAATCCGTTCGATCCCATCCAGTTCGGCCACTACCCGAATCAGGCGGGCCAGCGACCATTCGGATCCATCCGGCCCTATTCCGTGGTAGGCATTCACGTTCTGCCCGAGCAGGGTAATCTCGACGACACCGTCATCCGCGAGATTCCGGGCGTCGGCCAACACACTGGCAACCGGACGGGATGATTCGGCACCGCGGGTATACGGGACAACGCAAAACGAACAGAACTTGTCACACCCTTCCTGAACGGTCAGGAATGACGAAAAGTTACGGCGTACACGGCCGGAAACGCCGGGCAGGTGATCGAACTTGTCCTCTTCGGGAAACTCGGTATCGAGCTGCTTCTCGCCGCTGGCTGCCTTTTCCACCATCCCCGGAAGCCGGTGATACGATTGTGGTCCAACGACGATGTCGACAAGCGGCTGCCGGCGAAAAATCTCCGCGCCTTCTGCCTGCGCGACGCAACCGGCCACGCCGATCAACAGGTCAGGTCTTGCGCGTTTGAGCGGCTTGTACCGGCCCAGTTCCGAATAGACCTTTTCTGCCGCTTTTTCTCGGATGTGGCATGTATTGATCAGGATGAAGTCGGCCTCTTCCCGGTTTGACGCCAGGTCAAAACCGGACTGGCCAAGCACGTCGACCATGCGTTCGGAGTCATGGACGTTCATCTGACAGCCATGCGTACTGACGTAGAGTTTCCTGTTTCGGGAAGAAGGCTTCACGCTCATGTCACCGTACTGTTGCCGATGAAAACCGATCCGGGCGGGTTCGGTACTTGTCCCGGTCGGCGTTCAGGCGATTTCCCGGAAATTCCGGACGCCTGCCCCGTCCTGGACAGTCCACGGTCTCACTGCACTTCACGCAAACGAACGACGACATCGACACGAGCGATTTCAGTGCCCGCGGGCGGAGGAGTCAGCACACTGACATCGACCGAGTTCGCCGGTGCGTCCACCAGCTGCCCCGTTCTCTCGTTGAAAAAATGCGCGTGGTCGTCGGTGCAGGTATCGAAATAGGACTTGTGGCCATCAACCGTGATTTCGTTCATCAGGCCCGCCCTGCAAAAAAGGCGGAGCGTATTGTACACGGTCGCCAGCGAAACCATCGTACCGTTCTCCGCCGCGAGCGCGTGCAACCCCTCGGCAGTAACATGCCGATTCAAACCGTCACCGACAAGCAGTTCGGCCAGAGCCAGCCTTTGCCGTGTCGGCCTGACGCCGGATTTCTTGAGCCAGTCTGAGGCTCGTCCCTGAACAGTGCCCTTCATCTGCCCCGCAGCCTCGTCCAATTCTGCCAACCTGGCAGTCCGTCAGGCCAATATGCCGAATTCCGGACCGTATTTCAAATGCCGTATTCATCTGGGTTCAACAAGATATGTTCGGGCCCGTCGCACCGACGGCTCCAGGCTGAACGTTTTCACCGGGCGGCACCCGACAGATCGAGCCGTCCGGCCAACCGGTCATGCAGCAGGTCGGTCTCGAAGATCGGATCGGGCACGAGAATGGCAGAAGCCTGCGCCTGCCGGTTTCGCAAGCGGGGAGTGCTCAAGGGCCGGAAATCGCCGGGCTGTTTTTTCCGGATCAGTACGGGTCGCACCGGTTGCGGCCATTTGGTCCCGTCCCCGGACCGTTTCCCGTCAATCCCGTCAGAGTCGCGTTTGAAACCGAACCCGATCCAGGACTTGTCCGGAAATTCCGGTAACCAAACCCTACGGCAGGGGCGTGACATTCCCGCTCGGATCCTTTCTTCGCATGACCGCGACAATGCCCCTGGCCTTCGGTCCGGATACCGAAGCACGAGAGTTTCCGTACCGAACGCCTCAATCCCTTGCCCGGCTGTCGCCAACCGGTGGACGCCCGGCGCCGGCAATTGACCGGGCCGCCATGGCCGGCCGACCGTCGTCCGTCTTTCTAGCCGCCCACAGAGATGCGGGCCGGCCGCGGACTGGCCACCTGTCTCTCGCCACCGGTGCCGAGGGCGCGACACCGTGCAGAAAATCCGTATCATGGCTTGGCATCCTTGCACTCATCTCCGGCGGTGGAGCCGCCGAACCGCGTTGCTCGAAAGCTCCGCTCTCGCGCACGAATCGCTGGAAATTGCCCGGATCCAGCGGGAACCCCCAAACCGTTTCGTAAACCTGCCGCAGATGCCGGATGGTAAACTCCGGGGGGCAGAACCGAGCCGCGAGCGCGGTGTGTTTCATCCCCGACCGGATCTGTTCGAGCGCACCCCTGACGATCTGCGCATGATCGAATGCGAGGGGGAGCGCGCCGCTTTCGATCGGCTCCACCGGCTCGAAGCGGGTCTTTGCTGCATCGCCGCCTGCCTTTGGGGACGCCGGCAACTCGGCGCAGATCGCCCAAAAGGCGACAGTGACGACCCGCATGCGCGGATCCCGGCCGGGCGCGCCGAAAGCGGCTAGTTGCTCCATGTACCAGGCCCCTTCCGCCAATCCGGTCTCCTCCGCAAGTTCCCGGGCGGCAGCTTCCTGCAGACCCTCTTCCGGGAGCACGAATCCGCCGGGCAAGGCCCAGGCATCGCGATAGGGCTCGCCTCCCCGCTTGACCAGCAACACGTTGAGTGCGTCGTCATGGATCATGAACAGCGCCACGTCAGCGGTTACCGCGAAGGGCGGAAAGGCCGAAGCGTCATATTCGGAGGTCATGGGAAAAACATAAATTGTCTCATTGACAATATCAAGGAACAACATATATATTGTTCGATCTACAATAAAAGGATGCAGCCATGACACTTCCAACACTCGAAACCGTTACCGTCGGTACCCCGATCGAGCGCTGCGGCATTTCATTGTTCCCACTCTACCTGCCGGGAAACGAATTGCCGGCGATCGCAACCGGCGAAGCCTCGGGACTCGTCATCGACGAGCTTGACACGGCGTCGGTGCAGGCTCTTCGGGCGACCAATCCCACCGACAAGCCGGTGCTGCTCGTCGAAGGAGAGCATTTTCTCGGCGGCAAACAGAACCGCGCAATCAATGCCTCGGTGCTGGTGGATTCCATGTCCCGCCTGGAAGTCCCCGTGAGTTGCCTTGAACAGGGCCGCTGGGGAAGTCGCGAGGCATGGCGGCGGGCCGAAGCGTTCACGCCAGCCCGCGTCCGGGCCACCAAGCGTGCGGGCGTGTCCCGGTCCATGCGGGAGAGCGGCTCCCGCCTCGGAGACCAGGACGGCGTCTGGGACGAAGTGGGCGCGACGCTGAGGTCTGAGGGTGTCGCGTCCCATACGGCAGCAGCGGCGGATCTGGATGCGACCGACCGGTGGCAATCCTCTCGTGCCAAGGCCGTTGCAAAACTCGTGGAAAAAGGCCCGCTTCTAGGACAGTGCGGCATCGCGGTAGCCCTCGGAGGCAGGATCGCATCGATGGATCTTTTCGGTGCGCCGCACTTGTTGGCGCCGCATTGGGGAAAACTGGTGCGTTCCCTTTTCGCCGAACGGGGACCTGGCCTGCCGGGCCGTCAGCCGTCCAGGGACGAGGTCAAGGCGCTCGTCCAGCGTTTCGGATGCGCGCCGGGACAAAACACGCCCGGCGTAGGACTCGGCGTTGAGCACCGGATCTCGGACAGCAAACTGACCGGACAGGCACTGACATTGAACGGCGCGGTGGTCCATGCCGCCTTCTCCTACGATGGCGAACCGGTCGGGCCGAAGACCCGGGGAACCGTCAAGGTTGATGCGGATCGCGCACAGGGCCTGATGGCCGGGGTCGCCACCGGGAACCTTCCGGGAGTCGCCATGGAAGGGTGGCCGCAGTCGGAAATTGCCCGGAAGTATCCTGACGGCGTACGGGACGTCACGGCCGCATCGGGATTTCCCGACGACGACGACCTGGCGCAGGCCATCGAAATCGCAGACGCGGCCGGAAGCGGACTGGACGTCGACGATCTGGGGGAAGGATTCTGGCAGTGGGCCGAAACGAACGGGGCGGGGATCGGAGGCCTGACCCGAAACGTACTGGAGCTATATGACGGGACCTTCCCGCAAAGGCTTGCCCGCAATCGGATTCGAGGGACCGTGCGGCCGCCGGTGGGCAGGAGAAACGGTGTATGTCGGTCCGGAACTGACGGAAACCTCTCGAAGATTGATGATTGACGGACGGATAGATGAGGTGATCAGCCTTCCTGCCAATCGAGCCGGCAAGGCTGTCATCCAGGCGATGATAGAGGCTTCCGGCCGCGGCAACGGCGCGGGACCGGGTTCTTTCCAACCGCTCCAGACCTAATTCGTCGAAAACTCCGTCGTCGGCGCGTAGCCTGCAAATGCAGCCGTCAGGATCACTTTTCCAGGCTACTTCACAGCTGCTGCACGTACTTCGGAAGGCGAATCCCTGCCGCACCACGGTTCCGACGGTTCACTCCCACACCAGCCACCTTCCGGCGGAAGTTCATGGTGAATGTAAAAGTCCGGATCCTTGACTTGTCTTACCAGCGTCGGGATCAGGTCCTTGTAAACCGACCAGTACCCTTGATACGTCTTCGGGTAGTGGTCCTTCACCTCCTCGTGCAGGCCTGCCAATGCATGGAATGGTACCAGTGGGTACATGTGATGTTCAATGTGATAGTTCATGTTGAAGTACAGGAACTGGATCCATTTTGGCACATGGACGGTGCGGGTGTTCAGGCGGTGGTCCCAGACTTCTTCGGCCAATCCCGGATGCTGCATCGTAACGACTGACTCCAGCCCCCAAGCTCCGAAAAAGCGCGGCAGAAAGAGGAATACGACTGGCAAGAGGCTTTCGATGGCGATGCACCAGATTATCATCAGGACATAGATCCCCATGAAAAGCCGCGCGTTCCAAATCAGCTTGTTCCAGTCACGTTCCGGCACGATCCTGCGCGCAAGCGGTGTGACGATCCCGACCGCGTGACGCAGCATCAACCACAGCTGCATGAGCGACCCATGGAATCGAGTGAAATTCAACAAGATCACAAAAAGGTTGGGCGGGCGCGGGGCTTGAAGCTCGGGATCAGTGCCCTTCATATTGGTGTAGGAGTGATGGACCGCGTGACTCCACGTGGAGAACACAATGTCGCGGTGCCCCATGATCGAGGCGATGAAGTTTACTGACCTGTTCAGCCAGCGACTCCTGAAGGCGGTCCCATGGACCGTTTCGTGCCATGCGGCTTCAGAGAATGCGAAAATCAGGCTATAGACGAGATAGGCGGGTATGAAGAGATACCAGATGTCAATCAGGCTGAATGCCAGCGTCCCTGTCGCGATCACCAGCAAGAAGTAACCGCCAAAATGCTTGATCCCCGGCCAATCGCTGCGTTTGGCAAACTTCTTGACTTCTTTTCGCGGCAGAGGTGCAATGTACCACTCGTTCTGAAGTCCTTCTTCGATGCTGGTTGGAGGCTCCTTCATGTGCGGTGCCAATTCCATTCTCTCCTCCGTCGTCACAATGGCGATACTCAGACAGTTCGCCCCAACTCCCTGGACAATTCCTGCAGGGCTCGACCGCCTGCCATTGCCTTTTCCAGTTCTGGCAAAGTGATTTGGTCACTTCTCCAGGTACCGATGGTCCTTCCGCGGTTCAGCACTGTGAAACGGTCTCCGACCGTGAGTGCATGATGGACGTTATGGGTAATGAAGATCACACTTAGTCCCTTGTCCCGCACGGTCTTTATGTAACGCAGCACGGTCGCTGTCTGGTGGACACCAAGCGCGGATGTCGGTTCATCGAGAATCAGCACCCTTGCCCCAAAATAGACCGCGCGCGCGATCGCAACGCATTGCCGCTCACCACCCGAAAGCTTTCCGACCGCCTCCGAGGGATCGCGCACATCGATGCCAATGTTGCGCAATTCCCTTCGCGCGATACGGTTCGCCTTCCTGATATCCATATGGCCCAATACGAACTTCAGCGGCTCGCGCCCCATGAAGAAGTTTCGCATGATTGACATCAGCGGAATCAGCGCCAGAGTCTGGTGGACCGTCGCGATACCCCGGTCAAGAGCGTCGCGGGGACTCTGGAACCTTACCGGTTTTCCATTCATCAGAATCTCGCCCTCGGTCGGCGCATAGACACCTGAAAGCGTCTTGATCAGCGTCGACTTCCCGGCGCCGTTATCACCCAGTAGGCACAGCACTTCGCCCCTGTTCACATGCATCGACACGCCTGCAAGCGCCACGACGGGACCGAATTGCTTTCGGAGGTCTCGAACTTCGATGACATGCGGGTTGCGCAGGGAGCCCTCCTCAGGTCTCGCCGGTCACGCGGCGGCGAATGAAGTTGTTGAACAGCACAGCAACCAGAAGCATGCCACCGAGAAAGACCAGGTAATAGTCGAGATCAAATCCGGTATAGGTCAGACCCAGCTTTACGATCCCGAATATGACAGCACCGATCAACGCGCCGACGGCCGAACCGTATCCGCCGGTTAGCAGGCAGCCGCCAATAACTGCCGCGATAATGGCTTCGAATTCCTTTTGGTCGCCTCGAAGAGTGTCAGCGGTGCCAACGGTCAGCACGGTTATGATGGCGACGAGACCTGCCGCGCTCGATGTTCCCATGAACAGAACCGTCTTCACACGATTGACGGGAACCCCTGTCGTTCGCGCCGCCTCTGCGTCGCCGCCCGAGGCATAGACCCAGTTACCGAAATTTGTTCTCGATAACACGTACGTAGCCACGATGGCAATTATCAAGACCCAGATCATCTCAACCGGGATTCCCTTGACCTTGGGAGTGCCGTTCTTGAAGGTATCGAGCCACCCTTGAGCAGCCATCCACGCAAACGGACCTTCAAATGCATTTCCCGAGATAAAAGGGGCAAGCCATTGGTCGCCTGCCTTGTCTGAAACACCTGAAATCAGAGTAATTCCAGTAATGATTTTCAACCCCGCAAGCGTGGCGCCCTTGTAGACGAAAAGACCTGCCAGGGTCACGATGAACGATGGCAAACCCGTCCTCAGCACGATCTGCGCATTGCAAAACCCAATAAGCGCAGAAACTCCGAGCGTGATGAGCACTGCACCCCAGAGCGGCACGCCCCAATACACGATACAAGCCCCGAAGATCATTCCGGTGAACGCGAGAGTGGACCCGACAGAAAGGTCAAACTCGCCACCGATCATCAGCATTGCAGCGGCGACCGCCAAGATGCCAAGCTGCGCGGCCGGCGCGCCAAGGCTCATGGCCCCACTCAGACTGAACATCGAACTGTTGGCGGTGAAGGCAAAAAAGGTCAGAACCGCGATCAGACCGGCAACTGCACCAAGCTCGGGCCTGCGCAGAAGCCGAGCGGACAGCGAAATTTCAACGAGTCGCTCGTCCTGCTCCGCGTCGTTCACCACAGATTTGACCGATGTGTCGTCCTGAATTGCCACTCTCATGGCCCCGTTGGATCGTGCGGAAATCGTAGGTGGCTGCCGCCGCGAAATTCGTGGCGGCAGCCATCGGCCTATTGTCAGCGATGTCCGCTGGCTACTCCATCCAGCACCGATGAGGCATTCGACTGGTCGACGACGATCGGGCCCGAACCGATGTGATCAACATAGAAGGTAATGCCGTAGCGCGCCTTGAGCGCGATCGCGACGACTGGCAGATAGCCCTGCAAGTAGGGCTGTTGGTCAATCGTAAACGCGATTTTGCCCTGATCAATGTACTCAAGAACCTCGGTTGAGAGATTGAAGGTTGAATGATGCACTTCGCCCAAGCGACCCATCTCTTCAATCACATTGGCAATTGAGGGAGCATTGGTCGTCGACATTGACAAAAGTGCGTCAAGGTCCGGGTCAGACTCGAGCAGCGCCCGGGTCTTCGCGGCAACTTCCGACGGGTCGAATCCGAATGGTACGACCTGTGCATCCGAACCGAAGCCTTGGTTAAGACCTGCGCAGATCGCGTCAAGCGCTACATTGCCGGGCTGGACGTTGAGACATGCCGCCTTTGTGCCGCCCAGTGCCTTCAGCTGCTCGCCGGAAATCACGCCTGCCTCGTACAGGTCTTCGCCGACGAAGAACATCGCCTTGGTCTGGTCGAGCGTATCTGTGCCCGAGTTGATGGTAACCACCGGTATCCCCGCGTCCGAAGCTTCCGAGATCGGCTTTCCGAGGGCGGTCACGTCCGGTACAGTAACGATTATGCCGTCCGGCTCCTGATTGATGGCAGAGCGGATGAGGTTTGTCATGGCAACCATGTCGGCGCCACCCTCAGGCGCCTGGTAACTGAGGGACGCGCCCATATCGGCTGCCGCGTCTTCGGCCCCTTTCTTGACCGGCGCCCAGAAACTGTCGGACGCGGCGCCGTGCGTGATCATAATAATGTTGAGGTCTTGCGCCTGCGAAGCCGATCCAATTCCGACCACGACAGCACACGCCGCAAGCAGTGACTTGAAACTGAGGAAATATTTCATGCTGTTCTCCGATTGAGTGTTGATTGGCCCATCCACGTGATTCCTTATTCCTCGCAGACTCGAGCCTGTTGTCTGCATCCCAATACTAGCGCGCACCTGAAGATTTTCAATGACCGCATGATTTCTATACACGCATTGGTGCAACTACTATCATCAACAATTGCAAGCATGACAACCATGGACGCAACACTGATCAGGAGGCAAACGGATGTATAACTTCTCCAAGCGCTGGAATGTCGAATCGCTTGTGGCTATTCGCGGAAAGCGCGTTCTGCCTAAACTTCGGGTCGAAACACTTGACGAGGCCGCCGCCGCCGAAATTGCGGGAATCGACCTGATCTCCGTCCCGCCCTCTTTGGTATTTGACCCTCGTTTTCGTGAAGTTGCGCCGAATGCCTTTGCCATCCCTGGCGACAATTTCTGGGAAATCGGCGGCCCTGATGATTTCCTTCGATGGGCAATGCCACTCTTCAAGCATGGAGCTGACTGCATTTACTGTCAGGGATCGCTGGCTTCGGTCCGGCTCCTGGCGGATCACGGAATTCCTGTCTGCGGTCACGTCGGGCTCGTGCCGCCCAAGACGACCTGGACAGGAGGTGCCAAAGCGGTCGGCAAGTCTCTCGACAAGGCCAAACTCGTCTGGGAACAATGCGCCGCCTACGAAGACGCCGGGGCCTTTGCGGTCGAAATCGAGGTGGTGCCCGAAGAGATTACCGAAGTCATCGCACAAAGGACCAACCTGTTCCTGATATCCATGGGCGGCGGAAGCAAAGGCCACGCACAATATCTTTTCAGCGAAGACGTCCTCGGCGAAAATGACGATCACATGCCGCGCCATGCGAAGAAATATGCCGATTTTCTGGGCGAATACCGGCGATTGCAGGACATGCGGATCGATGCCATGCGAGCCTATGCAGATGAGGTTCGGACTGGAGCGTTCCCTTCCGAGCCACATATTGTACACGCTGACGAAGGCGTAGCAGATCGATTCCGGGAATGGCTCGACGACCGGGATTAGGCCGGGATGGTGTCGTCGCCCGACGGTTTGAGTGCTCGGGAAGCGCAATCAGGGCGCCTGTCGGCGCGTGTTTTTCACACCCGACGCCCCCGTGGACCATGATCCCGCGATCAAGGCGCGCTTCGCGCGAACACCCCGGCAGCGATGCTGCACGCCCCGGGGCCATTCGCCCCGCCCCTGCGTTTGACCCCTCACGTACCGCTGCCTGTCATTCGCGCCGTCACTGTTTCCGGTCGTGCGGCGGGGCTCCACTGTGCCATGCCCCGGCCGCCACCCCGAATTCCGGCAAACTGGGAAACGGGGATTGGTTCCATGATGCTTCTTCACGCCATGCTCCGGGTCGGCGACCAGTCGCGGTCTGTCGACGTCTGCACCCGGGTCATCGGCATGGAGCACCTCCGAACCGTCGAGCGGCCGACAGCGAGTTACACGCTGGCCTTCGTCGCTTTCGACTGCGGCAACTTCCGGTGCCGAGGCAAAATGGCAGCGCGATCCGTCATCCGTCTGTGGCATCTTGACAGGCCTGTCGCCGTGCGACCTGCCTGATCCGCCGGGTCGCGGCTTTAACCGGAAGGCGAAACAACCGCAATTCAAGAGGCGCGGACGATCAACCGCCCGACATCGCCGAACCGAAGCAGTACCCCTTGGATTCAGTCCCGAACACAGAGTGTGCGGTTTCACATGTCCGAACGCCACGATTCATGGTCCGAAAGTCCGTTTGCGGTCGTCCCTTCCGGCGGATGCCTTGATCGTTTCAAGCCCCGGCAAACTGAACTTCAGCCATGCTGTATTCGAGCGATGGATCACGGATGCCGAGCGCCGGATGAATGACCCGGCCCCCGGGTGGTCATGAAAGCCATGACGTGCAGTTGTGACACCCCGCCTGCAACGATTTCCGGCAACCTTTCAGCTATTGCCACTGACCCATCCGTGAGGTAACCGAGCCAAAATTCCCTGACCGGGGGAGTGGCTAGGCATGTCCAGGTTTCCGAATTCGATTGACTATGACGGGCTGATCAAATGCTCGCGTGGCGAGTTGTTCGGACCCGGCAATGCCCAGTTACCTGCTCCGCCGATGCTGATGTTCGACCGTGTAACGGAAATCACCGCCGACAAGGGAAAATCCGGGGTCGGAAACGTCGTGGCCGAACAGGACATCAGTCCGGATCTCTGGTTCTTCAAATGTCACTTCCCCGGCGACCCCGTCATGCCGGGTTGCCTTGGCCTCGATGCGCTATGGCAATTGACCGGTTTCAATCTCGGGTGGCGTGAAATGACAGGACAAGGCCGTGCGCTCGGAGTCGGCGAAGTCAAGTTCAAGGGAATGGTGACGCCCGACGTTCGCCTCGTCACGTATCTGGTCGATTTCAAGCGCGTGATCGACCGGCGACTCAAGCTCGGGATCGCGGACGGTTGCGTCCTTGCCGATGGAGAGGAAATTTTCGTTGCCAACGACATGAGGGTTGGTCTGTTTCGGGCTGGGTGAGCCGGTCATGAACCGCTGTTAGACGACGGAAGAGGGGCAGTACCATGGAACGACGCCGCGTCGTGATCACCGGGATCGGAATCGTTTCGTCGATCGGCAGACATGCCGATGAAGTCACCGACTCCCTCCGCGAAGGACGGTCCGGCATCAGTTTTTCTGAAGACTACAGGGAAAACGGGTTTCGCAGCCAGGTTCATGGTAAACCGGACATAAATCTCTCGGAACACATCGACAAACGCCAGCTTCGCTTCATGGGTGACGGCGCCGCGTTCAATTACATTTCCATGAAGCAGGCCATCGACGACAGCGGGCTCGAGGAAAGGGACATCTCCAACGAAAGAACCGGGCTGATCATGGGCTCCGGGGGTCCGTCGACGCTGAACATGTTTCGTGCCCACCAAACCGTCCTGTCCCGCGGGGCGCCCAGGCGCATGGGACCGTTCATGGTCACGCGCTGCATGTCGTCCACGAATTCGGCCTGCCTCGCGACACCCTTTCGGATCAAGGGCATCAATTATTCCATCACGTCCGCCTGTTCCACTTCCGCCCACTGTATCGGAAACGGAGTCGAGCAGATTCAGATGGACAAGCAGGACATCGTTTTCGCCGGGGGCGGGGAAGAACTGGACTGGACGCTTTCATGCCTTTTTGACGCAATGGGTGCGATGTCTTCCAAGTACAACGACGCACCGGAAACGGCGTCCCGGGCATTTGATGCCAACCGGGACGGGTTTGTCATCGCCGGGGGCGGCGGCGTGGTTGTGCTGGAGGAGTTGCAGCATGCCCGCGCCCGGGGTGCCCGGATCTATGCCGAAGTCACCGGCTACGGTGCGACATCCGACGGTCATGACATGGTTGCTCCGTCGGGCGAGGGCGGGGAACGATCAATGCGCCTGGCGTTGTCCACGATCGGAGAACGCAGGGTTGACTATATCAATGCGCACGGGACCTCGACCCCGGCAGGAGACGTCGTCGAGGTGGAGGCCGTTCGCAGGATCTTCGGCAATGGATCGACACCTGCCATGTCATCGACCAAGTCGCTGACAGGCCACAGCCTGGGAGGCGCCGGGGTGCAGGAGACAATCTACTCTCTGTTGATGATGCAGCACGGGTTCATTGCGGCGTCGGCCAATGTCCGCGAACTCGACCCCGGAATCAACAATTGCGAGATCACGACCGCTCTTGTCGAAAACGTCGAGATCGACACGGTACTTTCAAACAGTTTCGGTTTTGGCGGAACCAATGCAACGCTCGCGATGAGCCGTTTCGAAGGCTGATTGCGATGATCGGGGCGCAGATGCCGGTCGACCGTCGATCCGGTTTGCTCGCCGGGCGCCAGGGCCTTGTCCTCGGCGTCGCCAACGACAAGTCCATTGCCTGGGGAATTGCCAGGACGCTTCATGCGCATGGCGCCGGGCTTGCCTTTACCTACCAGGGTGAGGCTCTGGGAAAGCGGGTCCGAGCCCTCGCGGACCAGGTCGGCTCGACCATGATCATGCCTGCCGATGTTCGTGATGACTCCGAACTCGACCGGGTCTTTTCCAGAATCGCGGACGAGTGGGGAAGACTGGATTTCCTGGTGCACGGAATTGCCTTTGCCGACAGGTCCGACCTGGTCAGCGGGCTTACGTCGACCTCGCGAGAAAACTTCCTCACCTGTCTCGATATCTCGTGTTTCAGCCTGATAGACCTTGCCCGGCGCGCGGTCCCGCTCATGGCGGCCGGCGGCAGCATTCTGACGTTGACCTTCCAGGGATCGAGGAACGTCATGCCGAACTACAATGTCATGGGAATTGCGAAGGCGGCACTGGAAAGCACGGTTCGATACCTCGCCAATGACCTCGGCCCTAAATCCATACGGGTCAATGCGATCAGCCCCGGTCCGATGCGAACGCTGTCGGGCGCTGCGATCGGCGGCGCCCGAAAGACATTTCGGACCACCGAAGCCAACGCCCCGTTGCGCGCGAACGCAACCCTGGATGCGATCGGGGGCACCGCCGTATTCCTGGTGTCGGAATTCGGATCCAGCACGACCGGAGAGATCGTCCACGTGGACGGTGGATACCATGTTCTCGGAATGCCCCAGCCGGAGAACCTGTAGTCCCTTCACGGCCGGGGGCCAACCGGATGCGAGGAATACCGGGCTCGATCCGGAATCTCTACGCGCCCTCGGGCATGACCTCCGATGCAATGAGTTCCACAGGCCGGCACACTTCGGAGCAACGGGCGCATTCCGGATATACATCCGGAAGTTCCACGAATGGCGTCTTGGCGAACAGAAAAACGGCATCGAGACCGCCCGGTTGCCGTCTCCGGCGGCTTCAACGCGGGTATGTGCTACCGTTTGATGAAAGAAACCGACCCGCGAGGCTCCTGTGCCAGGACGGGTCCGGATCCTTCCGTCACCACCCGGCCACACTTGTGCACCCGGGAGCAATATTTCGATGAGACGTTACCGCCCGAGGTCAATATGCCCGTCTTGAGCTGACTCCGAACTCGTCCCCGAAAATCGAGATTGGAAAGGCGCCCGCCGTTCGCCGGGCGCCTTTCCCGATCCGCAAGGTCAGTTGACCGAATTCAGCCGACCTTCGACTTCAGGGGCGATTTCACCCCTTGCCGAAATGTAGTTGAACACCTGGACGGTCATCAGCACGGCAGCGTTTTCATCCACGATTCTGTTCTTGTCCTTGAACACGGCATAACCATCGCCGCCGCCTGCGACGTAGTCGTTTACCGCCAGCGTAAACATCTGCGCCGGATCGATCGGACTGCCGCCACGCAAGACCTCGATCACACGACTGCCGGGAGCCTTTCCCGGATCGAAGGTAACGCTCAATCCCGACACATGCGGGAATCGACCGGCTCCGTTCTCGATCTCGCTGAAGCCGTTCTCCAGGGCATCGATCACATCCTGGCCGGAGACTTCGAGAAGAACTGTCTTGTTTCCGAATGGCAGTTCGCTCTGAATGTCACGCCGGGTCAGGACCGTGCCCGGATCATAGGTCCGGTTGGCGCGGATTCCGCCGCCGTTCATCAACCCGATGTCAGCGCCGGTTGCCTCCCGAATCGCGTCGGCGAACAGGTTGGCAATAGCGGCCTCCCGTGTCCGAATGACTTCGCGACGACTGTCCAGTTCAGTGGTTGTGGCGCCAAGCTCGACGTTGAGTTCTTCGCTCAGCTGCGCCTCGTAGCCTTCGACCGCCGCCGCAAGCTCCGCGTCGGGAACAACAGTAGCCGTGTCGATCACGCGATACCCTGCGCTCCAGACGAATTCCTTCGAGTCATCCTTTTCGATTTCGTCGAAGGTCAGATCGATCAAGGTCACCCATTCGGCCTGTTCGCCGGATTCTGCGAACAGGATTTTTCCGGTGTATTCGGTTCGGAGCAGATGGTCATCGCCGCTCAGGAGGAGATCGACATCCCTTCGCGCCAGGATTTCCGCATCCTCACCGGTGTCGGTGTGTGCAAGGGCAACCACGAGGTCGGCACCGGCCTCGCGCAACTCTGCAGCCACTTCGCCGGCCGTGTCGGCCGCGTTCCGGAAGGTGAATTCGCCGGGACTTGATTTGACCATGGTTCCGACCGTGGTCAGCCCGAGAATGCCGACACTGAAATCGCCGACATCAACCATTATCGACGGTTGCGCCCCCGCGATGACATTTCCGTCCGGGTCCTGGTTGTTTGCACCGAGAATCGGGAATACCGCCTCTGAAATCCGCTGCTTGGCAACTTCGGGACCGAAGTCGAATTCATGGTTTCCCAGGACCATGGCCGTCAAACCAACCTTGTTGAGCAACTGAATCATGTGCGCGCCTTCATCAAGGCCGGACATCAGCGACGGGGAAATCGTGTCGCCCCCGAAAGTGACCAGGACGTTGCCGCCTTTTGCCCGTTCGGCCTCGACGACCGCCGCCAGTCGCGCGACTCCGCCGCGTCCTCTCTTTTCCCCCATTCGATCGAGGTCATTGACGTGAATGATTGTCACCATTTCAGGCGCAGAAAACGCCACGCCTGCGGCAAGCGATACGGCCGCCACGATTGCGCCTGAAAGCATGCATTTGAGCCCGCGATACATGATTCTCTCCCTTCTTTTTGACCCTGGTTCCGGTTCGATTCCAGCGTGTGCCTAAAGAACCGCCCGTCAGTTAGCAAGGCGTGACCTGGCTTGAGCTCCGCCGACGAGAGGGGGAGGTCGGATCATTGTCAATGAACAGTCGTCGGGGCGGGCACGGCCTCATGCCGGCGCGTGCTTGCCC
>JAPOVX010000026.1 GCA_026707935.1 Paracoccaceae bacterium
GCACCATTTTACTTTCGCGACAGGGCCGCCGCCGCGCGGGGGCGGTAGCTACTGGCAGGAAACCGGCAGGCGCTCCTGCTGTTCGACGAGATGGAAGATCTTCTCGAAACGTCGTTCGGCGGGATCGGAATGTTCGGACCGCAGATGACATTCCACGTCGGCGGCAGTGCTTCAAAGGTCTATGTCCACCGGTTGCTGGAAAACTCTCCCGTGCCGATCCTGTGGACAATGAACGATGCCCGGGATGTCAACCCTGCCATACTCCGGCGCATGATGTTCGCGCTGGAACTGCGCTTGCCGACAGCGCCAGTGAGAGCCCGGGTTTGGGCAAGGCAACTCGATGCCAACGGAATCAAGGCCAACCCGGACGATGTTCGCTCGCTGGCCGCCGAGTTCGATGCCGCCCCCGGGGTTGCGGCTGGAGTGACGGCAGCGGCGAGCCTCGCTGGCGGCGACCTTGCCATTGTCCGACACGGGGTACGGAACCTGTCCCGGCTCCTGTCCTGCGGAGCACCCGCCCAGAAATCTCCTTCCGGATTCGACCCCGGGCTGATTCGGGCCGATATCGATGCAGTTGCGCTCGCCGACCGGCTTGCGGACGCCGACACACGGCAGTTCTCCCTTTGCTTGCAGGGACCGCCCGGAACCGGCAAGAGCGCATATGTGCGCCATCTCGCCGAGCGTCTTGGCCTGGAAGTTCTCCAGGAGCGGGCCTCAGACCTGATGTCCATGTGGGTGGGACAAACCGAGAAACTGATTGCGGGTGCTTTCGCCGAGGCGCGCGACACGGGTGCATTCCTGATCTTCGACGAAGCCGATTCGCTGCTCGCCGACCGGCGTTCTGCCCGAAGGAGTTGGGAAGTCAGCCAGGTCAACGAGATGCTCACCTGGATGGAGAGCCATCCCCTGTCCTTCGCCTGCACGACCAACTTCGGCGACCACTTCGATCCCGCAACACTACGGCGGTTCGTGTTCAAGATCAGGCTCGACTATCTTGCCCCCGGACAGGTGTCAGCGGCGTTCCGGAACTACTTCGATCTTCCGCCACCGCAGTCCCTCGCGCTGCTCACGACACTCACGCCCGGGGACTTCGAGGTCGTGCGCCGCAAGGCGGAAGTGCTGGGCCGGTTGCAGGACCCGGATGCGCTCGCCGAAATGCTGAGCGCCGAGTGTGCAGCCAAGCCGAGCCAGCCAAATGCCATCGGATTTCGAAACTAGTGGTTCCTGACCTGGCCGCCGACCGCTACCATGGCGGGCGGCGGGCTCACGCCCGATGACCGGAGCACGATGAATGGGCAGGGATCCCGGGATACGCTACGAACGCGTGAAGGACGTTATCGACCTTGCTGTTCGGCTGCAGGGTTCCCGGACCGGCCTGACCCTTGATGATATCATGTCCGAGTTTTCCGTCAGTCGCAGGACGGCCGAACGGATGCGCAATACCGTCGACTGGGCGTTTCCGGGGTCTCTGGAATATGTCTCTTCGGATGACAACAAAAGGCACTGGCGGCTTCGATCAGGCGCGCTTCGCAGCCTCGTACCGGTCACCGCTGAAGAACTTGCCTCGCTCGCAACGGCTGCCGACGCCCTCGAGCAAACCGGACTTTCAGAGCACGCGCCCGGGCTTCGGGACATCGAGAGAAAACTGCGTGCCACGCAAAGCGAAAGTGCGCTGAAACGCCTTGAGGCTGATTTCGAGACCCTGCTTCAGGTCGAAGGCCTGGCCATGCGACCCGGGCCGCGGCAACCCGTCGACAGCGAACGATTGTCGTTACTCCGTGAGGCCATATTGACCGGGAGGATGGTGAGATTCACTTACCACGCCCGCTCCACGGGACGAAAAAGCTACCAGCTCGTCGAACCCTACGGCCTGCTCTACGGCAACCGCGCGTTCCTCGTCGGCAAGACTGACCGGTACGACGAACCTCACCTCTGGCGTTTCGCGAACATGAGCGACCTCCGCCTGTCGAGCAGGCAGTTCGAACCGGACCCTGCATTCGACCTGCAGCAGTTTGCAAGGAGGTCCTTCGGAACGTTTCAGGAGAAACCTTTCAGTGTGGTACTGCGTCTCGATGCCGAGGTAGCCCAGGACGCTTCGACGTTTGTCTTCCACCCGGACCAGTCGATCGAAGAGCATGAAGACGGCACGCTCACGGTCCGCTTTACAGCCGGCGGAACACACGAGATGTGCTGGCACCTGTTCACCTGGGGCGAAAGCGTCACGATCGAGAAACCCGTTCGCCTCCGTCGGTTACTCGCCAGGATGTGCGAAGCTGTTTCGGAACATCATCGGAACTGATTAATGCAGAAGCCGCCCTGCCGCCAGGAACCATAGGAGAATACTCTCAATGTCGGTAATCGACTTCTTGTCCGAAAACCCGGAAACATATCCCGAATGGCTGCGTGCCGGTCCACGCAAGTTCGACCGGACGGAATTCTTTTCGATGAGGACACTTTACTACCCGGGGTTTGGTGATGACGGGCAACCAGTTCGTTTATGCGCGCGTGCCCATGCCGCTCACGCGTTCGTGTATGTCGACTATGGCGTCAGCCAGAAAGTTATTTCCGACAAGGTTTACGATTCCAAACAGGGCTTCAAGGGGTACAAAGTCGAAACTGAGAAGTCATTGCGGGAAGGTGATTTGCGACCAAACGGATGGAATCCGCATGTCGACCCGTCGAAGGTAACGGGCACGCACGCGAACTTCGCAACGGCAGATCCCTATGCATGGTTTGTCGTACTGCGACGGAAGGATTGCGAGGGATACGATGGCACGCATGGACCGCAACGGTTGGCGGGGCTGTTCGTGGGCGGTGATGGAATCGCCACTTATGATGCGCTCTTTTGTCAGGACGATGGCACACCGGCACCGTTTTTGGTCGTCGTCCAGGACCACGGGTCCGGCGGAAATTGGGATAAATTCGGTCGAGGTGGAAAACTGGAACAAATTGCGCGAAAATGCGAGGCATTACCCGAACATTTGCTGGTCGGCGAGAACACGAAGCCCTGGAAGGGCTATATCGAGTGCGAAGGCGCGGTGCCCGAACCCGGTGGACAGCACGGCCATCTCCGGCAACTGTATTCGCGTCGCCCTGAACGTTGAAGTCGAGGTGCCGACTATAGTGAGCAAGGCAACCCGAGTATCTTGAACTCGGCACTTTGGAAGCTTGGCGACATCGCGCGGTGCCCTCGACCAACTCGAGCGGGTCATGCCACAGATCCAGACCGCCTGGGGGCAGAAACGGATCCTGCTTCGCGTCGATTCCGGCTTCTGCCGCGAAGAACTCACGCAATTCATTCGCCTATTTTCACGTCCACCTTCGCTTCAAATTTCTCCAATTGCCTGGCGGATTTCGACAACAATGCATTTCCATTGTCAACGGCGTCACGGTTTGGCTGTAGAATCCACCGGATGCCTGAACGGATACCCTCATGGTCGCCACTGTCACGCAGCTGACCTCCGCCACTTCCACGTCCCGCTACTTCGAGCAGGAAGGCTACTACGCGAAGGACGACCCCGAACACAGGAAGTCGAGCCGATGGCACGGCCGGGGCGCAGCCGCGCTGCCTCTCGGGCGTCACGTCAGCCCGACCCGGTTCACGGCCGTGCTCGAAGGCAGGGTTCCGGGAACGGACACGGTCCTCGGACGGATCAGGGACGGGGAGCGTGAGCACAGGCCGGGGGTCGATATCACCCTCCAGGCACCGAAATCGGTCTCGCTGGCGGCGCTTGTGGCCGGCGACAACCGGATCATCGGGGCCCATGACGCCGCCGTGCGGGCGACACTGGATTTCGTCGAGGAGCACCTGCTGGTGACCCGGCGTTGGGACCGGGCGGCGCGGCGCCATGTCCGCGTGAACGCCCCCTCCATGGTTGCCGCCACCTTCCGCCACAAGGCCAACCGCAACCTGGAACCGCATCTGCATACCCACGCGGTGGTCGCCAACATGACCCGGCGAGAGGATGGCAACTGGGGCAGTCTCGACATGGGGCCGCTGGGACCGGCCCGGAGACTGATCGGCGCCCACTACCGGAACGAGCTCGCGGCGCGGCTCCGCAAGCTCGGCTACGCGCTGAGACCATCCATGGTCGGCCAGGTGCCGGGGTTCGAGATCGAAGGCTACAGCCGGGAACTCATCATGGAGTCCTCGACGCGGAGGACCGAGATCATGGACTGGATCGAGAGCCGGGGTCTCGCCAATACCACGGCCAACCGGCAGAAGGCGGCGTACGCCACCCGCAAGACGAAGGGAGAGCCCCATCACCTGGAACTTGAGGCCAAATGGCGCGGCCAGGCCCGGGAGATGGGGATCGACCGCAATCCGCCACGCCCGGCCGCCGGACGGCGCCGGCAGGCGGAGGAGGCGGAACGCCTGCCCTCCATGCTGGAGATTGTCGCCCGTTCGGTCGAGCACCTTGCCGAACGGAGTTCCGTCTTCCGCGAGTCCGATCTCTGCATGCTGTCCCTTGCCCACTCGCCCGGCGTGTATACCCGTGACCAGTACGTGGCGGCACGGAAACAACTGAAACGGGACGGTCATCTCGTGGATGCGGTGCGCCGCGGCCTCGGCCCGTGCCTGGTGACCACTCGGGCGCTCAGGGCGGAACGCGAGATTGTCAGGATGATGAAACGCGCACGGGGCAAGGGACAACCGATCGCCGACCCGGATCGGGTCAGGGCGGCGCTTTCGGACGGTCAGTTGACCGACGGCCAGAAGCAAGCCGTCGAGACGATCCTGCTCGGAGACAACGTGACTGTCGGTGTCCAGGGCTACGCCGGGACCGGCAAGACGGCGATGCTCCGAACGGTCAAGGATCTCGCCGGAGAACGCCGGGCGATTGCACTGGCCCCGAGCGCCGCAGCGGTCCGGGGTCTCCGGGTCGAAGCCGGGTTTGCGGCACGGACCCTGCAGGGCTTTCTCGCCCGTTACCGGGATGTCGCCGACGGTTCGGCGGATGACGAAAAGCTGGCCGAACTTCGGGACGCGTTCGCCGGTTCGGTGCTGGTCCTCGACGAAGCGTCGATGACGGGGACCACGCAGATGCGCGCGCTCATGCGAATCGCCGAGCGGCTCGATGTCGGGCGCCTCGTTCTCGTGGGCGACAAGCGGCAGTTGCGGGCGGTCGAGGCCGGGCAACCCTTCCGCCAGCTGCAGCAGGCGGGAATGTCCACGGCGGTGATGGACGATGTCCTCCGGCAGCGGACGCAGCACCTGCAGGAGACCGTGGCCCACATGATCGCGGAGAAGCCGGCGATGGCCATCGAGAGCCTCGGCGGGCAGGTCCATGAAGTCGGATACGCCGATCTCGGCCGGACGGCCGGCGAACTCTGGCTGGGACTGGACGAGGCCGTCCGTGCCGCCACCATTGTGCTCGCGCCGACCCACGAGATCCGGGCGGAGATCAACGAAACCGTCCGCGAGGGCCTCGCGGAAGAGGGGATCCTCCACGGCCGGGAACTCGAACTCGACCGGCTGGTCACCCGCGGCATGACCCGTTCGCAGAAGGGTGACATCCGCAACTGGAGCGAGGGGGACGCCGCGGTGTTTCACCACGACCTCTGGGGCGGCAAGGCGCGGGCGGGCGACTGTTTCACCGTCCTCGCAATCGAGGGCGAGCACGCGGTCCTCGTCCATGAAGACGGCCGCAGGCTCAGGGTGAAGCCCGGAGGAAAGATGCTCCGTTACCAGCTTGAACTCTACGAGACGACGCCGATTCGTATCCGGGCCGGGGATCACGTCCGCTGGACCCGTAACGATCCCCGCCGGGGCCTGGTGAACGGCGCGCATGCCCGCGTTCTCGGGATCGGGCCGAAGGAGGTGCGGCTGGCGGCGGCGGACGGACGGGAAATCCGGTTCGCGCGGGACGATGCCCAGCTGCGCCACATCGACCATGCCTACAGTTCGACTGTCCACGGCGCCCAGGGGATCACTGCGGACCGGGTGATCGCGGTGCTCGATTCCGCTCACGGGGCGCTCACGGACCAGGCGACCTTCTACGTGGAGGTCAGCCGGGCCCGGGACGAGGTCGTGGTGCTGACCGACAACCGGGAACAACTGGCGGAGACCCTGGAGGAGCGGACCGGTCTCCGGATGACGGCCATGGAGGCGGTCGGGGAACGGTTCGGCGGCAGGGAGGCGGAAGCCGACCGGATCGTGCTTCGGGACAAGGAGCCGCTCCTTTTGGCGGACCGGATCTTCGAGACGCTTCGGGAGAATGCGCGGGCGGAAGGCCGGAGCGTCCTCGACATGCCCGGGTTCCGGGATGCTTCCGTGCGGCTGGAGCACGAATCCGGTCTTGAAAATCTTCATGGGGATTACCGCAAACGCCTCGAAGGCCACCGTGCCATGATCGGCCGGGAAACGGCCCGGCGCAACGCGGTGGCGAGCTACAGGGAGCGGTCGCGCCCGGTGATCAGGTGGCTCTACGAATCCGACAGGCCGGTCGAGGCCGGCCAACCCGAATGGGAGGCGGCGGAAGGATTGGCGAGGGATGGACAGTTCATGCTGGACGCGCCGGAATACGCCCCGCATCTCGACGGAGGATCCGGCCTGCGGGACCAGGTGGAATCCGACCTGGTCGGCCTCAGGTCAGCGATGAATTTCAACGAGGCAATGGCCGTGCGGCGCGACTGGGAGGCTCTCGAGACCCGGGCGAAGAACGACGGAACGCTGCCCTGCTACGTGGAAGGCCATGACGAGCTGATCTCCCGCATGGAGGCGCTCGCGGCCGATCCCTTCGTCCCCGACGAATCCGCCACGATCTTCGGGCGCATCATCGACGAATGCCGGCTACAGCGGCAACGGCAGCGGCATGTCCGGGAATTCACGGAACGGGTCGTTCGCAGCCGGAGCGGGCGCTCGGCCCTCTTCCGGGACGCCGGCCCCGCCGTCCGGCACCTGCCTCAGCAGCGAAGAGCGTATTCCGTCTGGCGGCGGGAGGCCGATGACCTGCACGGCCTGGGCGACCGGATGTCGCGGGAGGGAGCGGCCTGGGAACCGCATCTCGCGGCCGTCCGCTCGAGCCTTGACACTCTCCGGTCGTGGCTGGTGCGGCTGACGGAGATGTTCCGACGTGACGACCAGGTGCTTTCCTGGGCCGAAGAGGATGTCGGACACGACCCCGGCGGGCGCGCCGCCGATGCCCGGTATTCGATCCGCGCGGCCGGTGACCTCGTTCCCGGGGACCGGATCCGCTGGACCGACGATCGCGATGGCACTCCGAAGATCCGGGAAGACCTGGTCGTCGGGCTCAGGCCCGGACGTGGCGATTCCGGCGACGTGTTCGAGATCCAGGAAGGATCGGGGCGGTACGTTCCCATTCTCGTGCCGAGACCCATCCGTGCCAGGGATCTCTTCAGGGGCAATGTCCACCGCCAGCCCTGGCCCGACGAAGACATGCGGGAAGACATGCGGCCCGAAGCCGTGGGGCCGTTTTCCATTGCCTGCGGGACGGAAGGCGGGATCGCCGCCAGGGTGCCGGACGAAGGCCGTATCGTTCCGGGCGACCGGATCCGCTGGATCGAGATGGTGCGGGGCGACAGCCGGGACGGCACAGACGGCGTACGCGCGGTCGTGGCAGACGTCATCTCCGTCGAGCCTGGGACCGAACCGGCATCGGACCGCATCCGCTTCAGGGTGCTTGGCTCGACGGGCACCGAAGCGTTCCCCGAGGGAACCGAACGGGAAACCAGTCTCCGTTTACTCTCCCAGGCAGGAAGAGTTCACAGGGCCGGCTGGGCCAGCGAGGGAGATCGCGGGATCAGGCTGGGGGAACTGGAAAAGCTGAGGGCAATCGAGATCGACAGGTCGCGGGGGTTCGGGATGTCGATGTAGAACCCTTGCCGTCGTGGGGTGAGGATCATTCGGCTGCTATGACCACGAACGGCACGAAGCTGCCGGACCTGTTTACCGGCGTTCCTTTTCGCTATGGTTCATGAATGGCCATCCACACGATCATGCTTCCCGCCTCCATCCACGATGGCAAACTGCGCTCGATCACCTGGAACGATGTCGAGGGCACGGTCGAAGGCGATCACAATAAAGTGGAGTACATCCGCAGAATGCTCGCCGCCGAAAAACCGGTCACCGTTGGTGATCCCGGCGGCACATGGGATCTTCGCGATCCGGCGCACGATCCGGCGGAATTCCTGACCCTCCTGTATATGGCCCACTGCCCGGTCCTCGACGAACCGCTGCGCTCGACCCTCCCGCCGGTCTTTGACGGAATCGAGATCCCGCCGCCCGACCCGGGCGAGATCCTGTACATCGACGAGGAAACGACGCCGGGAGCACGGCAGGAGATCCTTGACGACATCGCCGACGAGGACTTCGCTGCGACGCGCGCCGTGGATTTCGCCCGGACATTCAACGATGCGCTCAACCGCCTGCCGGACGAGACGGGCAGCTTCTGGCGCGGCGTGCAGCTTTCCGAGGTCGAGCAGGCGGCTTTCACGCCGGGCAGCGTGCTGACCTGGGCAGGAATCTCGACAACATCCAGGAGGAGGGGCGGGGCGTTTGCCAGCAATACCAGGTTCATCATCACGGCGCGGCGCGGAAAGGACATCCAGCCGTACTCCGCCAGGCCGCGTGCGGAAGAGGTCGTGTTCCGGCCGGGGTCGAGGTTCAGGGTCATGGGTTCGCCCAGGCGACACGGCGGGGTGCTGGAGATGGAATTGGAGGAGATCGACACATGACGTTCGAGAGGCTGAATGCCGACGGAACATGGTCGAAGCTGACCGAAGAGGAGGCCCGTGCGGAGACCTTGGCCGAGTGCGTCGCCAATCATGGCGAGACAAGGGGCAGGGAGATGTTCGAGATGCGGTGGAGTGCGCTCACCACTCCGATCACGCCCTGGGACGAACTGACCGGGAGCGAGAAGTACCTCGCCGACAAGATGCAGTCCGAGCACGAAGTCAACGCCGCCGCCGCGCGGGCCGGTCTCGCGTCGATCCTTGACCTGCCGCCGCGCGCCGACGACGAGTTCGTTTCCCCCGACGTCCTGGTGTAGGGTCCCGGAACATTCTGGCTTGAAACGGCCGGTTTGTCTCACATTCCCTGAGGACATTCACCTCGATGAGACAGGGACAGCCGGGAACGAGGCGGACAGCGCCGGCAACTGCAGGAATCCACTCGTAGCCGAAGCCTGGCAGAACGGCGATACCGTCACGACGTTTGATGCCGGCTCGCTCTTGGCCTGGCGGGAATTAGACGGGCGATGGAGCGGGTTCATGAACCCCGGCGAATACCCGGCTCCCGCATGTTCCGGATGGTGCACGAGATGCCGATCTGCTTGCGGCGGTGTCGCTCGGCCCGGACCGTCGTCGGGATGGACGCCGGGCCTGCCCGTTTTGCCAAACCCGGCCCAGCGTGAAAACGGGCTGATCGAATGGAACGGCCACACCCGGGGAGGAGTCGGAGACCACGGGCAGGACGCGATCGGTTCGACATCGACTGGAAGTTTCCTAACCCGGGGTGACGTCTCTGCGCGGACGTTTCCTGAACCCTTCGACGCGGACGCCACGGAATTCGGGAGAATCGTGGCCGATTCCGGGAGCTTCACGCGAATCCGGGTAATCCTGAAACGTGGGCGCTTGGCACGTGTTTTCCTTTCGTCCCTATCGCTCTTTCTCTTGTTCCCACCGGAATCTCTTCCGACTTCACGGAATCCGATTCGTTACATGCCGCCCTCCGGAGATCGTTTTCCGGCCAGTGCCTCACGGACCTCCAGTGCCTTTTCCTCGCCGAAGGCGCGGCGGAGTTGCGTGTCCAGTTCGTTGGCCCGGCCTTCCCGCAGCAGTGCCGTGATCCGGGCCGCGCAGAGGAACCGGATGCAGCCGGGAAGCACCGTCAGCCAGGATTCTCCTCCGGAACCCGTTTCCGAGGCGCTGCCTGCCAGGCGGACGACCGCGTCGTGCATCTCCCTCTGTTCGTCGGGATCAAGCGCCTGGGCTCCCCGGGGTTTCGCATGCGGCGACGGATCGTCGGTCAGTGCGCGGCGGACGATGTGCCGCCCGACACCTTCGCCCGCGGCAGCGGCGCAGGCCCGGATTCGTTGCCATTCGTCATCGGTGCACGACATCGAATTGCTGACGACCTTCTCCTTGCGCCGCCGCCTCATGGAGGATTCTCCCGGTTCAGTTCCTCGGTAATCTCCCCGAGGAGTTCCAGTTGGGAGGGCGCTTCGGATTGCGGGGAAAGGTCGATCCGGCTTCCGGCCTTCAGTTGCCCGCGGGAAGGTTCAGCCGAGGACCTGTCCGCAGTTTTGAATTCGCCCGGAGTTGATGAATGCACCAGGAATGCCATGGCCTCGCGCATGGTGGCCGCGGTGCCCGGGATCACCGGTTCGTCCAGGAACCGGCGGCTGTCCTCGACAAGCCGCTCAAGGACTTCCAGTTGCCGCCGCTGTTCTGCTCCAGTCAGGGCCATCGGATAACCCGCCTTCGGGTGCGGCGGTCCGTCCGGGGATTCCCCGTCAAGGACCCGCGACAGGATGAAGGCCGAGATGTCCATGTCGGCGGCCCTCGCGCTTGCCCTGATCGCCTTCCATTCCGACGGCTTGCAGGTCACGCAGCGTTGCCTGCGCTGCCGTTCACCCATGCCGTGCCTCCCCTGGCAGCAGGTCTTCGCAATCGAGGTATTCGGTTTCCTCCGCGACCAGCCTGTCCCACAAGGCGGTGCCGCCCGTGTCCCGGAGCCGCTGTTCCTCGATCCGGGCGAGGACGAGCATCGCGAGCGCCATGCGCTGCTGGACGCCGGGTCGCAGGACGGGCGGGGCATCGGCGGATTCGGCGACTGCCGGTTGCCGTTCGACGGCTTGAAGAATACGCTCGACGATGAACCTGGAATTGGTCATGCCGGCGCGCCTGGCACGGCCGGTGATCATCTCCCACTCGCTGTCGGTGGTCATGATGCAGCGCTGCTTGCGCAATTCCCTGGGAAGCTTGGTCATGGCGGGAGGTCCGGGACGGGAATTGTGGGTCGTTTTCCATCCTACAAGTGGCGGACGCTGTGGCAAGGTTGAAATGAAAACCCGGAAAATATTCATGAATCATATGCGACACATATATGCCTAGAGTGGTTTTCCCTCATGAATATTGGCGCCACCGTTTGTGCCCCAAGTGTTACTGCATGCCGGTATTAATGGAAAAATGTACTTTCATGTTGTGCCAAATCTGAACTTGATATACGTCGTAACGTGTTGTATTCATGCATGGAACCGCAGGAGAGGAAACGGTTGTTCGGGTGAATTCATGTTGAGGAAATGAAAAGATGTTCCTCACACCTTCACACCCCGCACCTGATTGGATAGGTTATTTTGGCGAGACTCCTAACTCCCGTTTACAATGCTCCCGGCGGTGCCTATCAGCCAGCCGACCAGCTATGCAGGCCGTAACGACTACACGAACAAACGGACCCTTTCTGAACACGGAACTGGTGCCTGTCCGTCGGGGCAGGCATCCGGCGACGAGACGAGGATGAAACAAGATGAGCAAATCTTCCCCGCGCACCCTGGTATTCAGCTTTGATGGTACTGGAAACGAGCCGGACGACGCGACCGGTTTCAAGCAGGACGAGAGCATTAGCAATGTTCTCAAGCTTCACGTCCTCATGGGCGGAGGTCTCGAAGAGGACAGAACTGCCACGAAGACCGGGAAGGACGATCCTCAGATAACCTGCTACTACAACGGCATCGGAACGCGTGAAGATGGAGAAACCATCCCTCTCGTAGGATGGCTCGTATCGAAGACGCGAAAAATCGTGAACAGCACCCTCGCTCCGAGCTGGGGAGACGCTCGGAGGATCCTGAAACAGGCGTCCGAGGACTTGGAAGAGCTGAAGCCGACCCGGGACGACCGTATCGTTCTTTTCGGGTTCAGCCGGGGCGCTGCGCTCGCGCGGAAGTTTGCCAGCCGAACCCTCGCGAAAAACCCCGATCTGAAGATCTCGTTTCTGGGTGTTTTCGATACCGTGGCGGCCATGGACGGAATCCATACGCGCGGTGAGCGGATCAGCAGCGACGTTGTGTTCGAGAACGGGACGCTTCACCCGAACGTGCTCTCTGCAGTGCACATCGTCTCCCTCGATGAAGATCGCGTGGCGTTCGAGCCGACGCTCATCAACCGCGACCTGGAAAATGAAAACCGGATTACCGAGATCTGGTTTCCGGGTGTTCACAGCGACATTGGAGGCGGATACTGGCACGACGGGCTGGCTGACGTCAGCCTGACCTACATGATCGGGATGTGCCGAAAAGCTCTCGGAGACGACATCAGCATTGTATTTCCGACGAGACAGAAAGATGTGGCCAAACTTCTTGAAGACCAGGGAGAGATCCTCGCGCTTCTTGATGTCGACGACATTTTGGTCCATCCGAACATCATGGGCATGGTGCACCGTCACACGGCCGGGGCCGGGAAATTCCTTGAGAAAGACATGAGAAAAGTCTGCGTCAAGGAAAACGACAGGGCTGTTGCCCCCGGGGAATGCCGTCCACTCGTGCACCACTCGGTGAAGGCGCGGTTCGATCTGGTTGCCGAGTACCGTCCGTCCGCGCTGCGTGGTGTCGTGTTCGACCTCCTGGATCCGGAAGACGGAACAGGCAGGATTCCCATTTCGGGAATCTCGGGACTCCGCGAACACGACGACACCAGGAGCCGCGACGAGAAGCTGCGCGGGTAGGGTCGCCCGGAATTCGAATCCAGCGAGGACATTTCGCTGCTGCTATCCCAAGGCCCCCGCATGTGTCCGGAGCCTGCGCGTTGACCACAGATGCACCGTCACATCTACCACACCTGCAGCTCCGTCGACGCTCTTCGGAAGCGGATCATCCACGAGCCGGATGATGCCCTCCTCGCACGGCGAACGACATGCCCGAATGGGTCCTTCTGACGACGCGATTAGACATTTCTCCGCCGATCATCGTGCCGCGAGGCGTTTCTGGAGACGTACCTATCTCGGATCACGCGCCAATGCGGGCCCCGTTTCCGAAATCGAGATCAATGTTTTGTCTCTCCAGTGCCCGGACCGCTGAATTCCGGATCGAGTAATCAATGTCAGCGGGGTCGCCGTATGACAGGAGCACCGCAACGTTTCCGCGAAACCCGTCAACTGGCGGTTCCGGACCGAGGACGCCCGCATCAATCTGGAGTCTCTGTTTCCATCAATTCAATGATGTCAGGATACTAGAGGAAATCACGCTTTATGTTGCGATTGACCTCAGCGGAAAGAGTTGGGTCGTCGGCGTCAAGTCACCCGGCTCCGGTAAGGTCGGCTTTCACACCTTGAAAACTTCGGATACGCGCGGCTTGTTCGCGTTGATCGAGAGGCATCGTGATGATGCTTTGAAAAAACCGGATCCACAGTTCGGGTTCTGTGTTGCTACGAAGCCGGTTTCGAAAGATCTTGGCCGGCGCTCCGCCTGGAAAAAAATGGGTTCGAGACGATCGTTCTGGATCCGTCGAGCCTTCTGGAGAACCGCAAGGCTCGGCAGCGCAAGACGGATCGTATTGACGCGAAGAAGATGATCCGGGCGCTGCTCGCGAATGATCGGCGCGATTCACGGGTTCTGAGCCGTGTTCGGGTTCCGAGCATTGCCGAGGAGGATCGAAAGCGATTGTTGCGCAAGTGCAAGCGGTTCGTGAAACAGCGCAAGTCATTGACCAACAGGGTCAAAGAAGGTTCGGAAATTCCAGACCATGCTCCATGCGAAAGCGAAGGAAGAACCCAAGCGACGCTTTCATGCCCTCGCCGACAAGGTCTGGCGAATGGACTTCCTCGACGAAGCCTGGGACAGGGTCTACCGCAACAGCGGCTCTGCCGGGGTTGACGGGGTACAATTCATGGACATTGCGGCACAGGGCGTGGACGAGTGGCTCGGGGAACTGTCGCGGGATCTGAGGGAAGGGACCTACAAGCCGAAACCGGTGCGTCAGGTTCTGATCCCGAAGAAACAGCCCGGCAAGTTCCGGCCTTTGGGCATTCCCTGCATACGGGACCGGGTGGCACAGACATCGGCCATGCTCGTGCTTGAGCCGATATTCGAAGCCGACCTGCAACCGGAGCAATACGCCTACCGGCCGGAGCGGAGTGCGAATGACGCGGTGAAACGCGTCCACAAACTCCTGAACACGGGGCACAACGAGGTGGTCGATTGCGACCTGTCCAACTACTTCGGCGAGATTCCGCATGCCGAACTGATGAAGAGCATCGCCCGGCGCGTGAGCGACGGACGAATGCTCGGTCTGATCAAGGCGTGGCTGGAGATGCCGGTGGAAGAGGACGACGGGAAGGGCGGCAAACGCCGCACGAACCGGGCGCGCAGGGAGCGGAAAGGGACCCCGCAAGGGGCTCCGATCTCGCCCCTGATTTCGAACATCTACATGCGCCGTTTCATACTGGGCTGGAAGGTGCTGGGCTATGCCCGGCGCACCTGCTCGGAGATCGTGAATTACGCGGATGACTTCTGTGTTCTCGGCAAGGCCTCAGCAGCAGAGATGCTGGCGGGTGTCGAGCGGATCATGGACAGGCTGAAGCTGCCGATCAACGAGCAGAAGACCCGGTGCCTGCGATGCCCGGAGGAACCGTTGGAGTTTCTCGGGTACCGCATCGGACGCAACTACCGCCGAAACGGAAATGGGAGCTACATTGGCACCCGCCCGAGCAAGGCGAGCGTCCAGAGCATCTGCCGCAAGATCAGCGAGCAGACGGCTGCGAAGTACGGGCCGATGCTGACGGGGGACATGGTGAAACGCCTGAACTGGATGTTGTCCGGCTGGGCGAACTACTACCGCCTCGGACAAGTCAGCCCCGCCTACGCGGCACTCGATGCGCACACGACGAAGCGGCTGCGACAGTGGCTCTGCCGGAAGCACAAGGTCCGGAAAGGGAAGTACGTGCGCTTCCCGGACGAACGGCTGTGGAAGATCTACGGCCTGGTCAACCTTGCGCCGAAGACCAAGGGCCTTCCGTGGGCGAAGGCATGATCTCGTCGGAAAGCTGGATGCGGGAAATTCGCACGTCCAGTTTGATGAGCTGGGACGAGGAAACGTGGCCATGGTGAGGACTGAGGCACCGGCAAATGGCGAAAGCCGCCGGCAAACTGCGACTTCCCACACCTACCGCAGGGCGCGCCTCTCCCCGACTCTACACGAAATGTGTTGGTACCCTGGATAGCGAGCCGTCTCGGTTGAGCGAGCGGAACAGCGGGTCTGTTCCGGATGAGTGCAAAATAGTACGTTAAGGTCTTTCGGTCACCAATTTGCGCCATCTGTATTCACCTGTGAGAAGGATGTGAGCCCATCCAAGGGGTGAGATGTGCGCCAGCAGGTCCTTTGGCGTGCTGAATCCAGACCGCTTGCGCCGCGCGACAGCGTGTCCGAGTTGGTCGGTGTTCCAGTAGATGATAATCGCCGCAAGGAGATTGAGCCCGGCAATCCGGAAGTGCTGGCCCTCGGTCGTCCGATCGCGGATCTCGCCCTGGCGTCCGATCCGCATGGCACTCTTCAGGGCGTGGTGCGCCTCGCCCTTGTTCAGGCCGATCTGCGCCCGACGTTGCATGTTGGTATCGAGCAGCCAGTCAATGATGAAAAGTGTCCGTTCAATACGTCCGACTTCACGAAGGGCGACGGCAAGGTCGTGCCGGCGCAGCCAGGCTGCGAATTTCCGCAGCAGTTGGCTGGGCCGCATGACACCTGCGGCCATGGTGGCGGCGCTGCGCAGAATGTCCGGCCAGTTGGCGATGATCGTGTCTTCCCGGATCTTGCCACCGATCAATCCTTTCAACTCTTTCGGCACGCATTTCGTTTCAAAGACATAGAGTCGCTTCGACGGGAGATCCCGGATGCGGGGGATGAAGCGGTAAGCCAGCAGTGCGGTGGTGGCGAAGACGAGGTCGGTGAACCCGCCCGTGTCGGCGTACTGCTCCCGGATCCGCCGACCGGCTTCATTCATGAGCAGGCCATCCAGGATATACGGGGCTTTGTTCGCCGTGGCGGGAATGGTCTGGGTCGCGAAGGGGCCAAACTGGTCGGAAACATGGGTATAGGCTTTCAGTCCCGGTTCGTTGCCGTACCGGGCGTTGACGAGGTTCATGGCCTCGCCCTGGCGTGTGGTCGGAAAGAACTGCCCGTCGCTGGAGGCGGACCGGGCGGCACCCCAGAACTGAGCCATGGGAAGTCGGGATTGGGCTTCGATCAGGATGGCTAGGGCTCTCTCGATCGCCTCGCTTTCCACATGCCAGCGTGACAGGCGGGAAAGCTGGAGATAGTCATGGGTGCTGGAGGCCTCGGCCATCTTGCTCAGACCGAGATTGAGGCCCTCTGCGAGAAGCACGTTCAGCAGCCCGATTCTATCCTTGCAGGGTGCGCCCGTGCGCAGGTGCGTGAAGGCGTCCGTAAAACCTGTGGCTGCGTCGACCTCCAGCATGAGATCGGTGATCCGCACATCGGGCAGGCGACGATAAAGATCGAGAACAAGTTCATCGGCTCCGTCCGGTGCATTCGTTTCAAGCCGTTCGAGGCGCAACTATCCATTTTCGATGATCCCGCCCGGGAGAGTACCATCCCTGGTGGCTCTTGCGAGCTTGCTCAGGTTTTCCTCCAGGTATTGCCTGCGATCCGCAATCCACGCCTCCGGTTCGAACGGGACCGCAAGAAGCCGCGGTGTGGCTTGGGCCGCCTCGATCGGCACGAGGGCCTGTCTCATGTCGGCGTAGTGCCGGGAATCCCGCAACCAGATGTCACCGGCCCGAAAGGCATCGCGCATGTGAAACATCACAGCCACCTGCCAGAACCGGTCGACGTTTGTTTCCTGCATGTTCAGATGCTGCCGCCATTTTGACCGTGGCCGCAGGAATGCAGCCGGTCTTGCCTCCTTGCCGGCATTCACGTCATCCCGGATCAAGGCCATGGCACCGAGAAGCGGATCGAGTGCCGCCGCGCATTCGATCTCCAGGATCTGCAGCATACGGGGCGCGTAGCGCCGGAACCGGTGATAGCCAAGCACAACATGGGCCAGGGGATCGAAAGTGATCCTGTCCGTGAGCTGAACCGTTGTCGCCACGAGATTCTCAAGACCCGTCCAGCCGCAGGATGTCGTAACTGCCGCGTCCAGGGAACCACTGTCTCCCCTGGCCTCGAGCAGGGCAGCTCCGAGATCATGAAATGCGGTCAAGGTATCCTGCACATTGGCCTGTGCCGCTTCGATCTGGAGCTTGCACCGCCTCTCCGCTTCCCGCCAGGTCTTGCCCACGATGCGGTCGTGGGTCTCCACCACCGCATCGGCGATGGCCGCGCGCCATTCCACGACACAGACGGCGAGAATGGCCAGCCTGCGGTCATTGGAAATGTCCCTGACTTCATCGGCGAAATACCGCTCTCCCTGGCGACGGAGACGAGCGACCCGGTGGGGCGGGACACCGTTCAGGACACCGGGAGAAAGACCAAGGTCCTTGAGGAATTCCAACCGATCCAGAAGACGGTTGACGTCGGCCGAGTTCTTTCCGATCTCGAATTTCCGCAGCCAGACAAACCGGGTAAGACTTCCGTTGGCGACTGTCTCTTCCAGAAGGGCGTCGAGCTGCGCGCATCATGTCATCAAGACGGGTAGCAATTCGGGCTTCGATCCGACGCTCCGCGGCAACCAGGGTATCAGCACATAACCTCTCAATGGTCGATATGCCGGGCAGTATGATCTGCATGCGGCGACATTCTTCCACAAACCGCCGCACCAGATCCTCGCTGGAGCGGGAAACTTCGGCCTGCTCCGCAAGCCAGACCTTCATCGCGTGCGCATGTTTGCCCGTGAACATCCTGTAACCGTAAATTTTCCGCAGGGTGGCCAGATGCTCGCGCCGGGTTTCCTCACGGCTCGCGTATCGCATCAGATCATCCGGCTTCAGACCGAGTTGGGCCGCAATGAACCGCGAAACTTCCTCCGGGATCATTTCGCCCGGCTTCAGCAGGCGTCCCGGATAGCGCAAGGCACAGAGCTGGAGCGCGAAACCCATCCGGTTTCTGGGATGTCGCCGGGTTTGGATGTAGTCGATGTCGTCATCGTCCAGGATGTAGTGCGTCAGCCGCGAGGTCTCGTCGGTGGGAAGGTCGAAATGGGCAGCGCGCTGGCGCGCCGTCAGAATGGTTCTGTGGACCATGTTGCTTTTGCTTTCCTTGCGGGGATTGTCTAATGATGATTGTGATACGGGATAAGTGACACATTTGAAGAGGAAGACCTACCCTTTGTACACCGCAACTCAAACGGTCGATTGTGAGACATGCTGATCGGCTATGCCCGTGTGTCGAAGGCTGACGGCAGCCAGTCGCTTGATCTGCAACGCGACGCGCTCCTTGCCGCCGGCGTTGATGAAAGCCGCATCTACGCGGATCGCGCACCCGGCAAGAAGGATGAACGTCCCGGGCTCGAAGCTTGCCTGAAGGCACTGCGTGAAGGCGATCTCCTCGTTGTCTGGAAACTCGACCGACTGGGGCGTAGCCTGCATCACCTGGTGAAGACCGTGACCGGGCTGTCCGATCGCGGCGTCGGTCTCAAGGTCCTCACCGGACAAGGCGCGCAGATTGACACGACAACAGCGGCCGGGCGGTTGTCCTTCGGTATATTTGCCGCATTGGCCGAGTTTGAAAGCGAACTCATCCGTGAACGGACTATGGCGGGTCTGCAGGCCGCTCGTGCCCGAGGACGCAAGGGCGGCCGGAAATTCGCCCTGACGAAGGCTCAGGTCCGCATGGCTCAGGCTGCCATGGCAAGTCGTGACACGTCGGTTTCCGGATTGAGCAAGGAACTCGGCGTCCGCCCTGCAACCCTCTATCGGTATGTTGATCCGAACGGGAACTTGCGGGAGTACGGAAAGCGCGTTCTCAGCGCTTAACGTACTATTCTGCACTCATCCGGAACAGACCCCTAAATGCAGCTGGCACATGTCGAGTCCAGGAATTCCTGTACTCCCGTGTGTGACTTGGAAGGTGGTGTCACCGGTCGTGCAATTCTCGCAATTTCCGGTAGACTTCCGTCCCCCTTAGCAAACTGTCCTCCGGGATCAGGTCAATGGGGAGTTTCCCACTCCTGTCCCGTGAGTCGGGGTCGGCCCCTGCATCAAGCAGCGCCTGCACTATTTCAGCGCTCGTGCCGCGTCCCGCTGCCCAGTGCAGAGGGGTAAGGCCCCGAACGTCCGGCGCGTTCGGGTCGGCCCCTGCACCGAGCAGCTCCCGCACCGCTTCCGGGCTCGAGTCAAAGCCTGCCACCCGGTGCAACGGGGTCACGCCCACCGTGTCCGGCAGGTTTGGATCGGCGCCAGCGGCAAGCAACACCTGCACCACATCCGGGAACGTGTCCTCTCTCACCGCCCAATTTAACGCCGTCAGACCAAGATAGGCCCGCGCGTTCGGATCGGCTCCCGCGTCGAGCAGCAGCTGCACCGCCTCAGCACCCGCTCCGACGCCAACAGCCAGATGCAGTGGAGTCAGGCCATATCTGTCCAATGCGTTCGGGTCGGCCCCGGCGCTGAGCAACATCCGCACCACATCCGGCCACGTCTCGATGCCCGGCGCAACGTGAAGTGGGGTCACGTCATAGTCGTTCCGCGCGTTCGGATCGGCCCCAGAGTCGAGCAGCACCTGCACCACGTCCGGATTCGCACGTTCGCCCACCGCCAAGTGAAGCGGAGTGTTGCCAAGAACATCCCGTGCATCCAGTTCGGCTCCTGCCTCGACACACTGGCGGACATCATCAGCCGTCAAGGTGCCGAAGAAGCCGTCTGTTTCCCAGCCATTGCAATCCGTTGCTGTGATGTCCGCCTCATCGCCCTCAATCTCGGCGACATGCACTTCGGCATACCCGCCGACGGCATCGATCGAGCTGGTTCCGACGCGAATTTCATAACGACCGCTTGGGGGATCACGCAGCGCGACCCGCGCGTCGCGGCCGTCTCCGCTGCTGTCGTCGCACAGGACATCACCCATTGGCGTCGTGACCTGCAACGAGGTGTCAAATCCGTGGCCAAGGGCACCGAGGCTCAGGGCGTAATATCCGCTCTCATAGTCGAGGACAAGCTGCGCCTCGTTCGGCAAGTGCCCGCAATCGTCCCGGGTCAGACCGCCCGCGGTCACTCCTACTCTGCTCCGATTCAGGCCGAACGCGGCATCGAACGTCAGCCGGTGTACCGGCGCTGGCTTGATCGCACCTGGGTAGACTCGCTCGGTGACAAACACCTTGGCGACCCTGCCGACCACTCCGGAGTAGTTGCTTCCGACTCGAACTTCATAGCGACCGTCCGCCGGATCACCCAGCACGATCAGCGCGGCGCGGGCGTCGTCGTAATCCCTGTCGCACAGGACGTCGCCCGCCGGCGTCGTGACCTGCAACGAGGTTCTGGCAAACCAGTAACCAGCGCCGCCAAAGGCAAGGGCGGAGCCGTCGCCCTCGTAATCGACGACGACCTGCGGCTTTTCCGGCAGTTGACCGCACTCGCCATCCGTCGAACCTCCTGCCGAAACTTGCGCAATCAACGGATCCGGGCCAAATCCGTCTTCGAGTGTCCATTGGTGTACAGGCACCGGTTTGACCGAACGTTCTTCAATTCGCTCGGTGACATACACTTCGGCGACCCTGCCAACTCTTTTCGGCCAGTGGGTTCCGGCACGAATTTCATAGCGACCGCTCGCCGGGTCACGCAGCGTGATCAGCGCGTCGTAGTCGCCTCCGCTGTCATCGTCGCACAGAACGTCACCCGCCGGAGTCGTGACCTGCAGCGTTGCGCCAATCCTGTAGCCAAGAGTGCCAAAGCTCAGGGTGTGACCTCCGCTCTCGTAGTCAACCACGAGCGACGGCTCCAGTGGCAGAAGGCCGCACTCGTCAATGATCGGACCACCCACCACCACTCGTGCATTCATCGGATCCTGATCGAATCCGGCTTCAAGCCTCCATTGATATGCAGGCGCAGGTTTGGCCGAACGTTCGTCAATTCGCTCGGTCAAATAGACCTCGGCGGCGGCGCCGACATCATCGGCCGAGACGGTTCCGACACGGACTTCATAGCGACCGCTGGCCGGATCGCCCAGCGTGATCAGCGCGTTAAGGTAATCTCCGCCGTCATCGTCGCACAGGACTTCACCCTCCGGCGTCGTGACCATCAGCGTGGTGTTCAACCGAAACCCTATGGTGCCAACGCTCAAGGCATGGTTTCCGCTCTCGTAGTCGAAGACGAGTGACGGCTTGTCCGGCAGATGACCGCACCCGTCCTGAATCGGACCTCCGACCACCACTTCCGCATGCCTTGGATCCTGATGGAAACCGGCTTCGAGAGTCCATTGGTGCAGGGGCGGCGGCTTTGTCGGGTCCGTATCAACGCGCTCGGTGACATATGCTTCGGCGATGTTGCCGACGTCATCGGGCCAGAAGGTTCCGACGCGAACTTCATAGCGGCCGTTCGTCGGTTCGCCCAGCGTGATCAGCGCGTCGTCGTCGCCTCCGCTATTATTGTCGCACAGGACGTCGCCTGTTGGTGTCGTGACCTGCAGTGTGGTGTCCAGCCCGTAACCAAAAGTGCCAAAGCTCAAGGAGTAGCCGCCACTCTCGTAATCGATGACGAACTGCGGTTCGTCCGGCAGTTGCCAGCAATCGTCCCAGTTCGGACCGCCTGCCACCACTTCCCGCTTCCACGGGTCGAGGCGGAACCCGGATTCGAGCGTCTGCCGTGGTCCGGATTCCGAGGCAGTCGCAATTGTCGACGCAGCCAAGATCGCGACGATGGCAGTGGCAAGAACAGCTTGAGCTTGGCGGCGCATTGAAAGTCCTCCTTTCAGACAAGGAATGACCTGTTCGGCCAACAGCAATGGGTGGGGGTGAACTACACATTTTTCACGCCGTACTGGCCAGGGTTCCGTCCTGCCACGAAGACACGGCATGACAAAGACAGTCATCCAATTGACTATCTTCACGAGCGCGAATGAAGAATTCCACACAATTTTACATTCCGATTGGATCAGGTCGAGTTCGTCATTCTGCCTGACTAAAACACCATGGCAAGACTCCCGGCTGCCTTGAAGGGCGCAATCGGTCGAGAAAATTCATCCTAATGGATGTTTACCGCAAAATCGAAGAGCTTTGGCCGGTTCATGTGATCTAAGGGTCGGTTCAGTTATCCATCAATCCCGATTCGCTTGATTTCATCGGGTAACGTCCGGCTGTTGCGCCGGTCGTAGGATTTCATCATCTTCGGGTCCGTGTGGAGTGCCGATCGATCCGGACATATTGGGGTCGATTCCGGGGGCAGGATCTTATGTTAAGCCCGAGAAGCCGCCATTGTTCACCACAGATATC
This sequence comes from Paracoccaceae bacterium, assembly GCA_026707935.1. GTDB lineage: Bacteria > Pseudomonadota > Alphaproteobacteria > Rhodobacterales > Rhodobacteraceae > JAPPHA01. The sequence goes on from JAPOVX010000026.1 coordinate 22,334, forward strand.
CTTCTCACAGGTGAATACAGATGGCGCAAATTGGTGACCGAAAGACCTTAACGTACTATTTTGCACTCATCCGGAACAGACCCGAACAGGGGGCCGTAACGGTCGGGGGCGATTCCGGCGGCTTCAATATAGTCCCGGAGATAGGTCTCGAGGTTGTGATGGCAGGTAACTTCCAGCACCTTTCCGCCTTTCTCAGGCAGGCGCAGCCAGAGACGGCCTTCGGTGAGAATGACGTCCTTCGCGTTCATGGCGAGAGCTGCGGATACGCGCGCGAAGCTGTTCGTCATGGTTGCGAACAAGTCGCGGTCGCGAAGACCTCCAACGGTCTCAACCGGGATGGAGCGCAGGACGCGGCGGCACGCGGCGGCGGAAAGAACCGCCGGCACGGCAGACATGCGCCCTTGTTTTTGCACTGGTGCAGGAACCGGCGGCTATGTGATCGCCCCCGCGTCGTCTTGACCTCGGGAAGCACCGCGACCGCATTTGCAACGAGGTGATCGAACCGTCGGCATTTGCATCTGTTGCTTGCCTTGGGACGGACAGGTGTCAGAAAACGAGTCTACGGCACGACCTTCGATGCCACGGCGTCAATCCGCGTTTACGATACTCGAATTCGAACAGGATTTTTCAGATCGTTTCGGTTACCTTGCGCAAGTGCAGTGGCGCATCAGGATCCAGCCCGCGCGCCCGCGCGAACGCCTCGACAAAACGATAGAAGGTAATCGCCTGGCACAATGGCGTGAGCAGCGGATGCGGTGATTCTGCGGTCGGCAATGAGGCGCATCCGGTCACATTGGCGCCGACGACCGCGACGGTCGCTCCGGCCGTTGCCAGTGAACGTGCAGAATCGACGACGCTTTGGCGACTCGCATCGTCGGTGACAAACGCAAGAACGGCAAGTTCCTTCGCGGCGAGCGCCATCGGGCCGTGCCGAACCTCCGCGGCGCTGAAAGCCTCCGCGTGCAACCGGGCAACTTCTTTCAGTTTCAGCGCGATTTCACCGGCCAACGCCAAGCCAGGCCCCCGGCTTACCACGAACGCCGTAGCTGCCTGCGTCAATGAGACAGACAAGCATTGCCATTCGAGTGCCAGCGCTCTTTCGGCGATTGCCGGCAATCGCCGAAGAGCGTCCTCCAGGGCGTCATCCCGGTTGAGGCGGGCGTGAAGCGCAGCAACCGCAAACAGGCTGGCGACAAAGGACTTCGTTGCCGCAACAGAAATCTCCGGCCCCGCCAGACTTGGCAACACCCGTTCTGCGGCTGTGCCGACGGGCGAATCCACCGTATTCAACAGCGCAATCGTCTGTGCGCCGCCCCGTGCCGCAGCGGCCTGGAGCGCAACCAGATCCGGACTGCCGCCGGACTGGGAAATCGTCAGGCAGACGCCGCCTTCAAGCTTGAGTGGCGCGTCGAACACCGAAGCGACCGAAGGCCCAACCGAAGCGACCGGAATACCGGCAGACGTTTCCATCAGATACTTGAAGTAGGTCGCCGCATGGTCTGACGTACCGCGGGCGCAGGTAACAAACAGGCTCGGTGACAATCCGCGCAGCCAGTCCGCCGCTTCAAAGTAGATGGGCAGCCCTTCGCTGATCTGCCTTGCCAGGACCCGTGGAATCTCGGACGTTTCCGCAAACATTCGCGTGGTCTTGCCGGTCATCACAATGATCCGCTCAGTTTACGCCGGTGATCATCGACACGATCTCGTTCTTGTCGGTTTCCGCCGTACGGCGGACGCCAATCTGAACTCCGCGCCTGAGGACGCAAATGCGGTCGGAAAGACGGAATACCTGGTCAAGACTGTGGCTGACGAGCAGGATTGCCAAGTTGCGTTCGCGCAGGCCCGAAATGGTTTTCTCGACCTTCGCAGTTTCCGCAACTCCCAGCGCCGCGGTCGGTTCGTCGAGCAAGATCAGCTTCCTGGCCCAGTGCGTTGCCCGTGCTATCGCGACACCCTGGCGCTGGCCGCCTGACAGATCACGCATACTCGCTCTTACGGACTGAACATGGACATCCAGTTGATCGAGAAGCGCCCGGGTTTTGGAAATCATCTCCCTGCGGTCCAGCAGGCGCAAGGGGCCGTTCACGAGTTCGCGGCCGAGAAACATGTTCATGTAGACCGGCTGCTGGTCGGCGAGCGCGAGGTCCTGATAGACAACCTCGATTCCGCGTGAGCGTGCTGCGCTGGCGTCGCCGAATGAGGCAGATTCGCCGTCGATTTCCATCGTGCCGCTTGTTGGTGCGTAAACGCCCGATATGATCTTGACGAGCGTGGATTTTCCCGCGCCGTTGTCGCCGACAAGCGCAAGAATCTCGGCCGACCTGAGGTCAAGCGAAAGGTTCTCGATCGCCACAATGCCACCGAATACCTTGTGGATGTTCTTCAAGGAAAGCACCGGCGCGTATGTCGCGGCAGTCATGTTCAGCATCCGAAGTCAGGCCAGCATTCACTCTGGCCAAAGCAGTTTTCGATGGTCTCGACTTCCGGATTGCCCCGGGAAACACCCGAGACACCTACTGTAAATGCGCGGGTCACGAAAGCCTGTCCGCGAAAGCCGAAAACCACGCTGTCGCCGGTCTTTGGTTTCACCTTTCCCGCACAATCGATCATGCCGTAATAGTCGATGGACGAAGGCGACGGTATTTCCACGCTTGCGAGCGCTGTGGGAGCGGTCGCAGGCTCGTCGGAAACGATTGCCTTGACATCGTAGTCAGGGAAAACCGGATCGATGTAGAGCCCGCCGCCAAAACAGTATGCCCTGTCGCCGTGCAGGTGGGACACCTCGGTCAGGTAGAGGACGGCAGGCCTTTCGGGCAGATCTTCCAACGCATGCAACGGTGTCGTGCCATGCAGGCCATTTCCAGGCTCGCATTGTGTTGCACCGGCGTCGGCCAGCGCATCCAGCACGATCGATGACGTTGTGCCCGGTGCGTTTATCTCCACCTCCTGCCGTCCGGCCTTCGCCAACGCGCCTGCCGCTCTTTCGAGTGTTGCGAGGTTCGGTGTCGGGGAAACCTTGCGCGTCCGTTCGTCAAAGAGAAGCGCCGGAAATGTGGTGATGCCCGCAAAATGCGCTCCTGCCAGTCCGTCGATCCGGTCCGCAACGGACACGATTTCGTTCGCCGGGTATCCACCTTCATGACCCCGAAAAAAGATATCGCCGTCCGTCTGGATCCGCGCAAGGAGAGCCTGGTCGCGACCAGCCGCGGCCGAGGCCCGCGCGGCTTCAGATGCCTTCGCGTCCCCGAATACAGTCCAGAAGTCGGGCCCGATTCGGGTAGCGGCCGGATTGGCCTCGAAGCGGGGCACCTGGACGAGATGGCCGAGGTGACCCGTCTTCAGTCCCGCCCGGCTGCAGGCCACCGCGCATGCCATGTCGACCGCGACGGCGCGGTCGATACCAGCGCGCAGGACCGCCCGACAAAAGCCGCCGTTGCGGCCGACCTGCTTCGTCATTGCAAACACTTTCAGGCCGCGCCTCGCGGCTTCAGCCTTGAAAAGGCGCGAATTTTCCTCGACCGCGTCAAGATCGAGAACATACGAATTGGCAGGGATCTTGCCCTCGCGGTGCAGCCTTATGGCGGCTTCGACGAATCGCGGGTTCCGCCGTCTGAGAACATCGAGAAACATCGCGCCATCTCCGATCGTTTCAATTCGTGCAGCGAGATCGCCACGGCGACCAGAATGATCAGACCACGCACGATCATCTGGTCGGAAACTGCAAGCCCCATGAGTATGAGACCGTTGTTGAGCATTCCCATCAGGAGCGATCCGAAGAGTGCTCCTATGATCGTGCCTTTCCCACCGTTTAGAGCCGTACCGCCAACTATGACTGCGGCGATCACGGTCAGGAGATCGCTTTCACCAAGCGTGTATTTCGCCGCCTGCAGGCGGCCAGCATAAAGCAGGCCCGCAAGACCGGCGCAACCGCCGCTGATCGCGAGCACGAGAAGGCGAATTCTGGTCACCCTGATGCCGGACGCCTGGGCAGCGCCCGCATTGTCACCGGTCGCAATCACATGGGCGCCAAAAGGCGTTTCCCGATAGACCAGGTGCCCAACGATGACAGCGCCCAGAGTCCAGAAGATGAGTGACGGAACGCCAAAGAGCGAACCGGAGCCAAAAATGCCGGTGAATGTATCATTGATAACGGGGATCGATCGCAGATCGGTCATGGATCGGGCAACGCCCGCGAACAAACCGAGCGTCGCCAGCGTGACCAGAAACGACGGCAGGCGCAGCCAGGCCACCATCGCGCCGTTAAAGAAGCCGATTGCCAATCCGGCGCCCAGCCCGGCCAGGATCCCGAAAAGCATGGAATGGTTCTGCATCACCACGGCGGCCGACAGCGCGGAAACGGCGGTGATCGAGCCGAAGGACAGATCGATTTCCCCGGCCGAAAGCACGAAGACAAAACCGATCGCCATGAGCGTTGCGGGGGCGGTCTGCAGAACGATGTTGGACAGATTCCGCGTGGTCAGGAAACCGTCATCGTGAAGTGTAAAGGCGAAAAACAGGAAGATTGCGAGAAACCCGGCATAGATAACGCCACCTTGCAGGTCTCGTCCTCTTGCAATCGCTGGCAGCCAACGGATCATCGGGCCTCTCGGAAGGGGCAGACCTTTTCCCGGCGGGCCGCCGCAACGGCCCACCGGGCCAGGGATGTCTACTGAGCCGACGTCACGCTTGCAGGCGGTTCCCTGTTCAACGAACGCATCCAGCCTTCGGTGACGTTCCCGGCGGTAACAGTGACGGCGGGTGCCACGACGAATGGCGGCGTTTCTTCGCCTACGAGCGCGCGCGCTCCGGCCGCCGCCATGGCGCGGCCCAGTTCATAAGCCTCGTCTGCAACGATCGCAACGACGTTTCCGCCCTTGACCATGTCAAGCGCGATCGGTTCGGATAGATCGAGTGTGACGATTTTCGTGGACTTGTTGCCGTTTGCACGAAGCACGGCAAGCACACCTTCCGCTGGTCCGGCCCAGGTGACATAGATGCCGCCAAGATCCGGGTTCTTGAGAAGCATTGCGTGCGCGATATCCTCGGCGCGCGCTGGGTCCGCAATGCCCTGTTCTGCGACGATCTCGATTTCGGCGTAGTCGTTTTCGATCGTCGACTTGAAGGCGTTGTCGCGCTGGTTTGTCACGTAGTAGGCCGCGTCGTGATAGATCCATCCGACAGTCCCCTTGCCGCCCAAGGCCGCGGCCAGCGCGTCGGCCGCCTGCTTGCCCATCTGGAACAGGTCGTCGGTGACGATCGCCGCGTAATCAACCGGATGCACATAGTCCTTTGGCAGGTTGGACAGGAAGACCAGCTTGACGCCCTCGGCCTTGGCTTCCTTGAAGGCGGCGGCAGAGGTCACCGGGTCAAGCGGCAGTGACAGGATGATGTCAGGATCCTTCGCCAATGCAGTCTCGATGTCGCTGCGCTGCTTGGCAGCATCGAACGCGGCGTTCGTGACCGCAACGACCTCGATGCCAAGACGTGTGAATTCATCGCTCGCACCTGCGGTTACCGCGCTTACGAAGTCGGACTGGTCGTGCCAGAGCAATGCGGCCTTGTGGTTGCCGGCCATCAGCGCCGAAACCTTGTCGTCCGGAACGGTGATGCTTGACGAAGGCGTCGCTGACTCGCCACCCGGGCCGATTGTCTGGGCGCCAGCAGCGCCTCCAAACATCAAGCCAATGCCCGATATGGCGACAATTAGGTTTCTGAGTTTCATTTCAAGCCCTCCTTTGGCTGGATTCAGTGGAATCGGGTTTCAGCCGTGCTGCAATAGCCGGCGATGAACACCGCGAACGCGATGATTCCGGCGATGTATTCGTCGACATTCACCCGCTCCTCGAGCGTGTGACAGTTGGCTATGTCGCCGGGCGCACTGTAGACGGCTGGACAGCCCATCCGGTTGACGAAGAAAGACGACTCCGACCAAAATGGAGCACCCTCGATTTCGCCGCGCCCTGGCATGGCTGCTGAAAGAGCTCTGGACAGTGCCCTGACCGGCGCGAGACCCGGATCGATCTCGGCAGGTAACCCGCCATGTTTCCGGTCACGACCCGACGGCCAGGCGATGTCGACGGAGATACCTTCCTCAACCGGCGCGCCGCGGATAACGGCCTCAAGTTCCGCAACCGCTCCGTCCATATCCTCGACCGGAAGAAGCTTCCGGATCAGCGAAAACGAGCATTCGCCAGGTACGGCGATATAGCCGCCACCCGAAATCCGCGTGACAAGTGCAAATCCCCTGCCGACCAGCGGGTGTTCCGCGCGTCTCGAGATCGCGTCCGAGTGTTTCCAGACCGCACCGAGAATAGCGTGCATCGCCTTGAGCGCATCGACGCCAAGTTCCGGCATTCCGAAATAGGCTGACTTTCCGGTAACGGTCACGTCGGCGATGAAGAAACCCATCTGTGCCGGGAAGACGGAAAGCCGCGTCGGTTCGACATAAACGGCAAAATCCGGCCGCGGGATTCGGCCGGACAATACCTGTTCGGTGTATTGCTTGATGCCAGCGCTGACGCCAATGCCGGGTTCGCCGCTCTCCTCGTCGCCGACGAAGGCGAAGGCCACGTCTCCGGCAAGTCTGATCCCGGCCTTGTCGAGCAGGTCGAGCGCAGCAAGGGACGCACAGATGCCCGCCTTCAGGTCCCCGGCGCCGCGACCCCAGATTTCACCGTCAACGATAGCGCCGCTGAAAGGATTCTCTCGTTCGGTCCCCTTCCATCGTTCCTTCCAGCCTCCGGCATGGACCGTGTCGGTGTGGCCGGCGAACAGCAGGCGCGGTCCTTCGCCCGACCCCTTGCGCTCGCCCCATATGTTTGGACGGCCGGGTAGGAATTCGGCTCGTTCCGGCGAAAGACTCCGTTCCTGCAACTGCACTTCAAGGAAGTCGGCAAAATCGGCCTCGTTACCGGTTACGCTTTGCCGTGCAATCGCACGCCGGAGAAGCGCCACCGCCTCCTCTCGGTCAACCAGGCCGGCAAATCGTTCCGCAAGAGCCGCGGATTCGTTCATTGCCGCGCATCCGCAAGCCTGACGACATCGGCGGGCGGCAATGATATTTCCGCACCCGGAACGCCCCCTGAAAACAGGATCGTGTGCAAGTGGCCCAGCCCGACCGCCGCGCCGCCGACGAGCGTCGACTGCGTGCCAAGTCGGGACGCGACAACTTCAACCGGCCTTGAAGAACACCTCGACACAGATGTCCGCACCCGATTCAGCATCTCGTCCCGGCCACCGATCGAACCGCCAAGGACGACGCGCTCCGGATTCGTGAGCGCCGATATTGCTACCACTGCCCTCGCGACGAGTTGCGCAGTTTCGTCAAGGACAGCCCGTGCCGCCGGGTCGCCTCTCGCCGAAAGATCGAAAATCGTCGGAACATCGACATCCTGACCGGTCTGCGCCCGATATCGCGTGCGCATGCCAACAGTCGCGGTAACGCGTTCAAGCGCTCCAACCCTCAGCGATTCCGGCTCGAACGGATCGGCTCCGAACGGCAGGAACCCGAGTTCGCCAGCTGCACCGAGATGCCCGCGAACGAGTTCACCTCCGACCATGATGCCGGCACCGATACCGGTTCCAAGCGCCACATAGGCAAGATCGTCGAAACCCGCACCAGCGCCAATCCAGCTCTCTCCGATGACGGCCAAGTTGACATCGTTTTCGATGACGACGTCGAATCCGAGTTCCGCTTCCAGGCTGGCCGCAATGTCATGGGAGGCGAGACCGCGGATGTTCGGCGCCATCAGGACACGGCCGGTCGTTTCTTCGGGCACACCGGGCACGCCGATAACCGCGAGACGCACACGTCCGAAGGGGATGGCATTCTGCTTGGCTGCCTCGCGGCACATTCGTGCGATCTGCCTGACGACGGCCATTCCTCCTCGTCTGTCCGTCGGTTCGGTCAGAGCAGCAGGCACGCGACATGATAGATCGGCGATGGCGGCGCGAACCTTGGTGCCACCGAGATCAACGGTCGCGATGCAGGCGGCGTCTGGAACGATTTCGTAGGTTATGGCGCTGCGTCCCACATGGCCGCTGGTCCGGCCGGTGCGGTGGATCCAGCCGCCCCTTTCCAGCAACAGAACGATCTCGGAAATAGTCTGCTTGGACAAGCCCGTCTGCCTGGCAATGCTTGCCCGGGAGATCGGTCCGCAATGCGTGATGTGCTCCATCACCGTACAAAGGGAGAACTGCCGTGAATGGAGTTTCGCGTCACTCAATGAGTTGTCCAATTGATTCGTTCGGTTACCGAACTAATTATCATGGTGTTCGAAATTCGTCAAATTTCATGTGGCATGAGGGTGCACGACAAAATTGTGACGAGTTGTCCGAGCGGCCTTCAGTGGATTGATTT
>JAPOVX010000238.1 GCA_026707935.1 Paracoccaceae bacterium
GAATGAGCTGCCGGGCTCTGGCTGAACTCGGATGTCCGGAGATCATGGGTCAGGACATTGGGATTTCCATGCCGGTCACGATGTTCGGGGTGATCGAGATCCGGATCGTACCAGGCACCGGTCCACAGAAACACGACCCCTTTCCTGACGTCCCCGCTCACGCGGGCACCCGCAAGGCAGCGGCCACGATCGTTGAAAAGCTCGACGACGTCCCCGTCAGCGATCCCGCGTTCTCCCGCATCGTCCGGATGGACCAGGACAGGCTCCCGTCCGGCAATCTTTCGAGACATGCTGAGAGCACCGTTGTCATGCTGGCTGTGAAGCCTGGTGCCGGGTTGACCGGAGATCAAGGCCAGCGGGAACGCATCCCCGGCCGTCACGGACGCACGGGCGCACGGCTGGTTCCAGAACGCGTGCCCGGGGCAATCCGGAAGGTCGAAGCCAGCGACGGTCTCCGAAAAAAGCTCGATCCTGCCGCTCGGCGTCGGACGCGGGCAGGCCTCGGGATCCGCCCTGAACTCCGAGAGAAAGACCCTGTCCGGCGAAGGATCGGGCAGTTCGACGATGTCGCCGGCCATGAAGGCTTTCCAGTCCGGAAGTTCGACTCCCGCGTTCCTTCCCGCATCGCGGGTCTCCTCCCAAAGACGCCCGAGCCAGCCATCGGCCGACAGGCCGCCGGTGAATTCGTCCCGCGAACCGAGCCGTTCCGACAACTCGGCGTAGATCTCGAATTCAACCCGCGCGTTTCCGGGAGGCCGGGTAATTCGGGGCATCGGAACGAGAATGTTGTCGGACTGGCCGGCACCGAAGTCGGACCGCTCGAGCGGGGCCGCGACGGGCAGGACGATGTCCGCGTGCCGGGCGGTCGCGGTCCAGTTGACCTCGTTGACGATGATGGTCTCCGGTTTCTGGAACGCCCGGCGCAGGCGATTCAGATCCTGGTGATGGTGGAACGGATTGCCGCCAGCCCACCAGACCATGCGAATGTCCGGAAACCGGAGTGTCCTGCCTTCGTAGCGATAACTGGCCAGAGGGTTGAGCAGCATCTCCGAGATCATCGCGACCGGAATGAAGGTCTCGACACGGTTTTCGCCCTGGGGGAACGATCCCCATCGAAAAGGTCGACCGATATTGCCGATGTGCCCATTGACACCGTAGCCAATCGTGTACCCGCCTCCGGGAAGCCCGATTTGGCCCAGGATCGCCGCGACGGTCACGGTCATCCACAACGGTTGCTCGCCATGGTCGGCGCGTTGAAGGCCGGCGGCGCAACCGATCATCGTGCGCCCGCCAGCCATTTCCCGGGCCAGTCGACGGATCCTTTCGGCATCGATCCCCGACTGCCGCGAGGCCCATTCGGCATCCTTGGGCACGCCATCGGATTCCCCGCGCAGATAGGCTGAAACCGTCTCGAAGCCGACCGTGAAGCGATCGAGGAATTCCCGATCGTGCAGGCCTTCGGTGACCAGGGTATGCGCGACTCCCATCATGATCGCGGTATCAGTGCCCGGGCGTGGAGGAAGCCACTCGGCATCAAGCCGGGAATCGACATCGCTCCGGAGCGGGCTGATGTTGACGAACCGGACGCCATTCCCGACGCAGTCGTCGAGATTGCCCGCCATCCTGTGCCTCGACGCGCCCCCGTCGCAGATCTGCATGTTTCGCATCGGCAATCCGCCGAACAGCACCACGAGGTCGCAATGCCTGGAGATCACCGACCACCGGGTGGCGTCGGCAACATGCTGCCGAAAACCGTCACCGACGATGTGCGGAAGAGCGACCAGCGCTGCATTGAAGCTGTAGTTTCCTTTCGAGCTGACGAATCCGCCCTGGACATTCAGGAATCGCTTGAGCTGGGACTGGGCATGATGAAACCGTCCGGCGCTCGCCCACCCGTACGAGCCCGCGAAGATGGCCTCGTTGCCGTGCTGCGACCGGACACGTTTCAACTCTCCGGCAATCAGGTCAATGACCTCGTCCCACGAGACCTCGACGAAAGGGTCGCATCCGCGCTCGCTGCCCCGGCCTTCCAGCCAACCGGCGCGGACCGCGGGGTTGAGTATCCGCGCGGTCCCGTTCAGGCTGCCGGCGATGTTGTCGTTCAGCGGGGACGGATCCGGGTCGGACGGATGTCCCCGGACCGACGTCACCCGGCCGTTGTCCGTTGTGACGAGCCCGATTCCCCAATGGCTCGATGTGAGCGCCCGTTCAACTGTTCCGTCCACGTCGGTCATCCCCGGTTTGCCCGTCGACGAAAACGCATGGCATATCGCGCGCGAATTGTCATTGGCCCTGCCTGCCAGGACATGGCTGTCCATGACGGCTTTTCCGGCCGGCTGCCCCCTGGCTGGCCGAGGCAAGACGTCGCGGTCCGGCCACACGCGCGCGTCGCAACGGTGGCCGGGGAATTCCGCGAACCGGGGTTTCTGCAGCTCACATCGGTATTCCCGCTGCCTCGACACGGTCGCGCGGCACCACGTTGAGCTGGCGCCCGGATATTCTCCATACTGCCCGTGCGAAAACATGAAAGCCCGGTCAGAAGAGGGTTACGAAGCCCGGGGCCGTCATTTCCTGCGGCGGGCTTGATCGCAGGCCGAGTTCCGTATCACGGCCCATTGTCCAGCCCGTCACCTTGAAGATCGGTTGAAAATCAGGCTTGCGCCTTGTCCAAAGCCAGTTCCCTGGGTGCCAGGTCACCTATCGAGGATTCTCCGGCCTCCGCCCTCCCGCGCCTCTCAGTCTGCGCCGTGGCCGGCAGGGGCGTGTCGAAGGTGTAATCCGGATCGGACTTCTGGCGCTCCCATATGTCGAGCATCTCGCGCCAGGCTCCACGCAGACTGCGCGGTTCGGGCATGTCGTCCTTGATCTCGGCTGCCAGTGCGGGAAGATTGTAGCAGGGGATGCCGGCATACATGTGATGCTCGGTGTGCCAGTTCATGTGCCAGTAGAGGAATTCCACGAACCTGGGCAGGTGCATCGACCGCGTGCTCTTGCGGAAGTCGGTCGTGTGCTCCATCAGCCCGCAATGCTGGGGGAGGCCGACGAAGTAACTGAGCCAAATCGCGATAAAGCTGGGAATGGTGATGATGAGCGGCACGACCCAGAAGCCGGTCGGGATCGACACGACAAGCACCGCCCCGTGGAACGCCAGTTGCGTGCGCGACCACCACCTTGAGCGGCGGTGCTGGTCCGGCTGGTCGTCGTGGAGCGCCTGCCGCCACTCGTTGGCCGGGATCTCGGTCGAACCGACCTTGCCGAACGCATCGAGAATCGTGACCCAGATCGCCGACAGAATCCCGCCCTTGCTGAATGTGCGTCCCGGCTGGGTCAGCAGGTTGACCGTGAAAAGCTGCAGAAGGAAGGTTCGGCCCACGTTGGGGTGCAGCGGCAGCAGGACTTCACGGTCGCCCTCCGGATGCAACGTGTAGCGGTGGTGATGGGTGTGACTGGCCGCATAGTCGAACGGGTTCCACCAGCTGATCAGGCTGAAGAGATACAGGAAAAACCCGTTGAGCCGCTTGGTTTTGAACACCGTTCCGTGGCCGAGTTCGTGGACAGCGGTGCCGCTGAAGAAGCTTGCGACCGTACCGTGGGCGAACAGCGCCAACAGAAAGGCGATCCAGAGGCCTTGCGCCCAGGTCAGATAAACCGCCGCACCCGTGAGGCAGAAGAGGCCGAAGTGCCCGCCGGCCTGCATCCAGCCCTGCCGGTCGCTACGCTT
>JAPOVX010000165.1 GCA_026707935.1 Paracoccaceae bacterium
CCAGATTCGGGGGAGAGGCCGGGAGAGGTGCGCCCTGCGATAGGTGTGGGGAGTAGCCGTTGGCCGGCGGCTTTCGCTCTGTGCCGGTGCCCCGCCGAAACCCGGCGTCGGATGCAGGTGGACCGCCGCGAGGACGTCGCCGCCCTCTGACCCAGCCCTGAGACGTCACGGCATTTGGGCACCGCCGGAAGGCCACCAAACATCCAGAACCAGTCACCCGGGGCCGGGAACGGCGTCGGGCGTGGACGGCCCTGCAGTCACGGAGCGCAGCCGGAACACCTCAACGGCGAGATCAAATTCGATGCTGCAAAACCATGGCCGCGCGTTCGTTGGCAGCGTGTATTTCAATACGAATTTGGTTGTTACCCTGACAACGAATGTGTCGAACGTGGCCAATCGAGGTTGGAATCGCTCGATCGGGGATCAAGCCTTGAGTAGCCTGAATTTCCGGGCGGTCCTGGCCGCGAGTCTTCAGCCGACAGACCTTCGTCGCTACGACCCGATCCAAGCCCGACCGGTCATCAAGTTACTCTTGTACGCGTGAGCGCGCGGTGGCCGTCATGCCCTTGCCATGGCCACCGCCGTGTCCAGAAGACGGTTCGCGTATCCCCATTCATTGTCGTACCAACTCAGAATCCGGACAAGCCCGCCTTCCGTCACCGTGGTCTGATCCAACGCGAAGACCGAAGATCTCGGGTCGTGATTGAAATCAATCGATACAAGCGGCTCGTCTGTCACTCCAAGAATACCGTTCAAGCGACCGTTTGCGGCCTCGACAATCGCCGAATTGATCTCTTCGGACGTGACGGTTCGTGACGGGACAAACTTCAGATCAACCACAGAAACATTGGGTAGGGGAACACGGATTGCGGTACCGTCCAGCCGTCCTGCGAGTTCGGGCAGAACCAGTGAAATCGCTCGTGCAGCCCCGGTCGAGGTCGGAATCATTGAAACCGCAGAGGCGCGGGCCCTGTGTAGGTCCGAGTGGGGGGCGTCGAGCACTCTTTGATCGCCGGTATAGGCATGAACGGTCGTCATGTATCCAGTTTCGATTCCGAATGCGTCATTCAGAACCTGGGCGACCGGTGCAAGACAATTCGTCGTGCACGACGCGTTCGAAACGATCCTGTCCGAAGCATCGAGCGTATCGTGGTTCACGCCGAACACAATTGTTTTTGCCACATTCTTTCCCGGAGCCGAAAGCAGGACTCGTTTCGCTCCGCTTTCCAGGTGGCGTCCAGCGGACTCTGCCGAAGTGAAGATCCCGGTGCATTCCAGAACAACGTCTACGCCTGCCCACGGCAAGCGTTCGGGATCTCGCTCCGACGTTGCGTGTATTTCGGAATCTCCAACCTGGATTGCCTCACCCGTACTTGTGACATCGTACGCAAAGCGCCCGTGAACACTGTCGTATTTGAGCAGGTGGGCACAGGTTTCGGCCGACGCGATGTCATTGATCGCGACGACTTCAATGTCGCTTCGCCCGTATTCGAGAACTGCACGCAATGCGGCCCTTCCGATTCTTCCAAACCCATTGATCGCTAGTCGTATTGGCAAATCTGCCTCCCTTGCCCAATATGCCCGATTCCGCGGCAATAAACCCGGAATCCTAAGGTGGTGCCAGCGACCTTGCAAGTTCGTTTGCAGCCGACGATTTCAACACGACAGCGATGACAGCCATGTCCCGGCGCGCGACCGCCTCTCATTTTCGGTCGCCAGGGAATCCGTATCTCGCTAATTCCCAGTGTGTTCTGGCGGTGGGCGGCAATGCGACACCAGTTTTCGGAAACGGCGGGGTGTTTGCCCGAGAGGGTGGCAGCCGATTCCTGTCGTTTCAGGCCAGATCCGTCCTGGCGAAATCGTCGCCTTTATATATGAGTCGGGCGTCGTAGGCCGATGCGCACGCGTAGGCGAAACAGTCTCCGAAATTCAAAGAGGCCTCGTGGCCGACGAACTTGCCGTATTCACGCGCGGCCTGCAAGGCGCGCTGGCCGATTGCAGGCGTGATGGTTATGTCCTCGGCTTCAACAGCATCGCAAAACGCCGTCACAACCTGCTCAGCAATCGCGAATTGCTTCAGCGTGGGGCGGGTCGGTCCTGAACGCGACCGGGCCAGCGCGGCCACTGCTTCGAAGCGGGACAGTGGCGAGACGAGGCGGCCTGTCTTTTGATCACCTATGCGCTTCACGATTTCTTCATGGCCGGGTTCGCCGTTCAGAATCGCAACGACGGCCGATGCGTCAATGAACATCACCCGTCGCCCCACATGTCATCCGTGAACGTCTTCATGTCAAATGTCGGGTCAGGTGCGCCGATCTCGTCAGCTCTGGATCGGACTTCCCGCATGCGCTCAAGGAGGGGTTTTTCTTTCTGCACGGCCTCGAGACGTGCTTGCAGAGCTGCGCGAACCGCCTCCGTCTTGTTCTCGGCACCGGTCGCTTTCATGACCGTTCTCGCCAGTGCATTCACGGAATCATCCCGGATATAGAGTGGCATCATTATTGTCCTCCTGTCTGCACAACGTATATTCTAATGCGAATATCATAGCAATTCAAAATGAATATTCATAGGTTTAATTGCCGACGAACAGGTACGAAGGCAACAAACCGGGTCAGGAGCGACCGCGACCGCAGTCCTTCCTGCCGTTGTCAACGGAGATGCACGTCTGGCAAGGTACGTGGCTGGTCTTCCGATTGCGAGACTGGTCAACCTCATGTAGCAGTTGCGCTTGTCGGCCAAAAAGCGCGGCGTTCCGGAAAGAACGCCACGGCCGCCTAAGACATCGAAAATGTGCGGATGCGGGGTTCGATGGCCATTATCAGACCTACTCTCAGGGACGTTGCAGAACGCGCCGGCGTAAGTGAAATGACGGCTTCACGAGTCCTTCGTGGCCTCGGCGAGGCGTCGGAGGAAACGATTAACCGGGTCCGGTCCGTAGCGGATACGCTCGGCTATGTGCCTCACCGCATTGCCAGTTCGCTGTCGTCGAGAAACGTCGACCTCATTGGCGTCGTGGTGCCATCGATCAGCAGCATGGTTTTTTCTGATGTCCTTTCCGGGATCTCCGAGGCGGCTTCCACCGCCGACAAGCAGGTGGCGATCAGCGTTTCCGGATATGACCTTGCAGCAGAGGAAAGAGCTGTACGTGAGATGCTCTCCTGGCGACCAACAGGATTGATCGTCGCAGGACTTGAACACACGGATGCCACAAGGAATTACATGAAGAATTCCGGAATACCGACGGTAGAGATCATGGATGTCGATGGTGACCCGGTCGACATGAATGTCGGTATTTCACACTCGAAGGTAGGTCGAAACGCGGCTGGCATCATACTGTCCAAGGGGATTCGAAAGATCGGTTTTGTCGGGACCGGCATGCCGAATGATTTTCGGGCGGCAAAACGGCTCTCGGGTTTCAAGGAAGAACTCAGTCGTCGAGGAGTTCCCCTCGTGGCCGAGGAATTCTATTCAGGAAATTCGTCGTTGAGGCTCGGGAAATCCTTGACCGAACGTGTTCTCACTCGTCACCCCGAAATCGAGTGCCTGTACTTTTCAAGTGACGTCCTTTCTTGCGGGGCGGTCCTTTATTGCCTGGAGGCGGGCAGGGCGGTTCCCGATGATCTTGCGATCGCCGGATTCAATGGCCTGGAAATTCGACTTGCGATGCCGGTTGTACCTGCGACGAGCCATGCCTTTCGGAGGGAGTGCGGTACAAGGGCGGCAGAGCTCATTCTCGAGGCCTCTTCGGGAAAGATCATTGAATTCCATAGTGAGTTCGACCCCGGGGACTTTTTCTGACACTGCGGCTCGATGGCAAGAGAGACTGCTGCCCGCGTGTCGCTGGCAGGGAATTGTCTTTCAATTGGTCAACACTTTGGAATCTGCTATAACCTTGCAAATCATCTATCACATGGAATAAATACAAGGTATGATCGAGCGTCCCCACAGGAAATCAGTCGAAGACGCCTTGGAACACCAAGCGGGAGTCGTCCTCCTTGGACCGAGGCAAGTCGGCAAGACCACACTGGCTCTAGATATCGCGGATAATCGCGACGCTGTCTATCTCGATATGGAACGGAACGCCGACCGTCAGGTATTGGAAGAACCTGACTTGTACCTCGATGAGCAGATGGGCCGTCTCGTGGTGATCGACGAGGTGCAGTTCGTGCCGGATCTGTTCACGGCGTTGCGTGGTCAAATCGATCGGCGGCGTAGGCGAGGACACCGGACTGGGCAGTTCCTCTTGTTGGGGTCAGCCTCTAGCGCACTCCTCCATCAAAGCGCGGAATCGCTGGCCGGACGGGTCAGCTATCACGAACTAACGCCATTCGCCTTGCCGGAAACCTGTGCCAAAGCGATGTCGGCCCTCTGGCTGCACGGAGGTTTTCCTGAAAGCTTCCTTGCGAAAAGCGATAGGGACAGCCTGATTTGGCGCGAAGATTTCATTAGGACTTATCTGGAGCGCGACATCCCGGCGTTTGGTTCACGCATTCCCGCAGAAACCCTGCGCCGGTTCTGGACCATGCTCGCTCATGAGCAAGGCGGGCTTCTGAATGCTGCAAAGCTTTCCGGCAACCTGGGTGTCTCTGGCCAAAGCGTGATGCGCTACGTTGATCTGCTTGTCGACCTGATGTTGGTGCGCAGGTTGCCGCCCTGGCATACAAATGCCGGCAAGCGCCTGGTGAGATCACCCAAGGTGTATATCCGAGACTCGGGTTTAACCCATGCGCTTCTCGGGATCGAAAAGCTGGAAAACTTGCTGGGACATCCGGTTGTCGGCGGCAGTTGGGAGGGGTTCTGTATCGAGAACATGATCGCGGCAGCTCCACCGGGAACTGAGGCCAGTTTTTATCGCTCATCAGCCGGGGCAGAGATCGATTTGGTCTTGAAACTTCCTGGTGGTGCGCTCTGGGCGATCGAAATCAAGCGCACTACATCTCCGAAAGTGACGCGCGGGTTCCATATCGCCTCGGAAGAATTGAAAACCAACGAGCGTATTCTGGTCTATGCTGATGATAGGGAGGTGCCTTGGCAAGGAGGCGTACGAGCGATGAGCCTTATGAGTGCAGTTGAACGGTTGGCTGTTTTCCAGTCACGACAATCCACGCGCGATGCGAAACCGCCAATCAAGCCGGCCATTTCAACACCAGACATTTGACGTGACAAGAAACCTGTCATGAGCACTGTCTCCGACTTTCCACAGGTCAAGGCGCTTCGTGGGACAAGACAAGTGGGAGTGAAATCGGGCCCGTGTTACCGCTGTCTGGAAGCCAGCAAGGATCATGTGCCAACGAAATCGATTTGAAAGTACGGGAAAGTTCAACGATAGCACACGCGATGTCGGTTCTCGCGACCAGGTGACCCAGGCAGTGATGTGCGCCCCCGCCAAATCCGAAATGGGACTTTCGTGGCGCGGTGATGTCAAATGACGGACTCCTGCAGATTTCCGGATCTTTCGACGTGGAGTGAACCAGGATGTGCAGGGTTTGACCCTTCCGGATGTCATGACCCCTGTAAGTAAAATCGACAAGCGCTTCACGTGTAACCCATGTCGTGGTCGGAAACGCGCGAATGGACTCTTCAACGGCATTCGCAGCAAGATCAGGGTTTTGGCGAAGTGTTCGCCATTGCTCGGGATGTTCAGCGAACAACGCCATGGAATTTCCGAGCTGCGACCTGGTTGTGTCAACGCCACCGAAAATCGTGATAACGACCAGGTCGATCAGGTCGCTGTCGTCGATCGAACCATGGTTGTCCCACCGCGACACGTACCGGGAAACCAAACTGTGAGAATCGTCGGCGGTCCGAGCTTCCGAAACAAGGTCGTGGGCCAGTTTTTCCAGGCGAACATGCGCCGCGTTGATTACAGGTGCGTGAGCATTGCAATTGACTCCCATTGCGAGGCCAAGACTTGCCGCATCCCTCGCGATTGATGGCCAGGTGTTTGCAGGCAGGCCGAGAAGCAGACACATGGCCCGCGACGCGAACGGATTGGCAAAATCCTGCATGAACTCACAGCAATCGTTGTTTGAAAGCCCGGAAACGATATCGCGGGCGATCTTGCTGAATGCCGGTCTCAGCGACTCAACGAATTCCGCCGACAAGGCGGCAGACGTGACCATTCGTAGTGACCTGTGTCTCTCGCCTTCCTGGGCAATGACACTCCGCCCCCAGAACTCGGCGAAACTGCCCGAGAGTCCGTTCGACTCCGGCCAGGCGTAACTGCCTTGGCGGACGCGCCGGTCCCTGAGGAGTTCCCCGGCTTCCCGATGTCTCAGTACGGCGAGGCCGTAAGGCGTCCGCGCGCACCATGCTGCGCGTCGTGCCCGCCGGACTTTGTCAGATCGGGTCGAAAACTGCGGCGACGCCAAATCCAGGAAGGGCAAATCTGTTTCCGGAACTATTTCCTCGTTTCGGGAATTCGTATCAGTCATGCTCAATCGGTCTCGAAATTCCTTTGCAGGAAGACCAGCACTCCAGGCCGGTCGGGCAGGGGGCCAGCCTTGCCAGGCAGTCGATACAGAACCTGCCCGATCTGGTCATTCCAAATGATGCGTCATCCATTGTCCAGATTCCTGGCTCTACTGGCGAGCGTTCACCGCAAGGCGCTTTGCAACAGAACAGGAATCCTCGGAAACGGGCAACACCGGTTCCCGCCTCGCGCGAAGTTTGCACGTGTGCTTGAAAAGAGGCAAGCGTATCCAAAGTGAAACGGCTCTCCTGGGTTCGGTTGGTCGTGTCCAAGAGCAAGTGCGGTCAAGTTTCGCGCAAAAATGAGGCGGGGTCAGTACTCCTTTTCAATCCGAGGTCCCGGTCATGGATCGGTTCCGCCGCGATGACCGGCGCCGGAACAATTCGAATTGCCTGCGCAACTCGAGCCATGGCTTGAGGATCAAAACCGGAGTTGCCGGGATCAGATTATGTTGGCATCGGGTCCGTACGGAAATCTCGTGAGGTTTTCGGAACCGTCTTCGGTCACGAGAAGGATGTCATGCTCGCGGTAACCGCCGGCACCCGGCATTCCCTCGGGAATCGTGAGCATCGGTTCCATTGAAACGACCATGCCGGGTTCCAATACAGTGCCAATGTCCTCCCGGAACTCAAGGCCGGCTTCTCGTCCATAGTAGTGGGAAAGAATTCCGAAAGAATGCCCATAACCGAAGGATCGAAATTCCAGCAGGTCCTCGCTTTCCAGGAAACGGTTGATTTCCGTACAAATCTCGCTGCATGAAATGCCGGGGCGGATGAGTGACAATCCTAGTTCGTGCGCCGCGACGTTTTTTTGCCAGATACGAAGCGTGGCATTGTCGGGATCTCCCAGAAAAAGCGTTCTTTCCAGGGCCGTATAGTATCCCGATATCATCGGAAAACAGTTCATGCTGAGGATGTCTCCAGTCCTCAATTGCCGAGCCGTCAGCGGGTTGTGGGCCCCATCAGTGTTCAATCCGGACTGGAACCAGACCCATGTGTCCCGGAATTCGCTCTCCGGATATGACCTTGCGATCTCGCGTTCCATCGCATCGCGACCTGCAGCGGCGACGTCCAACTCCCGCACGTCCGCGCGAATCTCGGCGCGGCATGCTTCGCCACCGATGTCGGCCACGCGTGCACCGTCCCGGATCAGGGCGATTTCCTCCGGCGACTTCATCATCCTGGCAGCCATTGTGTCCGCGGATATGTCCTCGAATTCGATTCCCGGCAGAAACCTTTCGGCTTTCCGCAGCATTGTGACCGTGAGGTGATCGCACTCGATACCGACCCGACGCACAGGTCCGACGAGTTCCGCAACTGCCCGCCAGAAATTATCCTGTCGCCAGTCGGTATAGACCACGTTTTCCGCCAGTGATCGGCGCCACGGTTGACCGCCGTCGATGTTCGCAGAAACTGTCGTGCAGTCTCTTTCCGTGATCACGCAGCCGTAGGGACGGCCGAATGAACAATAGAGAAATCCGGAAAAATACGCAGTGTTGTGCATCGAGGTTACAAGAACTGCCGGTATGTTCCGCTCATCCATGGTCTTGCGGAGCTTCGTGAGGCGTCGTTGGTACTCAAGCCTCGAGAAGGGCAGTTTGGTCTTTTCGCCGTTTCTGAAAAAAAATCTGGATGGACGTTCTCTCGCAGCCACTGTTGTCTCCAAGCCCGGGTCACTCATGACCTCTTGCGGTTACATCCGGGCGTGCAGGACAGTTCCGTCGTTTCAGAATTCCGACGGCGGTGTACATACGAAACCGGCGACGCCATCGCCGTTGCACATCGGCATGAATTTATACGCTGGATTTCTCCGTGTCAAAATATCAGGACGCTGCACATCGCCATAAATACAGCTTCGACGAACACCCCGGGAATCCTGTCGCGAATTCTCGATCACGGGCCTGCGTGCAGATCGGAACTCTTCGCAATGGGCTCAGCAAAACCGAATTCAGCACGTTTAACAGCGAGATCGTCGGCGCATTTGTCGTGGGCTCCCAAGAGGTCGGGAGGGCGGAAGCGGCAGCACCCGCAGGGACAAGCGATTGCGTCTCAAGCTTGCCCGGTCAGGGGCAACTTCCTTCATCCAGGGAACAGGACTCACGCCGTCGGGTCGGGGCACAGCAGCGTCCGGCAATCAGTGTCAATCCGAGGTCGCGCGCCCGGGTCGCTTCCTTGGCCACGTATTCACACGCATCATCCGCATTGAATGCCCTGGGTGTCGACAACCTGAGCCCGGACGCCGATTGGCGGACCGCCGTTAGTCGCGTTCATTGGAGACGGGCAGGTCCACGCACCGCACGACCAACGGCAGGACAGGTGTTTTCCGTTGATGCGCGAACACCGGAAAGCGCCGATACAATTGAATCCGATAATGTATATTATGTTAAATAAATGCTACCGATCCTGATCGAAAATCGTAAAATCAAGCTTTTTCAATATAATAGGAAAAATATCTCGACTCATTTCTGACAGACGATTCTGAGCCTGTTCTGTCGCAACAGTCCCGAATCGATGGCGCCTCAACGCCGAAATGTGATTGAACTCGGCGATCCAACTCGGCGCTTCCGTTTACATCAACCTCCGTTGCCGTTGACCGGAAACATGAATTCGGGCTGGTTGAAATCGAACATGACGTCATCTGAAAAGAATGACTAGACCTTGACGCACCCGACTCCTCCGTGTTCAAGTCTGCGAAGTCGATGGTTGCCTGGCGTCGCGCAGCCGCGAGGTTTCCCACCCTCCGCCGCCATCCTTTGCAAAGGTTGCGAGATGCAGCAACACGCCAAGGCGCGGTCCAGAGAACTTTCTTCCAAGAAACTGCATGTCCCGCTCGAAAACTTCGCAGCACTTGCGCCACCGCGCCACTACATGTCTTCGCCGTCGAAATAATCGACCTGACTTGACGTGCGCCCCACGAATCTCAGATGAGCGTTCATGAAATCGGACCCGGGGAATATGGCAATCGCAGCAAACTTCCCGCTATCCGGATACTCGACGACATCGGGGTCGTTGCGTGTGGAGATCGCAAGATACTTCAACGGCGCATCACCCGTATTGATCAGTTGATGTGCAGTTTCCCGACCTCCCCGAGGTGCGCCGCAAATGTCACCTGGTTTTACGGGAAACTCGGCCTCGCCAAGTCGGTACGTACCCTGCCCTTCAAGAACCACGAACATTTCATCGTTTCCGACATGATTGTGGTAGGGAAACGCCCGACGACCGGGTTCGACAGTCAGCAACATACATCCAAGATCACTTAGTCCGACCCGATCAGCGATCGGTGCAATCGTGGCGCCAAACTTCTTTGAACCCTCTGGAATTCTCTGGAATCCTTCGACCTTTTCGATGTTGATGACGTTACCACTCATGTCTTGTCCTCTTTCTGTTTTTCTGACAAACGTACGGCCGTTCTGCATCATGGACGATTTTCTTCCGAAAACTCAAGTACGTACTCAGAGAGACGCACGTCGTCATTTGGCAAGAGACCCTGACCGCAAGTGACCCAGAAAATCCTGAATCCGTTGCGGGGATGCGCAAGTGAATTCCGAAACGGGAAGCAGAAGTCATGCGAAGACGTGCAAAATGCGATGCCTCAGTCGACTCAAGTCGTCGGAATCTCCCGCCCCGTCAAATTTCGTCGTTTCCGTTCGTCCATGGTGGTAAAACGATGGTCTGAATCCAGCGGACTCCAACTTCGAAACTGTGCCAAGGATTCACTGGAAACTTTTGGTCACTCAAAACGTGACCGGACGCCGGATCATCCCTGAGCAATGACGGAGCTCAAGA
The DNA here is from genome assembly GCA_026707935.1 of Paracoccaceae bacterium. Taxonomy (GTDB): domain Bacteria; phylum Pseudomonadota; class Alphaproteobacteria; order Rhodobacterales; family Rhodobacteraceae; genus JAPPHA01. The sequence goes on from JAPOVX010000165.1 coordinate 10,258, forward strand.
CTCATGAAATCGATTCTGATCCTGAACGGACCAAACATGAACATTCTGGGTATCAGGGATCCGGGTCTCTATGGAACGGGCTCGCTAGAGGACCTTGAAGCCAAGTGCATCGAATACGGCAAGCGCCGCGGAGTTCGTGTCGAATGCCGACAATCCAATCACGAGGGCACGCTCATCGACTGGATCCACGATGCAATGGGAAATTTCGATGGAATCGTTCTGAACGCAGGCGGCTACACCCACACGTCAATCGCGCTCATGGATGCGGTCAGCGGAACTGGTACCCCGACGATCGAGGTTCACTTGACGGACGTTCAGGCCAGAGAAGAATTCCGAAGGGTTTCATTTATCGCTCGGGTCGCGACCGGGGTAATTTCAGGCCATGGGGCCGAAAGCTATACCAAAGCAATCGATTTGCTCATCAACGGTGAAACAAACGCGCTTGACCGACCGGCCGTATGAAACGCTACCGCGCTTGCCCCTGGGCCCAAGGACAAAAGACGAAGAGGCAGGTAACGCAAAAACGTCGTCCCATGTCCCTACCCCGCTTCAGGTCGAATACCGAAAAGAACATGCCAAGCCGTCAGTTCAAATTGCCCAGGAATTTCCCGGAAAACACGACGGAGCGGATTTCGCAAAGGAATTTCATCCGCCCATTGCTTTCGCAACCTCGGCCGCAAAATCCTCGTCGTTCTTTTCGATCCCTTCTCCGACCTCCAGCCTCGCGAATCCGAGAATCTCGATTCCCGCCTTGTCGGCAATGGCACCAACAGTCTGGTCAGGGTCCATCACAAATTTCTGTTTCAGGAGCGTAAATTCCTCACAGTATTTTCTCCAGCGACCGGCAACCATCATTTCAATGGCCTTTTCCGGTTTTCCGGATTGGCGCGCTTGTTCCAAGAGAATGGCCTTTTCTCTCCCGACAAGTTCCGGGTCCAGTTCGGCCTCGCTCAATGCGACCGGATTTGACGCTGCCACATGCATGGCGAACTTTCGTGCAGTGTCCGTGTCTGCTCCCTTGATCGCGACAATCGTCCCGATCTTGCCCATACCGCCTGCCACCGCATTGTGGACGTAGCTTGCCACATGATCTCCCGTCAATCGCGCCATTCGCCGGACACCCATGTTCTCGCCGATCGTCGCGATCTTGGATGCGACCGCTTCCTCGACCGTTGTTCCACCGAGGTCGGCGGACCGCAGGGACTCCACGTTATCAACACCAAGAGCCGCGTCGGCAACTTCACGGACAAGTTGCTGAAAATCAAGGTTTTTTGCAACGAAATCGGTTTCTGCGTTAACCTCTACGGCGACCCCCACTCCGTCGCTGACAGCGACACCCACCAGCCCTTCGGAAGCCGTCCTGCCGGACTTCTTGGCCGCTTTGGCCAACCCCTTCGTGCGTAACCAGTCAAGCGAAGATTCAATGTCTCCGCTGTTCTCAACCAGAGCCCGCTTGGCGTCCATCATTCCGGCACCGGACATGTCGCGTAGTTGTTTCACAAGTTTTGCGGGAATCGACATTTCCTGTACCCCCGAAAGTTCGTTATTGACGTTGAATGGATGGTCGGGACACCAAGCCGTTCACTGCCTGGTCCCGACCCCGGTCACCGCAGGAGTATTGACCGTTCACTCAGCCTGAGTGTCGGTATCTTCTTCTGCCGCTTCGGCCGGTGGTTGTTCAGCAACGGTCTCTGCAACCTCCTCGGCCTGAGTTGGCAATTCTGCCAATTCGCCGACATCGATGCCTTCCGAGCCCATCTGTTCCTCGACCCCAGACAAGGCGGCACGGGCTGCCAGATCGCAATAAAACGCTATCGCACGTGACGCGTCATCGTTTCCCGGGACAAGATAATCGATCCCTTCCGGCGCACAATTGGTATCAACGATCGCGACAACGGGGATTCCAAGCTTATTTGCTTCGGCAACCGCCAGGGACTCCTTCTGGACATCGACAACGAAAAGAAGGTCCGGCACGCCGCCCATTTCCCTGATGCCCCCCAGTGACGCCTGTAACTTCCGTTGTTCGCGCTCGATTCCGAGGCGCTCCTTTTTGGTCATGCCCTCGGTTCCGGATTCCAGTCTGTCGTCGATTTCCTTAAGCCGTCCTATCGAATTCGAAACCGTCTTCCAGTTGGTCAGGGTACCACCGAGCCAACGATGATTGACGTGGAATTGCGCAGAACGTTGCGCGGCCTCGGCAATCGGCTTCTGTGCCTGGCGTTTCGTACCGACAAACAAAATCCGGCCACCTTTGGCGACAGTTTCACGAATCGCATTCAGGGCGGCATCCATCATCGGGACTGTTTGTGTCAAGTCTATGATGTGTATGCCATTTCGGGCACCGTAGATGAATTCGCCCATTCGGGGATTCCATCGATGCGTCTGGTGACCAAAATGCACACCAGCCTCCAGCAGCTGGCGCAGTGAAAAATCGGGAAGCGACATACAAATTCCTTTCCGGTTTGGCCTCGGCGGATCAAGAACAAGTGTTCAACCGGTGGACGGCCACCCAATCGTAGTCGCCCGAATCCGCCTGCGTGATGCGCCGCTGTTACGTCACCCGGCAAACCATGGCAAGATCAGAGTCAATTGTCGGGAGCGGAGTATCCCGTGCCGCAAAATGCCGCGTTCCACGCGGCACCAGTAGCACGCACTCTTTTTTTATTGGAATTCTCTTCACGGTTTGCCGTGACATTCGTCGAGATTCTCGAACGGGTCGTGGAACTGCCCCGCGTGCCACGGGAGTACCAGGTTCGAAAATGCTTCCTGGGGATTCTGGCCAGACATCCCCGGATGTGAACACTCCATCGCATAAATGCGACGGCTTCTCGGCCAAGCCTCGCAGCAACCTGCCTGCTTCGCGACCGAAGGCCAGTTCCTGGCCCCATTGCCCGGAACATACACTTTCCGGACACGCGTTGCAAAGGGGTGCGCGCATTCACCTGTCGCCTGAACGCGACAGTCCCCTGCGCGCAATTTCTATGGCGTCCAACCGAATGCACACGCCCCGCACTGTTCCGACGGTGATGGGCGAAGTAAGAACCTTCCCTCAGGATTCGCCCGCGTATTCTGCGTCGGTGACGTGCTCAAGCCAAGTTACGTTCGAACCGTCGACGGCCTCCTGAATCGCTATATGCGTCATGCCGGTCTCCGGCGCCGCACCGTGCCAATGGCGCTCTCCCGGACCAAACCAGACGACATCTCCGGGCAGCATGTCTTGAACCGGACCGCCTTCTGTCTGGACACGGCCCTTCCCCGCGACAACGATAAGTGCCTGTCCGAGCGGGTGGGTGTGCCAGGCGGTACGTGCACGAGGTTCGAAAGTGACGGTGATGACCCGGACACGCGCCGGGTCGGGAGCCGAGATCACCGGGTCAAGACGGACGCGTCCGGTAAAGTACTCTACCGGCCCCTCGCCTGACGGCCGGGATCCTGCACGATGAATTTCCATAAGCCCGATGCCCCGCAATTGTATCGGATGCGTGTCCGCCACTTCCGGTTTGTGGTCAGTATCTGATCGTTGCGTACAGAGGTCAACCGGGCTCGGTGCCACTTGAGTTCGTTGCCAAGGCCCGAAAAAGACCTTTGGCAAACCTGGCGGCCGCCAAAGGGCATTCACTCAATCATGCAAGGCGAAATCGTCGGACGCGGCCCGCAAACATGATATCTTCGCAGCGCATGCCGTACGCGACCGACATGTCGTTCCCGAAATTGCCGGTCACCTGTCTGAACGAACATTGGCGGCCGGACTGGTTTCCGCCGTTTCGAGTTTCTCCTGTGCCGCAAGCCACAGGTTTTCGGCCCGGTCGAGACGGTCTTCGACTTCGGAATACCGTTTCTGCCGCATGATCATTTCAGGTGCCCGGTCCGGAGCATAGATCTTTGGATTGGCCAATTCTTCCGCGAGCACCTGGCGCATCTGAACGAGTTTCTGAACTCGCGCTTCACACTTTCGCAATTCAGCCCTCAGCGCACGCAGGCGCAAATTGGAACCGGGCGTCCGTTTGGCAGGACTCTGTGCCTTCGCTGGCTCGACATTCGCAAGGATCTGATTTCCGTAAGATTCAAGATCGTCGTCGTAAGGCAAAACCGTACCATTTTCCACCAGCCAGAGACGGTCGGCGACATGCGAGAGCAGAAACGCGTCATGGCTGATCAGTATGACCGCCCCCGGAAAAGCATTCAGCGCCTCGACAAGGGCTTCCCGACTTTCAATGTCGAGGTGGTTCGTCGGTTCATCAAGCACGAGCATGTGGGGCGAGTGACAAGTGGCAAGAAGAAGCGAAAGACGGGCTTGCTGCCCCCCCGAGAGCTTCGCGACCGGTAATTCGGCCTGTTGGCTGGCCAATCCAAATCCCGCAGCCATTGATCGCAAATCCGCCAGAGGCTTGCCGGGCAATTCTCGCGCCAGGTGTTCCAGGGGCGTTTCGCTCGGACGAAGTTCCTCGATTTGATGCTGGGCGAAATAGCCGACACGGAGCTTTCTGGCCCGGGTGATGCGACCGTCTATCGATTCAAGACGATTCGACAGCAACTTGGCAAACGTGGATTTCCCTTCTCCATTTCGTCCAAGAAGCGCAATCCGGTCGTCTTGATCGACACGAAGGTCCAGTTGTCGCAGCACTTCCTGCCCGTCGTAACCCGTACTGACTCCCTCAAGCGAGATGAGCGGTGGCGGGAGGTTCTCGGGTTCCGAAAAACGAAAGGCCGTATGGCCGTTTCCGGAACGTGCGACGACGGGAACCATGCGCTTGATCATTTTCAACCGTGATTGGGCCTGTTTCGCCTTGTCAGCCTTGTAACGAAACCTGTCGACGTAGGACTGGAGCCGCGCTCGGCGCGCTTCCTGTTTCTTCGCAACCGCAGCCGAATGTCGAACGCGCTCGGCGCGTTGGCGCGCAAACTGGTCGTATCCACCGCGGTACAACGTGAGCTTTCGCTGCTCGAGATGCAGAATCGACCCGGTGACCCGATTCAGGAGGCTCCGGTCATGGCTGATGATCAAGGCCGTTCGCGGATAACTTGCCAGATAACCTTGTAGCCAGAGAGCACCTTCGAGATCGAGAAAGTTTGTCGGCTCGTCGAGAAGAAGGAGGTCCGGGCAAGCAAATAGTGATGCGGCGAGGACCACCCGCATGCGCCAGCCGCCTGAGAGCTCGGAAATTGGAAGCATCTGCTGTTCGTGCGGAAAGCCGAGACCCTTGAGAATAGCGCTTGCGCGACCCTCGGCAGACCAGGCATCGACCTCCACAAGCCGTGCTTGCACTTCTGCGATGCGAACGGGATCATCGGAGTTCTCGGCAAGCAGAGCGGCGCGTTCCGTATCGGCGGCAAGCACCGTGTCGAGGAGCGAGTCCCCGTCTCCGGGATTTTGATCAACGCCACCGATCCGGGCGCCCTTTGGATGCCTGATTTCGCCAGCCTCAAGTTCATGCTCACCGCGAATCAAGCGGAACAACGTTGTTTTTCCGGTTCCGTTACGCCCGACGAGGCCGACCTTGTGGCCGCTGGGAATCGTGACGCTCGCTCCCTGGAACAGCGGCACGCCGTCGTAGCCAAACCGGATATCGCTGATTTGCAGCATCTACGCGGTTTGGCCCATGGCCGCTACGGGGTCAATCGGGTGTTTCCGGCTGTCTCGACTTCGCTTTGCAGATTCTCTCCATTCCTCGAAAGCGCGCCGACCAACCGCTCGTTGATTGGCTCGATCCGGTCAAGTCTCAGGCAGAAAATGCCTGCACCACACGATCAGGAAATGCGGCCTCCATTTCAAAACACCCCCAAAATTTGCGGAATCTCTTCCAATTGTGCGTTCAAAGGGTAATGTCATAATTGATCATCGTAGTTCACTCACCTCGGTTTGATGCCAAATCCAGTTCTATGCATCGGATCAATGCACTGGGACGTCATCGGGAATACCGCCACGGTCATGGATCAGGGGGACGATGTTCCGGGATCGATTGTCCGTCATCCCGGTGGCGTTGCCTTGAACGTTGCGCGCGGACTTCGGAAATCAGGAATCAACGTCGTGATGCTGGCGTCCGTAGGGTCCGATGCCGAAGGAGACGAACTTCTTGAATTTGCCGCCTCGAAAGGGATCGACACCAATTACGTCCATCGGTCCGACACCGGTAGCACGGACCGATACGTTGCAGTCGAGGACTGCAACGGACTCGTTGGTGCCGTTGCCGACATGCGGAATCTGGAGTCATCTACGGAAGGAATCCTTGCTCCGCTTGAAAACAACCAGCTGACGTCCTCAGGACGCGCGGTTGACGGAACAGTGGTCATTGATGGGAACCTGCCGGATGCGGCCATCGACCGAATTCTTGCTTTGCCGACGCTGAACGATACGGATCTGAGAGTCGTCGCTCCTTCCCGTCCGAAGGTAAAACGGCTCCGGCGTTTCTTGCCTCGCGAGACAACAACCCTTTACCTCAACCTCAACGAGGCCAGCCACCTGGGCGGCGTCGGTTTCGGCTGCGCCAGGTCAGCAGCGTCCCGCCTCGCTTCCTCGGCCAACGCACGCATTGTCGTAACTGACGGCAGACGCGAAGCAGCCTCGGCCAAAAACGTCATCGTGCTGAGTTCCCTGCCGAAACGCATCGTGACCGGAGGACGAGTTACCGGAGCCGGAGACGCCCTGGCAGCAGGCCATATCTCCGCCGAACTGAACGGAGCCCCGGCTCAGATGGCGCTCGACCAGGCCGTGAACGCCGCCGTGCGATTCCTCGAAGAACGTGTAACAGCCAATGATCTCACCTGAATTGAACCGCGAAGTGGGGAAGGCGATTGCAGGCGGCAGACCCGTCGTTGCACTGGAAAGCACAGTCATTTCCCATGGACTTCCGTATCCTGAAAACCTGCAGACTGCGCTCGCCATGGAAGAAATCATTCGAAAATCAGGCGCGGTTCCAGCAACAATTGCAATTGTTTCCGGATGTTTACGTGTTGGACTTGAAGCGCGTGAACTGGAGTTGTTTGCCAGCACTGAAGGAATTTCCAAGCTATCGCGGAATTCTTTGGTCCATTGCCTTGTCACCGGAGGAAATGGTTCACTTACGGTAGCCGCAACCATGATAGTTGCCCATCTGTCAGGGATCCAGGTCTTCGCGACCGGAGGCATCGGGGGCGTTCATAAGGGTGGATCAGAGACATTTGATGTTTCGGCGGATCTTCATGAACTGGCCAAGACCGCTGTTTCGGTTGTTTCCGCGGGGGCGAAGGCAATACTCGACATCGCCATGACACTTGAAGTGCTCGAATCCCTCGGCGTTCCCGTCCTGGTTTTCGGGGCAGACAATTTTCCCGCATTCTGGTCAAGGTCATCGGGAATTCCGGCGCCCCTTAGAGTCGATTCCGTCGAGGATATCGCGATCATGCACAGGAAACGGAACACACTCGGTCTCACCGGCGGTCAACTCATCGCCAATCCGATTCCCGAACGCGATGAAATCAAGCGTGAGATCATTGAACCGGCCGTTGAATCCGCGACAAGGGATGCGAGAAAACTGGGCGTCAGATCGAAAGAGCTGACACCTTTCCTGCTTCAAAAGGTTCTCGAAGCAACCGAAGGTCGGTCGCTGCGCGCAAATGTCGCATTACTCAAGAACAATGCAAAATTGGCGGCCGAAATCGCGGTCTCCATAAGTCAGCTTGAGAATCCGAAGCCTGAAATCCCCATGGGACGGTCAATACGCTAAACGGCATGTTTTCGTTAGCCGCCAACGAAGCCGGGCGCTACAGGTGACGTCATAATCATGCCGCCACCCTTTGCCGCCCTCATCCTGCGAGAGATGCAGAGCGTTGCGAGATCCGGGACGCCCGTGCATTTCTGGACCCGATCGGAGTCAAGCCATGAACAGATTGAACGACAATTGATGTTCCGCACGGGCCGATTTCGATGGCGAAGATGGCACCCCGGCCGGCCGCAATGCCGGATTCAAGGATGTCATCGGATTTCACGCCGATCATCTCCCGGAAAACATGTTCCGGTAGTACTATGTCCGCGTTTCGCCCGGTCTTCACCATGCTGCGGTGACGGCCGCGGAACTGTTCGACGTGAACCTCGGCCGAAGGGCCCGGGAAGCCATGAGGGACGCGGTCAGGTGGCACGCCCGAGGTGCAATTGCTTCCCCTGCGGCCCAAACTTGTCGGCAATTTCGTCGCAAGTGACCGATCGGGTCGAATACCCTGACAATTTGATACCGAAGAATTCCCGGCTTAAGGCAGACGTCACGTGTATGGATGCGGCATCGCGGCGCGAACTCCCACCGAAATCGCCATTCTTGCCATAGTGCCCTTGTTTCCCTAGTAATTCCGGAGTGAGTTCCGTCGACCTCCGACAAGGCAATCGAACGGGAGCTCTCGATCCGATGGCCGGAAATGGACATCAATCAGATGGTCAATTAATCGAATGCGCGCCAACTTTCTGACCGGCCTTGCGGTTGTTCTGCCGACAATTCTCACATTCTATGTGGTTTGGACGTTTGCCGGTTTCGTGGATGACCGCATCCTTCCGCTGATTCCCGACGCATTCAATCCGCTGATTCATTACGAGGTCCAGATCCGTGGTGTCGGCATCATTGTCTTCGTTGTCTTCACGACATTCGTCGGCGCGATCGCAAAGGGATATGTCGGTCGGCAAGTCGTTCGGTTGGTCGAAGCTGCCGTCGACAGAACCCCTATCGTTCGGTGGATCTATAACGGCGCCAAGCAAATCATCGAGACGATCCTCAACCAGCAGAACGCAACGTTTCAAACGGCATGCCTGGTCGAGTATCCGCGCAAGGGCATCTGGGCTGTCGCATTCATCTCGACAAGTGCCAGCGGCGAGGTGCTGGAAAAGGCTGACCAGGGCGAAATGCTCAGCATTTTCTTGCCGACGACGCCGAATCCGACGTCAGGCTTCCTGTTGTTCGTCCCCCGTCGCGACATCATTGTCCTTGACATGGAAATCGACGATGCGGCGAAACTGGTCATTTCTGCGGGATTGGTGGTCCCGCACGAAGGCGCCGATGGTAAAAGGGTTTCTGCCGATCCCAAGCGCTCCTATCTGACCAGGGAAACGGAAACCTCCGCGGACGAGTGAACCGACGAAGCCTCGCCGGCCATGACGACCGGATGACAGGGACCGCGCCCGAGCCTGGGCTCGGGCGCGACTTCGGGAGGTCAGACGGCGCGTGACCTGTCACGCATGCGTGAAGGACTCGCTTCCCTAGTCCAGTTCGAACCACCAGACCTCCGGGAGGAATCCGATCCAGTCACCGTAAATCGGCAATCGCTCGGGAAATTTCAGTTCCGATACATGCGCAAGTCGCGACACAGGTGAATGCCAGGTGGGAATGACGTAGCGGCCGGTCGTCAGGATACGGTCAAGTGCCCTTGTTGCCGCGATGAATTCGTCCCTGTGTCTCGCCGAGAGAATCGCTTCGATCATCGCCTCTGCCGCCGGGCTGTTCATGCCCATGTAGTTCCTGGTGCCGGGAGTCTCCACGCCGTCGCTCCCCCAGTAAAGCCATTGTTCGTTTCCGGGAGATAAGGACAGGCCACGACGGTAAGGTGTTATCTCGAAGTCATAGTTGTTCATACGCTCCTTGTTTTGAGCGCTGTCAACCAATGCAATCTTCGTCGCAATTCCAAGGCGGCTGAGCGCGTCGGAAAAAATGTTGAGGATCGCCTCTGCTTCTGTCGAACCGGAGTTCACCAGGAATTCGATCTCGAATGCGGTGCCGTCACTGTCACGAAGAACGCCGTCGACAACTCTCCACCCCGCCTCTTCAAACAGCCGTGTCGCCTTTCGGAGATTCGAGCGGTTTCGTTCACCGCCGTCGGAAACCGGCAAGGAATACCCCTCAAGCGCCCCGGGATAAAGCTCGCTCTCATATGGAGCAAGGAGTTCCCGGACACGACCCTCTGCCGGGCCGTCGACCATGCCGAGAATGGAGTTGGAAAAATATGACGTGATGCGCGGCAGTCCGCCTCCGTTGATCGTCCGGTTGATGAACTCAAAGTTGAACGCGTGGATCAGCGCGTCCCTGACCCGCCAATCCTTGAACTTCGGCTTGCGCGTGTTGAATACAAAGCCCCTCATCCCCGAAGGCCGTTGATGCGGAATTTCCGACTTCGTGATGGCGCCGGACACGGCGCGAGGAAAGTCATAGGCCGTATCCCATTTTCCGGCGTTCCACTCTCTGAAGGTCGACGTCTCTCCCGCCTTGAACGCTTCGAACAAGACATCTCCATCGCCGAAATACTCGTAACGAATCTCGTCGAAATTGTGCCGGCCACGATTGAAGCCAAGGTCCCTGCCCCAGTAGTCGGGATTGCGCCGGAACGAGATGAATCGACCTGCTTCGAAGTCGTCGATAACATACGGGCCAGACCCGGTAAGCAGGTCCAGCGAACTCTCTGCGAAATCCCGCCCTTCCCAGTCAGCCTTGCGAAGAACGGGTCGCAGCCCCATAATCAACGGAAGTTCCCGATCGACCGTGTTGAAAGTGAATCGCACCGAATGCGGCCCGGTCTGTTCGGCACTCGCGATCTTTTTCCAGGAATTTCTGTACCGTGGATGTCCACCCGTCCCCAGCGTTTCGAAAGACCACAAGACATCTTCGACCGTCACGGGAGAGCCATCCGAAAAACGCGCTTCCTGGCGCAGTGTAAACTCAACCCACTCCCGATTCGGTCCCACTTCGATCGATTCAGCCAGCAGACCGTAAAGTGAAAAGGGTTCGTTCCAGTTTCGCCCCATGAGTGGCTCGACAACATACGAACGGATGCCCCACGGCGCACGCCCTTTCAGAATATACGGGTTGAGTGAATCGAATCCTCCGCTCTCACCAAAGACGACTTTTCCTCCTTTCGGAGGATCGGGATTGACATAAGGAAGAGCCTCGAATCCTTCCGGCAATTCGGGCTTCCCGTACATCGCGATACCATATGTTGGTTGCGCACCAGGAACGCCTGGAAAAACAAGGGCGGCGACAGCGGCACCCAACAGACAAGAAAATGAGATCGTCGTAAGTCCTGACATTCGTGGTCTCTCCAAAGGCTTCCCAATTGCTTTCCCCGGAAACTACAAGCCGGTTCGGAATTTTCAAGCTTGGAAAATGTTGTGGTTGAATCGAGCTGCCGCACATGTTATTTCACCATCACTGCTCGATAGGTTTCTTGCCTGTATGAAACCTGCCTCAACTGTTTAGCGCCTCCTTCGGGAGGCGCCTTTTTTTGACCTTCGTTCAGGAACTATTGTCGCGAATCGCCTTGTGCCTGCATGTCCGCGCTTCCACGCCCGACGTGTCGAACTTTCTGGTTCCGCCGGTCGGTTCTTGCCGGTTTGATTTGAATGGCGAAGGTCCAAGACCAAAGATATGTTCATTGCTTACCGGGAATCGAAAGGCCCCGCCGGCAACCGGCCGGCCAGGCTGCCGGATCCGAAGGCGGCCACGAAAGGACTGAATGTTGCTGATCGGGCGCAACTGCCTTGCATCGAGGAACAGAACCTGTCGAACAAGGCAGGTTAACGACGCGCCGGAGTGATGTCGAAATGATCGAAATCGACGTGGTCTCTGACGTGATCTGCCCGTGGTGCTATATCGGCCAGTACCGATTGAAAACGGCCTTGAACGATGGCCAATCCGATTCAGTGGCCTTGCGCTGGCAACCATTCCAGTTGAATCCGCTCATGCCGAAAACAGGCATGGACCGGGGACTATACCTGGCACGAAAATTCGGAGGAGCGAATCGAGCAAAGGACATCTACTCGGCAATCGCATGCCAGGCTTCGAAAGACGGCCTGAAAGTTGACTTCGACGCGATTCGGCGAACACCCAACACGCTTGACGCCCATCGGCTCATTTCCTGGTCCGAGCGAACCGGATGCCAGGACGAAGTCGTATCTTCTCTTTTTCGAGCCTACTTTTGTGAAGGCCGGGATATCGGAACGATTTCTGTCCTAACCGCGATTGCGGACAATGCTGGCATGGACCCGGCTGATGTCGCGGAGCGGTTGGCCAGTGGCGTCGACCGGGAACGCGTCGCCCGGCAAAGCCATCATCATCAAACGTCCGGCATCGACGGCGTCCCCGTGTTCCTGGTGGATGGCCGGATCCTGGCGCACGGAGCACAACCGGCATCATTCTGGAATCAGGTGATTCCCACGCTTGCGGGACGCCGGAACCCCGACACCTCCGGTCGGTCATAGTTTCAGCGGGTCATGATACCTTGAATCCGCGTAATCCATCGCGCCAGGAGTTTATCGCCCTGATTGCTCTGCTTTTTTCGATGGTTGCATTTGCAACGGATGCAATGTTGCCATCGCTTGCCGAGATCAGTTCCGATCTGGCTCTCGCAAATGTCAATCATGCACAATTGGTCATTACCGTTTTCGTACTTGGAACGGGAACGGGACAGTTGGTCACTGGTCCGCTTTCCGATTCATTCGGCCGCAAGAGGGTGATTTGTCTTGGAATGGTGATCTTCCTGTTCGCCAGTCTTTGGGCGTTCTTCGCCTCATCGATGACAGAATTGATGATCGCCCGATTCGTTCAAGGGTTGGGAGTGTCAGCGCCGCGAACCGTTACCCACGCGTTGGTGAGGGACCTGTACTCGGGCCGCCAAATGGCCAGGATCGTGTCATTTGCCATGATGCTGTTCGTGCTCGTTCCGGCCGTCGCACCATTGATCGGACAAACCATCATGCTCGCGCTGGGGTGGCGGTACATTTTCGCCGCATTTCAAATCGTCGCGGTGATCGCAATTGCATGGCTGTATTTCCGCCAACCCGAAACCCTTTCCCCTGACAAGCGTCGGCCGTTTCGGCCCCGGGAGATCATGCGCGCGGCACAGGAAGTCGTGACCAACCGGCGCGTCGTGATCAGTATGGGAAGCCTGTCACTCGGCCTTGCGTGCATTTTTGCCTATCTCGTGTCGGCCCAGCAGGTCTACGTTGTCTGGCTTAAGGCCGGTCACGACTTTCCGCTCTACTTTGCGTTGACCGCCGTCATCGCCGGAAGTGCAAGCTTCCTGAATGCGTTTCTCGTCGTAAGAGTCGGAATGTTGTGGCTTTCGACCATTGGTTTCGCGGCAATCTTCGTATTATCCCTCGGTTTCGGGTTCGTCGTTGCTCTGGAACTGGTCGGCCTGCCCTACCTTCTGTGGCTGTTCGTCGCGTGGAGTACCGCGATGTTCTTTCTTCTCGGACTGTGCATTGCCAATCTGAACGCACTCGCACTCGAGCCGATGGGCCATATCGCCGGAATGGCATCAGCCGTCATTGGTTCGATCGCGACCATCGTATGTATCGTCCTCGCGTTTCCGGTCGGGCAAATGTTTGACGGCACCGGACTTCCATTGGTCGTTGGAGTCGCCATGTGCGCTGGTACAGCCTGTCTCATGAATCTTCTTATGCGGCGACATCCTTTACAGTCTCCGGTAGCGTGATGGCCGTGGCAACGTCCCTGCAGACGACCACTGCACCCTTCACCCTGTCGCTCTGTTTCGACCAGTCGCGTTTGATAACCAAGCGATTGTTCCTGACTCGCGCCAATCCATCCTGCGACTTCAGATAAGCGATCAACCCGTCAGGATTCGGAACGCGGTCGTTGCGAAAACGGATCGTGGCGCCGTCCTCGCCCGCTTCAAACAGATCGATTTCCGCCCGGCGGCACATTTCCTTGATTCGAACGATACGCAGCAGGAATTTGACTTCGATGGGAAGACCGCCAAATCGATCAACCAGCTCCGCTCCCATTTCGTCAATTTCGGCACGGCTCGAAAGGGTTGCAATCCGCCGGTATAGGCTCATTCTCAGGTCACGATCTTCGATGAAGCGTTCGGGGATGACGACCGGTACGCCAAGCCTTATCGTGGGCTGCCAAGTCGCTTGCACATCATGTTCGGACTCGAAATCTCCGTTTTTCAAACGCGTGACTTCGTCCGCCAGCATGGACCGATACAATTCGACCCCGACTTCCCGCATGTCCCCGGACTGTTCAGCTCCGAGCAGATTCCCGCCTCCGCGCATGTCCAGGTCCTGACTCGCCAGCGACAGTCCTGCCCCAAGGCTGTCCAGCGAGGAAATGACCCGAATGCGCCTCTCCGCGGACGCCAGAAGTGGAGCCCCGCGTTTCGTCATGAAATACGCGTATGCTCTCAGATTCGAGCGCCCGACCCGACCTCGGATCTGGTAAAGTTGCGCCAGCCCGAACATGTCCGGCCGGTACACGATCAAGGTGTTGGCTGACGGTATATCGAGCCCGCTCGTGGCGATTGTCGTTGCCACCAGGACGTCGTACCGGCGATCATAGAACTCGTTCATCCGCATATCCAGATCCTTGACGTTCAGTCGGCCGTGAGCTTCGACAAAGCGGACTTCCGGAACATGTCTTTCGAGAAATCGCGTCATGGTTCGGATATTGGTAATGCGCGGCACGATGATCAGGCTCTGTCCGCCGCGGAAGCGTTCCCTAAGCAGGGCCTCACGCGCGGTCACGCCGTCGAATTCGCCGAAATAGGTCCTGATCGCCAACCGGTCGGCCGGCGGCGTGCTGATCATGGAAATGTCCCGGATTCCTATCAGAGACAGGCGCAGCGTCCGGGGAATCGGGGTCGCGGTCAGCGTCAGGACATGGGCGCCGGGACAGGACATCCTTAGCACGTCTTTTTGAACGACCCCGAAGTTCTGTTCCTCGTCAAGAACGACCAGGCCAAGTCGTTTGAACCGGATCCGGTCGCCAAGCAGCGCGTGGGTTCCGACAACTATGTCGGCGCTGCCGTTTTCCAGCATCTTTCGCGTTTCCCCGGCCTCAAGGGGGGGCACCAATCTCGACAAACTCCTGACAATGATCGGCGTCTCCCGAAGCCGCTCGCTGAACGTCGCGAAATGTTGCCGGACAAGCAGCGTTGTCGGGCAGACAACCGCAACCTGGTATCCGTTTGAAGCAGAAGCGTAGGCTGCACGAACTGCGACTTCCGTTTTCCCAAAGCCCACGTCCCCGCAAACGAGGCGATCCATCGGGCGCCCGGCAGCCATGTCGCGAAGAATTGAATCAATCGCTTCAAGCTGGTCGCGAGTTTCCGGATGCGGAAACCGCGCACAGAACTCGGGCCAGTTTTCCTGGTCCGGCTCAAGTACCGGAGACGCGTGGAGTTGCCGGGCCGCTGCAACTTTCAGCAGTTGCCGTGCCAACTCCCTGATCCGCTTCTTCGAACCGGCCTTACGTTCTTGCCACGCCAGTGATCCCAATCGATCAAGAGATGTCTCCCCCTGGCCGTAGCGACTGATCAGTTCCAGGTTTTCAACGGGCAGGAACAGCCGGCCGTCGTTGGCGTATTCAATGTGCAGGCATTCGTGCGCGTTCCCGTCTACGCTCAGGACCTTCAGGCACTTGAAACGCCCGATTCCGTGCTCTTCGTGAACAACAAGGTCGCCCTCGGCAAGGTTATTCGCTTCAATCAGCAGTCGTGCAGGCCTGTTCCTTTGCCTGCGCGTGGCCCGAACGATTCGTTCGCCGAAAACGTCCTTTTCGCTGATCACCGTCAGGCCAGGAGCTTCAAAACCATGCTCCAGGGCCCAGATACATAGACCTGTTGTTCCGCTCACTTTTTGCAGGTCGCGGCAATCACCGACAACAACCGAATCATCCAGACCATACTCTGCGAGCAAATCCGCCATTCGTTCGAGAGAGCCCTCCGAATGACACGCAATGATGACAACGCCTTCGCCTGCCCTGTCTCTGAGGTGTCCTGCAAATGCTTCGAACACGCTGGTGGAGTCACTCTGACGTTCCGGCGAAAAATCCCTGCCTCTCCGCCCTCCCCAACCTGTGCCTGTTTCGCCTGACGTTCCCGCCTCGAAGAATGTTCCGACGTCCCGCTCGGCGAGACGCTCGGATATTCCGGCCCGGTCGAGATACAGGTATTCCGGCGGACACGGACGATATTGCGAATCCGATTGAGATCGTCCGTTGAACGCATCCTCCCGGGCACGGTACTGGTTGACGATCGTCTCCCATCTCGTTTCGCAAGTTTCAAAAAATCGTTCGTCCAGGAAAACCGGGGAGTCAGGAAGATAGTCAAGCAAGCTCACCATGTTTTCGTGAAACAATGGCATCCAGTGCTCGATTCCCAGGATTTTTCTCCCTTCGCTGACTGCATCATACAATTGGTCATTTCCTGCGACGCCGAAGATCTGCCTGTACTTTTTCCTGAAACGACTGACGTAACCGTCGCCGAGACACACTTCCGACGGCGGGATGAAGTCAACCCGTTCAACCGTTCCCTTCGACATCTGGGATTCGGCATCGAACGAACGTATGGAGTCCAGTTCGTCACCCATGAAATCGAGACGAAGCGGGTCATCATATCCGGGAAGAAACACGTCAATGAGTCCGCCCCTGATCGCATAGTCGCCCGGCTCCGTTACCGACTGGGCACGGGAAAACCCCATGTCCCTGAAGTACTTGAGCAACTGCGCATGATTGAGTCGAGTGCCGACGGCAGCAGAAAAACACCATGTTGCTACGGCCTCTCCGGGAGGAATTCGCTGAGCCAACGCCGAAACTGTCGTAACCACGACCGCGGGGCCCTCGGGTGCCCGTGTCAGTTCCGACAGGACTTTCATTCTCTTCGCCGATAACGTGGATCTGGGAGAGATCCGGTCGAACGGCAGGCAGTCCCAGGCCGGAAAATCGAACACGCGAATCTCGGGCGCGAAGAAAGCCAACGACGACTTCATGGCCTCGGCTCGTTTGTCGTCACGTGCGACGAAAATTCCGGCAATGGCCCGCCTGCGAATTACGGTCGCCAGCACGAATGCGTCAAATCCTTCGGGGCAACCCGAAAACTCGGTCCGTCCATTTTTGTGATCGACCATTGTGAAGATTTTCATTCCTTGCCCGTAATTCGTTGCTGCCAGCTTCTCAACAGCATTCTTCCGCGTCGGTTTGGCCTTGACTGCATTGGGCGCGGCAGTACGTTCGCGAGAATTGCAGCCCGCCACAGACCTGGGCCGATTGAAGGAATGGGACTATGAAGAAATCGATACTGGCTGGCATCCTGCTGATCTCCCTCTCCGCCTGTTCGGGCGGTTGGGATTGGTCTCGGGCCAATCCGATGACTTGGTTTGGAGGAGAAGAAGACGAAGTAGTAGAGCCGTCGCCAGACGATGAAACGTCCCCGGAAGCCTCCTGAGATGATCAAGGCAAATCATTGCGTTCCGAGTCGCTCTACCCGGGACGAAATCCCCGAATGACGTTGTGACCGAGTTGATGCGGTGAAAGATGGGGCCCGCCTCTACAGAGACCCCGTCGTGTTTCCTTCGTCCGTACCTGCTACTGCTCACGCTCAATAATTGCTTTCCCGTTGCCCGATGGGCCTGTCACCCGGAACGCAAGTTCGCGGTGAAACCGTTACCTTGACCTTTGGCCGACCGATTGTCTCGATCCGGAACGTCCAAAAGGAATCCGGCGGCCTGGAGGTGTCAAAGGGCGTTACCCTTGGCATCATGAAGAGTGAAGTGATCAGCATCGTCAACCGGTCCGGTTCGGGAACGTCGAAACAGATCCGCGTTACGAGGGCTCCCTCATCCGTTTTCACGGGGGTGCGAGTGTGTCTTCAGCACAACGTTCATGCTTCAGAGCTTCGCCAATGCAGGGTTGTTCAAAATGCTGTCCCGACCTCGGTGATGCCTGTTTCTTTCGGGATCGGTGCCTTTTCGAGTGGCGACCGGTAAGGATGGCGGTCACCCGGCACGGTCGGACCCCCGACCTGAACTTTCGGCGCATCGAAGCACTGCTCTGCAGCGAGCGCGGCAATGTGAGAAGCTGCCGAACTGGTTTAGCGATTACCGCTGCCCATCATCACTTTGCCGCCCTTTCGAACGGAGGCGAGGATGGTGCCAGAGCCTGGTGGGACCGTTGCCTCGTTCGCGAACAGATACAGTTCATCGTCTTTGCGGACCGTCGACGCCTTGCCACGTTCAAAGACATGCTCGCGGTTCGGATCTTCGCCAATATTCGCTTCTTTTCAGCAGGCGTCGGATAGGGGAAGCGGGAATGCATTGATGTTCTCGTCCGGATCCCCTCGGATGGTGATTCCACCATCAACTGCGAGCGTGGCTCCGATGATGAAGCCTGATGCGGGCTGCGCAAGGAAAGTCGCGGCATGTGTACCTTCCTCGGGTCGACCCCGATGCCCGACGGGCGTACGCTGGGCAAAGCCATCCTTGTCGAGCATCCCGGCATCGGCGCGAGCCATGACGGTTTGCGTGGCGATTTACCCGGGAGCGATGGCATTCACCGTGACTCCGGCACCGGCGGTCTCGGGTGCCAACCTTTCCGTAACGCCGGGGATCGCCTTCTTTGCTGTCACATAGCCGAGACGGTGAGGCACTGCCGAGAAGGCATTTCCCGAGGAAATGTTGATGGTTCGGCCAAATCCCGCGCCGCGCGTGCCCGCAAGACCGGCCGGGCCCAATCAACTGCGCCACTCACTCAGACTGATTGACGGTAAGGGCAGCACCAATTCATAGCCCGGCATCGAACCCGTTTACGCCGTCCCCGACAATGGAGCGATGTTCGTTACCCTGTGGCGACGGCGCGGGCACATCCACAGGAAACCACAAGCCGGCAGGGATGGAGGACCGAAGCCTGCCATGAGCGTTTAGGTCGATTGACAGCTGATTTGGCCAACGAGGACCTGTCGCAGATACGTCGTCCTTCTGGTCCTCCGCGCGTGAAAACCGCCTTGGAATCGTCTATTTCTTTGTACGCAGCTTCTTTGTACGCAGCGCTCTGGACGACGCGCCTTTGGATAAACATGCATTGAACGACAAACCCAACGCCCTCCCGTGGCACCAATGCACGGGGCATCCGACTTCGACAAGGCGACCACCCAGGCAAATCTCCTTTTCACGAATCCGGGGTTCTTTCGGAAACCCTTCAAAATCCGGGAACGTGACGTTACGAGTCAAACACGTTGGGGTTAGTGCGCCAAGTCAGGAACAGGAGATTCACGTGCAGGTCATTCCGCCACGATTTCCAAAGGGGCGTCCGCGAAGACTCAGACGAACGCCATGGATCCGGAATCTCGTCAAGGAAAGCCCGGTTTCCGTCAATGACCTGATCATGCCGGTGTTCCTGACCGACAGGACTGGCGGCTCGGAAGAAATCTCCAGTTTGCCCGGCCTGATGCGCTACGGCATAGATGGTGCCGTGGAACTGGCCAATGAATGCTCCGGACTTGGTATCCCCGCAATTGCGCTTTTCCCATATGTTGACGCCGAACTGAAAACGAGGGATTGCTCAGAAGCGGTCAATCCCGAAAACCTGGTGAACCGTGCAACCAGGGCAATCAAACAGGCTGTTCCCGACATCGGTATCATGCTCGATGTGGCGCTCGATCCATACAACCCGACCGGGCATGACGGACTTGTCGAGAATGGCGAAGTCCTGAACGACGAAACACTGGAGATCCTGGTTCGACAGGCGCTGGTGCAAGCTGATTCCGGGGCCGACATTCTCGGCCCTTCCGACATGATGGACGGCCGGATCGGTGCGATCAGGGCGGGCCTGGATTCCGCCGGTCATCACGGGACGGCCATCCTGGCATATACCGCCAAATACGCGTCGGTGTTCTATGGACCGTTCAGGGACGCAGTCGGATCGTCCGGTGCGCTCACTGGCGACAAGCGCACATATCAGATGGATCCATGCAACGCCGATGAAGCCTTGCGCATGGCGGCCCGCGACCTTGAAGAGGGGGCTGACATGATCATGGTAAAGCCTGGAATGCCCTACCTCGACATATGCTCGCTGGTGAAATCCACCTTTCGGGCGCCGACTTTTGCGTACCAGGTATCGGGCGAGTACGGGATGATCATGGCCGGACATCAACGGGGATATTTCGATCTGGATGCTGCCGTCATCGAGAGCCTGTCCTCTTTCAAGCGAGCCGGATGCGATGGCGTCTTGACCTATTTCGCCACAAGAGCTGCAAGGCATCTGAAGAAAGCGGGCGTCACGTAAACCGTAAGCGGCCGCAGATCCGAGCGCGCGACGTGGTCCTTCAGACTGCACCAGGCGTGCGATAAGCGATCGACACACGTCATCGGGCCTGGACAGTTCGGTCGAGATCGCGGCACGGGCATATCACAAAATGAGACCGGCGGATGACATCGGGTCAAAGATTGTGTAAACAGGCAAAAAAAGAAACG
>JAPOVX010000081.1 GCA_026707935.1 Paracoccaceae bacterium
CTCGATGTGCACCGGCGAAGACGCGAAAAGACTCGGCCGTCTTGAACCTCGATGCAATTCGCTCGATTGCAGGCGGCGAACCCTGGTCCATGGTGATGGTGTCCTTGGGAACCTCATTCGTTCAAACGACAGACTGACCGTGATCGACTGGCAATGCCCGGGAATCGGCGACCCGGCTGACGACATTGCCTGTTTCCTGCCTCCGGGCATGCAGATGACCAATGGCGGGGTCGTCGACGCCTCGTTGATCGAGGCATTCATGGAAACCTGTCCCTGCCGGGAAACGATCGTTCGGTACCGGAAACTGCTGCCGCCTTTCACTGGCAGATGGCCGCATACCGCCTTTGGCGCACGCAATTCCCCGGCCCCGGCTATCCGGATTACCATGAAGCAATGGAGGCCGAAATCACGGCGATCGAGTCGATCGATGGCTTTGCCGCGGTCAGTTCAGCCCAGACCGGCGGGCTCCGTGCCAGCCTTGTGGCGGGGAGACGTGACGGCCACGTGCGGGCGATGTGCGTTCCGGTTGCCGCGATCAGGTTCGGTCGAATTCGGGAACCTTCTCTCGACGGGGCGCGACTAGATCAGGTCCGCCAGCAACAGGACCAGAACCACTGCAATGACCCCGATCGAGAACCAGGTTATGGCAGTTTCCGCGTTAGATCGGGGAGCCTGGCTTTGCTGCGGTCCGTCCCTTTCGCGGTTGAGGCCCTCCTCGATTATCATGGGAACTCTCGGGCCAAATCGTGAGAGGATTTCAAGCGTTCTTGCGGCATCGCGCACGATCGCCTTAGGGCCGACGTTGTCCTTTATGTACTGTTCGACAACCGGTTTGGCAGTTTCCCAGATGTTCAGATTGGGGTTGAGCGAGCGGGCGACGCCTTCGACCACAACCATCGTCTTCTGCAGCAGAAGCAGTTCCGTTCGCGTTTCCATTCCGAATCGTTCCGTGACGTCGAACAGGTGCCGGAGCAGGCGTCCCATGGATATGCGCGTGGCATCCTGCCCGAAGATCGGTTCTCCCACCGAACGCAGGGCCTGGGAAAAGGCGTTGATGTCCTGCCCGCGGGGAACGTACCCGGCCTCGAAATGCACTCTTGCAACCCGATCGTAGTCGCGCCGGATGAACCCGAACAGGATTTCCGCGTAAACACGCCGGGTATAGTCGTCGATCCGTCCGGTAATGCCGTAGTCGAGCGCAAGCAGCGATCCATCGGGGACAACCATGAGGTTTCCCGGGTGCAGGTCCGCGTGGAAGAACCCGTCCCGAAGCGCATGGCGGAGGAAACTCTGCACGATCCTCCTGGCAAGATCATCGAAATCAACCCCTTGCTTTCGAAGAGCTTCCGGGTCGGTCAGAGGAATGCCGTCAACCCAGTCGAGGGTCATGACCCGCCTGGCCGAGAGCTCCCATACGAGGGACGGAACCGAGAATCCCTTGTCGCCGGACGTGTTTGCGAAGTGCTCGGCCACTGCCGAAGCTTCAAGGCGCAGGTCGATTTCCGCGAGTATGATATTTTCGAAGTAGCGGATGACGTCCGTGGGATGCAGCCGGCGCGTGGCCGGCAGGAAGAACTCGATGAACCTGGCCGTAAAATAGAAGGCGTCAATATCGCGCCGGATGACGCGTTCGATTCCCGGGCGAAGAATCTTGACGGCAACCTCCCGGCCCGACGAACGAACACGTGCGCGGTGAACTTGAGCGACCGAGGCGGCAGCGACCGGAGGGCTGAACTCCGAAAACAGTTCGTCGACGTCCTGGCCGAGTTCCTTGCGTATCGTCCGTTTGGCTTCTTCGTCGGAAAAGGGGGGAAGCCGATCGAGCAAGATCTGTAATTCGTTCGAGAATTCGTCGCCGACAATGTCCGGACGCGTCGACAGGTTCTGGCCGAGCTTGATGTAGGCCGGCCCGAGTGCCGTCAGGGCGCGCGCGACGGGTGGGAGGTCTGGCTCCCCCTTGATGCCGAGCAATTTGAACGGCCACCCGATGATCCGGAGTGCGATGCGAATTGAAAGCGGAGCCTCGAGTTTTTCCAGGGCGTAGTTCATTGCACCAGTGCGCTCGAACGTCGAGCCGGCGCGAACGAGCCGGAACAGATTGTGCGGGCCACGCATCGATCAGATTTTCCAGCCCGAGTGAATCGCCACCACGCCCATCGTCAGGTTCCGGAACGCAACGCGTTCGAAACCGCAATTGCGAAGCATTTCTGCAAAGCTGGCCTGGTCAGGAAACCGGCGAATGCTTTCGACGAGATACTGGTAGCTGGCCCGATCGTTTGCAATCATGGATCCGAGCCAGGGGATGGCCCGAAAGGAATAGTGGTCGTAGATTTTTCGCAGCATCGGAACTGGCACCTGGCCGAATTCCAGTACCAGCAACCGCCCGCCGAACCGAAGGACGCGATATGATTCCCGCAAGGCGTCCTCTCTTGCGTCAATGTTCCGAATTCCGAAGGCCATCGTGCAGGCATCAAACCTGTTGGAGTCGAACGGAAGTCGGGTTGCATCACCGTTTACCCACGCGATGCGGTCATCAAGCGACAAGTTCCTTGCCCTTTGCCTGCCGATCTCCAGCATGCTTTCGGTCAGGTCGAGCACGGTTGCGCGTGTGCTTTCCGCACGTGACAAGAAGCGAATGGCGACGTCCCCGGTCCCTCCGGCGATGTCGAGAAGTTCCTGCCCGGGTTTCGGTGCCAACCAGTCGATCATGGCGTCCTTCCACAGGCGGTGGATGCCGAAAGACATGGCGTCATTCATGACGTCGTAACGCGAGGCGACACTCGAGAACACGCCGCGCACGAGTCCCGGCTTTTCGGCACGGGTCACTGTCCGGAAACCGAAGTCAGTTGTGTGGTCCGAGTTTCCCAAACTTCCGGATTCCTCCCGCGCCCGGCCCCAATGGCTCTGGTCTCGTGATGGGACCTCATTATCCAACGCGCCGTAAACCCCCGTCCTTCGGGTCGGGGATACAAGGCGCGGCCGCGTTAGCGCGGGTTCCCGATGGTGCGTTGTTCTTCCACATATCTGCGGATGATGTCCAGCGGGGCTCCTCCGCAGGATGCGGCGAAGTAGGACGGCGACCACAGCACGCCTTTGCGATAGCGCCCGGTGATTTCGGGACGGACCCTCCGCAGGCGCCGGCTCGACACGCCCTTGAGGCTGTTGACCAGCCTGGAGAGGGACAGCTTTGGCGGGTAGGTGACGAGGAGATGCACGTGATCGTCTTCACCGGTGCATTCGACCAGTTCGGCCTCGAAGTCGCGGCAGACCTTTTCGAAGATGTGCCGCAGGTCCCGGATGGCCGGTTCCGACAGCACGTCGCGGCGGTACTTTGTGACGAAGACCAAATGGACATGCAGGGCAAACAAACAGTGTCGGCCGGTCCTGTATCCTGTTGAGCCTTCCATAGGCCAATGATATGACGCCCCCATGCTGAAAGCAATCAAGGTCCGTTTGTATCCGAATGCGGAGCAGGAGAAGGCGCTGGCCTTCCAGTTCGGCGCCGTGCGCTGGGTCTACAACTTCGCGCTGGAGTGGCGCCGCAAGGCATGGACGGAGACGGGCGAACGCGTCACCAGACGGATGACCCTGGACAGGCTGGTGGAGCTGAAGGCCGCCGAGGAGACGAAATGGCTCAGGGACGCCATCCGCGCTTCAAGAACAGGCACGGCCGGCAGTCCATGTCGTACC
>JAPOVX010000265.1:0-6755 GCA_026707935.1 Paracoccaceae bacterium
TCCTGACCCATGATCTCCGGACATCCGAGTTCAGCCAGAGCCCGGCAGCTCATTCGGCGATGGTGGACATGCGGAAGTTTGAAGGCGAACTGCCCGGAGTCGAGGCGCATTTGCCGCCACCTTTTGTCATGCGGTCAAGGCGTCGTCGGTATTCCAGTGACCAAAATCCGTGAAGACAAGACCGCACAGGTTGATTCAACCCTGTCGAAGGGCCCTTTGATCTCGAAGCCCTTCCGGTATTGTCGTCGACGCCGGGGTTCCCGGGACTTTTCCGCGATCCCGGAATGACGATCACCCCGGGCGCCGAGCCGGAGTCAGACATGGAGAGGACCAGTCGACGCGGTCATGCGGTCGATCGGGGAGAATTCCGCGAACGTGTCTACCGTCTCGGGCGTGGCATCATGCCGCCGAACGGCGAGACCAACGGCGCACCGGCGTGCCAGCGCCAGATATCAATTTCGGGGCCGTCGGATTCGAACGGATTGGTGCCCGCGTTCGGAATGCGCGCGCCCGTACCGAATCGGTTGCGTTGACGGGCCGCGTCCGCCTTGACAGGCCTGCGCCGGCCTTGCGGAACGAGGGTGGCCCGCCAGGCGGGCCTTCAGCCGTTTTCCCGGATGGTCCTGCTTCCCCCGCCCTTGTCATGTCCCCCGTCTTCGGCATGCTCGACCGGACCGTCCTGTCGAACCCAGTCGGAGTACCCATCCGTCAAATGCGCGGCTTCGAAACCCATGTCCTGCAGTGTCGCAACCGTGAGCGATGACCTCCAGCCGCTCGCACAGTGGAAGATGAACTTGCGGTCTTCCCCGAAGATCGGCTTGAAATACGGACTTCCGGGATCCACCCAGAACTCGACCATGCCCCGCGGTGCATGGAAACTGCCGGGAATCCAGCCGCTCCGCTGGCGTTCGCGTATGTCGCGGATATCGACGACGACCACATCGGGGTCGCCGTACATCAACAGGAGCGCTTCCGTATCGATTTCCTCGATCCTGGAGCGCGCCTCGGCGACCATCTCCGCAACCGTCTTCTTGAGCTTCTTCATCGTGTTTTTTCAGTGATTTGAAACGATCTTTCCGAACACTGGCACGCCGCATCCGGCCGCGCAAGCTTCGGCGCTGCGGATCATCACCAGGCACCTGTCCGGAAACGCAGGTGCGGAAAAGGAATGGGATGACGTGCTTGACCGCACGATGGCCGGAACCTGGAACGGACGCACGCGCGCGGCAAGGATCGCGCGGCAAATCCCGAACTCTACGGGCGTGACAGGACAAGGCGTCCGGGATCGGCACTGCACGGCGCGGGACGTTGGCACCGGCAGCCCCAATGTCCCGAGAAATCGATCGAGGGGCCGGAACGATTCGGTTTCGGCCATCGGCTTGGTCCCGGGACGAAATAGCCAAGGAATTCGCCGATCCCGCTCCGGGACGGGACGTCCGCGGGAGCAGAGGCGGGCGGGACATTCGTTGCCGGTGATCATGCCGAACTGGCGATCTCTGGCGGCGGATTGCCGGGGCCGGGTTGTCGGCTGCCTGGCATGCGGCCAGACGGTGGCCGTTCTCACAATTACGGGACCTCCGCCGCCATGGGGAGAGACCTGCCTGAAAAGGCTTTGCAATTCCGTGCGCAGTTTTGTAACGAACGATATGTCGCGAAACGCGTTCCTGGATGGTTCGGGAAAGTCGAACGGTGTCGACAACGTGCTTCGCACATTTTGCACGACACCATGCTGAGCATGCGCTGCTCAGACGGGAGTTTGTTCAAATTGCCTGAATCGGACTGTCCCGAATCGGAGTATTCACCGTCGAATTTCGACGGAATGCCAGCCCGCGCGGGGTCGTGGCGGCATGACGGCGAGCGCCCGTTCGCAAGACGCGCTGATGCCGATGTTCCGGAGACGATCCGGACATGATTGGCGTGGTGATCGTCGGGCATGGCAAACTTGCCAAGGCTTATCTTGAGGCGGTCGAGCACGTCGTTGGAGAACAAACCGGGGTTTGCGCCGTTTCGATAAATTCCGATTGTGACCGCGAAGCAAAGCAACGGGAGATCTCCGAGGCGGCCGATTCCGTCGATTGCGGGAGTGGCGTTGTCTTTGCGATTGACCTGATCGGCAGTTCACCCTGCAATCTCTCGATGGCTGCGTGCAATTGCTCGGCCCGGACGATCCTTTGCGGCGCGAACATTCCAATGCTCCTGAAATTGCTCAAGTCGCGCCATATGCCGCTTGATGATGCGGTTGCCGCAAGCATGGCCGCTGGCCGAAAATACATCGACGTGTGTGAGGCCAGCAGGGTATGACCAGCGGTCTGGCCTGTCCTCCCCGGTGAAACAGGTCCTGAC
The DNA here is from genome assembly GCA_026707935.1 of Paracoccaceae bacterium. Lineage (GTDB taxonomy): Bacteria > Pseudomonadota > Alphaproteobacteria > Rhodobacterales > Rhodobacteraceae > JAPPHA01. The sequence goes on from JAPOVX010000265.1 coordinate 2,344, forward strand.
GGTTCGCAATGAAAAGGGGTTACACGCCCGGGCTTCGGCGCGATTCGTGGAAACCGTCGAGGCATTCGATGCAGATGCGACGGTCACAAGGGACGGGATGAGTGTTCCCGGTGATTCCATCATGGGACTGTTGATGCTGACAGCTGCCAACGGTTGCGAGATCGAGGTCGAAACGACCGGCACGGAAGCGACGGAACTGGCAGGGGCGTTGCGGGAACTGGTTGAAGGGCGATTCGGCGAAGGCAAGTAATTCAGGCCCGATCTGGCACGACTTTCACATCGTTCGGCATTGGGTGTTTTCACCAATGTGCGTTATTTCACCAGTGTGCGTCATTTCAGCTATTTGCTGAAAGGCCATTGACCGTTTTGACTGCCCGGCAGAACCGGGTGCAATCAAGGGGCAAACGGGGAACGTAGGGTCGAGGACATGGTTCACGCCCTGTTCAAGCGCGTCCCGGAAATCCTGATCGTCAGGGTTCTTCGCCAGCGACGTCGCGCGTTTGGCCATTGGCTCGATGCCAGAGTCGGTTTTGGCCACGATGTGGTCCGCTTCGTGCCCATCAAGAGTTTCCTGCTCATGGTGCAGCGATGGCAAGCCTGCCTTCCTTGCCCGCACCGTTCCCTGCAAGGTGCCGGGCCAAGTCCAAGTGCAGCGCGTCGCCACCGTCCATATGGACCGCGATCTCGGCTGGCCGCCTTGGGCGACGGCAATACCCTTTGTGCAGCTTTGCCGAGATCTTCAACGTGCGGCTATGCGACGAGCTTGCTGGAGGGGACCTGTCGGGCGTTCAGCGGGTGGTCCTGGTCCTTAGCTCCAGTGCGGCCTTGAGCAATGCCCGCACCGCTGGCCGGTTTGCCTCGTCGGTCGAGCGAACCTTGACGTGACGCATCTTGCGGCCGGTCCCTTCCACCAAGCCTTCCGGGTCTGCCAGATTTGCACCCTGGTAGAATCCCAGGTTGACCCAACCCTTGTGGGGCAGAATATAGGCGTAGCCGTCGATCATCTTCCTCGGTCCCACCCCATAGGTCGCGGCGCGGTCGCCGAGACGGACCACCTCACACGCTTCAGGATCGACCTCGTAGATGGTTTGCCGCAGGGCTTGCGCAACAGGGCGCACAGCCTCTTCTGAAATCGCCAGCAATTCGTCAAATGTACCGAATTTGGTCCTGGCCACGAATTTCCTCCTCATCTCTGACATTGGATGTGTTCGGGCTTGCCGATTTTCACCCCCTCCCCTTGTCGTCTGCGCATGACATATACCGGAAAATCTCGTGGTGCCTTTCGAGTAAATCCAATCCACGAAATTAAGGACCCATGAACAAAAATCGGAACATTGTACGGGGGGTGGCCGGTGCCGGCTTCCGGTATCTTGTGGTTAAGCAAACAAATCACAGGAGGAAGCCATGCCTGCTGGAATCGAGATCACGAACACCGACCACGCGGAGGTTGAGATTAGGGCATTGGCACGAAAGCGCAAGAACCGGGCGGCGGCTCGACGTCTGCGGGCGATTGCACGGGTGATGGAAGGCGCACGGAGCCGTGGGGAGATTGCGCGACAGGCGAAGTGGCCGGGCAGACGCTGTGCGACCGGGTCAACCGGTACAATGCCATGGTTTAGGCCGGGTTGACCAGCAACAGGATCAAGGAAGTCTTTGACGTCGTGATGTCCGGTGAGGCCGTTCGCCGCCTGATGCGGGCGCCGGGTTTCCGTCGGCTTTCGCCACGGCCCCTTCATCCCGGGGACGAACGGGAGGCCCAAGAGGAATTCCGCAGTTATTTCAGTGCCATTGCGATCTCATCGCTGCCGGAGGGCACGGACCCGGCCAGCGCGGACGTGTGGTTAGAGGATGAAGCGCGGCTCGCCAAAATGGGGATGCAGACCCGGGTGCGGGCGCGCCGGGGAAGCCGTCCCCGGGTGCCAAGGGACTATCGCTCCGGATATTGCGACCTGTTCAGCGCGATCTGCCCGGAAAGTGGCATGTCGGCCGGCCATGTCTGTAACCGGGCGAACACCGACGAGATGAACCGCCACCTTGTCGAAATCGGCAGTGCCGTGCCTCAGGGCCGCCACGCGCTGGCGGTTCTCGACGGCGCCGGCTGGCACCGTTCAAGGAGCCTGGAGATACCGGACGACGTGTCGCTGTTGCATCTGCCGCCGTACAGTCCGGAACTGAACCCGGTCGAGACCGTGTTCCAGTTTCTCAAGCGGAGCAATTTTGCCAACCAGATCTTCGCCACAGCCGAGAAGGTGAAAGACAGGGTCGAGAAGGTTTGGAATGACTCCGCCCGCACGCCAGGCCGGATCGCTTCACTCGGCAGGCGAGGCTGGTCAAGACTGGCCAGCACACCGACGGCTCAACCCGCCCAGCACGCTTCGCCGGGTGGGTGATTATATTCTTGTTTTGGTAATACTCTCTACCTGATCCACCTTGCGCAGCTTCGAATCCCTTTTGTTTGGATCGAACAAATGCCAAACTCTTCAACTGTCATGCTGGAGTCGGTGCCGTTTGACCCAAAACGAAATCTCTCGGCGTTCAGTCACGAGCCATGAGCCTCCTTCCTTTCCTTCAATTGTTCCGTTGCACCGAACGGATAGCCGGAATATGTTTTTTGTCCGGACCTAATCAGGTCTTCATTCCGGGATTGGCCAAATCGAAAGTGGATCCAACTCGAAGACAATGCGCTTATCCTGTCGAACAATAGCCTTGGCTGCGACCTTAGCCTTTGCATTCGGATTTCCTAAATTCGTTTGGGCCGGGCCAGACTGCTCCAATTGGCTGACGAGCTATTTCTGGGTGCAGGCGACAGCAGTGGACGTTCAACATTGCATTGACCATGGTGCAGACGTAAATGCCCAAAATCCAAGTCGCTGGACCCCCTTGGACCAAGCCGTGCTCAGCGGCGATTTGGAAGTCCTGAATGTTCTGATTGCCGCTGGTGCGTTGGTCAACGCACCAAGCCGGGACAGAAACAGAGGAAGCCCCTTGGATCGTGCCGCGCTCAGCGGCAAAGCGAATGTCGTGAAGGCATTGATTGCCGCGGGCGCAGAGGTCAATCCCGAAAACGACGACAGCGGGTTACCTCCTGTTCTCGCCTTCGCCGCGGCTGCCAACGACACTGAAACCGTAAAAGTCCTGATTGCCGCCGGTGCGGAGGTCAATGTGGGGAGCGAAGTGTTGTCGGATTGGGAACCGTTGAAGATCTCAATCAATAATGGCAACACTGAAAGTGCGGTTGCCCTGATTGCCGCCGGTGCGGATGTTCATGTACAAAGTGACGACGGCGTGACCCCTTTACACTTTGCGGCAAGGTCTGGACATGAGGAAATCGTCAACGCGCTGCTTGATGCCGGTGCCAGCGGAAGTTCACGAACAAGGGACGGTAGGACCGCATTCGATTATGCCGATGAGGCCATGCGGGGAACGGACGCTTGGCAGCGCCTGAGTGCTGCCCAATACGAATAGTCGGAAAGGTCGGGGCACGAGGTCGGAATGGTCCCAACGGTGATAGCCTTGTCAGTATCACAGCCGATGAGCCAGCAGACCTGGCATTCCAATTCTATTCGTGCATCCATAATGCAAAAGGCCTACGAAAGGTAATCCAAACCGTCGACGAGGCACCGACTTCCACCTTGCTGCCACCACTTTAGCGCTCCTTCGTTGGGTCACGATCAATTACGCTCAGACCTCAAAGAATCAGATTGAATGAAAACAAACTGACTTTCGGACATCTTGGTGACGACAGTTTTTTCAGGGAAATGTGCTTCCCGACAATGGTGTAAAACATAACGTGTGCTAGTCACGTAACGCTAAACAGATATCTTCTCGACCGAGCTTTCTGGGTGGGAAGGTAGCCGCCGTACTGCAGGTTTGCGGGACCCAATTCAGGGCACGGCAGCGTGGCGCGAAGGAGGTACTCTATCACGTCAAATCCGGGTTAGGTATAGTCGGCGCTGATCGCTTTTTCCGAAAGATTGGCATGACAACTCTGGGAGGCAATTGTGGCATCAGGCTTGGTTAAATCAATCGGCGATGTAACGAAGAACGCGCTTGCGACGTTTGTTGGGTTGTTGACCACAGCGGTACTCGCTGCCTGTGCGATTGCTCCGGCGGCAGTGCAGGCAGAGGAAATGGCGTCGCAAGATTTCCTGAACTACATTGAATGGGAGATCTTCAGGGAAGATCCGTTTACAACAGATCATCTTGAAGAATTCAAGACCGGTCATTGGTCATGGAACATAACCCCGATCATTTACGACTATTCCCGGCACCTCGAGTCTGGGGGAACCCTGGCCGAGGTAATCGAAAAGAGCTTTCCCCTGCTCGTTGAACTCACACGTCATCGCGAAAGCGACGGACCGATGACGGAACGCGCATACAGGGGCAACCGGTATCACCTCGACCCTGATGAT